>CAYQVT010000169.1:0-7974 GCA_964420885.1 uncultured Gammaproteobacteria bacterium
AAACATATTAGCCAAACCCTGATTCTCGCCACCAACAAGAAACCCAATCGAATTCCCGCTTTCGCCAAAATTAAGTAAACAATTGGTGGTCCCCTTATGGCCCATTTTATGGTTCAAACCAGCTAAAGCGATATTATTTGACTCAGCTACAGTGCCATCATCATTAACACGGTTCTTCGGCACCAAAAATAAGGAAATACCTTTGACACCGGAAGGAGCACCTGGGATCTTAGCCAACACCATGTGTACAATATTATCGGTAATTTCATGGTCGCCGGCTGAAATCCACATTTTAGTGCCGGTTATTTTATAACTGCCGTCGTCCTGTTTCTCCGCCTTAGTGCGAATATCGGCCAAGGATGACCCTGCTTGAGGTTCAGACAAACACATTGTTCCATACCAATCGCCTTCGACCATTTTTGGCAGGTACTTTGCTTTTAGCTCATCCGAACCGCAGGCGGCTAACATATTGGTCGCGCCTTGCGTTAAGAAAATATAATTAGTAACCGATGTGTTTGCGGTCACAAAAATAGCACTTAATGCCTGATGTACAATCCATGGAAGCTGCATTCCGCCCATTTCATAATCGTAGCCACTGGCAAATAAGCCTGCCTCTTTGTAGGCATCAAGTGCTTCTTTTACTTCAGGAATAATCTCGACCTTACCATCCACGTATTTGGGTTCGTTTTGATCTAAGTGCCCAGCAAATGGTTGAAACTTTTCCTCGGCAAGAGATTGTGATAAATCAAGAATAGCGCCCACCGATTCTCGGTCGTAGTCACTATAACGGCCTCGAGCCAGCAGTTCGTCAAGCTGAAGTGTTTCATACATTAGGAAGTCGAGATCGCGACGATTTACAATAGTGGACATAAGCGTAAATGTTTAAATAAATTTAATTACGTTGTTCAATTAGTGGCTGAATACAATACAGCCAAACCAGCATTATAGTGTACTTTTTCAACCCGCGGTTTAGCGATGACATTTCATCTTAATTTATGTGCCGGACGATTCTAATTAAGGATTGACATAGTTGTAACAACAGCCCAGACTGATCACATGAGATCTTCTACCAATTTCGCACTTCAACGCCGCACGAAGAATGTCGTGACGCCTGTGTGTGCCCCTTGGAAACGCTCAACCCACAAACTGGTGCCAAGCGTGTTTTGATCTTATTTTGAGTTAGATAGAATTTCAAAACCGCATTCCGGCTTAGGGTGCGGTTTTTTTTTACCTGACTAAAACGTCGCTTTTTTATGAGATTCAAGCACTCAATAAAATGACAATTCACCTATAAATAACGACCGTAAATAGAAACCATTGATCAACTCGAGAACCAGATCATGAATACTCCTGATATAAACGCTCGCCGATTTACTTTTTCGAGTGTCGCGATTCCAATCTCATTCCTTATAGTTTTGGGCATTTGGACCACGACCCCTCTCGCGATACAGTGGAGCTCTAGCGGCGCACCAATGACCAGCGTGCTGTTGCGAATGTTAATAGGTGTTGTGTTTTGTGGTTCGGCGGTTATTTTTATGATGCCATCGTTCAGGACCGACAGGGCAGCTCGAAAAATATATTTGGTAGGCGGAATATCTATCTTTATCTGCATGACCCTATTCTACGCAGCAGCGCAACAAATCCCATCTGGCTGGATTGCAGTGCTATTTGGTTTATCTCCATTAGCAACCGGTTTTTTTTCAGCGATGGTTGAGCCTGAGACCAAATTAACGCCCAACCGACTGCTGGGTCTAGGATTAGGCCTTGGTGGATTATATCTGGTATTTTCCGCCGGATTGAGCATCGCTGACGCTTCAATAACTGGAATAATTCTGACTTTGATTGCTGTACTCATAAGCTCAGCAACGTCGGTAATAACTCGTCAATTAGTTAAAGGCCAAGACCTGCCTGGCATGCAAATTACCACTGGCAGTTTATTGGTTGCGATTCCTTTTTTCGTTATTTCGGTGCTCATATTTGAACCAGGGTTAACGATTAAATTCGACCAAAAAGCCTGGGGGGCTATTTTTTATCTGGGTTTAGTTGGTACTGGTATCGGGTTCACTCTTTATTACTATTTACTCAAGCACGTAAGCGCCAACCGCATCGCTCTCATTACCTTGATAACGCCGATATCGGCGCTATCGGTTGGCAGCTGGTTAAACAACGAAGCGCTCGTACCTGAAGTATGGATGGGTGCGTCGATGGTGTGCATTGGCTTACTAATTTATGAGTTCAAACCGAAACTAGGTTTAGGTAAACTATAGTAATGACACACAGACCCAAATCATTGTTAATCGTTGCACACACGCCCTCGCCGAATACCGTGGAGATGGCGAACGCTATCTTAGCAGGCGCTCAAAATGAAGTTATCGAAAACGTCGAAGCAAAACTGCTTTCACCCTTCGATTGCGACAGCGAAATGGTGCTTCGGAGTGACGCATTGATCTTGTTTACTACCGAGAATTTTGGCTACATGAGTGGCGCACTCAAAGACTTCTTTGAACGCATCTATTACCCCTGTTTGGCCGATGCCAAACGCAATGATGCAAAACCCTTTGCAGTGATCGTTAAAGCAGGTTTAGATGGTACCGGAACTGAAATATCAATATCGAAAATAACCACCGGTTTAAAGTGGCGCCAAGTTCAAGGCGCTACTATTTGTAAAGGTGACTTCGAACCGCGTTTTGTCGATAAATGTCGACACCAAGGTCTGACCATCGCTGCCAGCTTAGATGCCGGGATTATTTAGTAAAAAGCCGCATAGAAGAGTAATAGATTCACTTGCTACTGAATGAATATAATTTTTAAGACCTTACACCGATAAAAATTTATCGATCTATTGAGATTACTATGAATAAACAAACTGAAATTGAAGCCGCTGCGTTTCGCCGCTTACTCGAGCACCTCGATGAACGAAAAGACGTTCAAAACATAGACCTGATGAATTTAGCCAATTTCTGCCGCAATTGCTTAGCAAAATGGTATTCAAGTGCCGCAACTGAGCTTGGCGAGCAAGTTGACCTAGATCAAGCTCGGGAAATCATCTATAAAATGCCGTATTCAGAATGGAAAGAAAAACACCAAACTGAAGCAACGCCAGAACAGATGGCAGCCTTTAACGCTCGAAAAAAATAAATTCGCTCTAGTAATAGCGTTAAGGGGAAAAAAAGCCGTTACCTGTTCGGCAACGGCTTTGCGTTTAAAAGCGATGTGGGAGGTTTAACTACCCGAGTAAGTGCGCGATTGCTGCACGCTCTTCACGGAGCTCGTTCTCGGTGACATCCATACGTGAGCGGCTGAACTCGCTAATATCTAGGCCTTGAACAATTTCATACTCACCATTGCTGCACGTTACCGGGTAAGAAAACATAATTCCTGGCTCAATATCGTAACTACCGTCGCTGGGTATGCCCATGCTTACCCAGTCGCCTTCGGCGGTTCCAAGAGCCCATGTGCGCATATGGTCAATCG
This sequence comes from uncultured Gammaproteobacteria bacterium, assembly GCA_964420885.1. Taxonomy (GTDB): domain Bacteria; phylum Pseudomonadota; class Gammaproteobacteria; order Arenicellales; family Arenicellaceae; genus Arenicella. Next base: position 3,475 of record CAYQVT010000169.1, read on the forward strand.
CAGCAGCTGCGGCCGATGCGGCACTGGATGCGCCTCGTGCCTTAATAATTGCCGCACCACGTTCTTGTACCGTAGGAATAAAACTTTCTTCTAGCCAAGCTTGGTCGACAAGTTCAGATGCTGCCTTGCCATTTATCGTGGCGTTGGTGATATCCGGGTATTGCGTGTTGGAGTGGTTGCCCCAAACGGTCATGCGTTTGATATCGGTCGTGTGCGCGCCGGTTTTTTCAGCTAATTGACTCAAAGAACGATTGTGATCAAGGCGCATCATGGCGGTAAACTGCCCCGCGTCTAGGTCAGGCGCGTTGGCGGAGGCGATCAACGCGTTGGTATTAGCAGGATTACCCACAACCAATACCTTTATGTCGCGACTCGCGACCTTGTTCATTGCCTGACCCTGTACTGAGAAAATTGCTGCGTTAGCTTCAAGCAAATCTTTTCGCTCCATACCAGGGCCTCTAGGGCGCGCGCCAACTAATAGAGCGTAGTCCGCGTCTTTGAACGCAACCTCAGGGTCATCCGATATCACCACGTCGTTCAACAACGGGAAGGCGCAATCATTCAATTCCATCACTACCCCTTCTAGGGCGCCCATCGCGGGCGTGATTTCCAGTAGTTGTAAAATAACAGGTTGGTCTTGGCCCAGCATTGCACCTGAAGCAATGCGAAAAAGTAATGCGTAGCTAATTTGGCCGGCAGCACCAGTGACGGTAACGCGAACTGGTTGTTTCATGTTTGATCCTCGTAGAAAAAGTATTAGAAACAGATAAGTTTCAGTCTGATAGTCATGCGTTGAGCATTTTTCACTCGAACGCAGTTTACTAAAAATGTGCCGAGCTGGCTATGATTTGCCAATTACTATGCCAAATAATGTGTATTGATATGAAACTGAACTAAAGTTAGATTGTTGTGAGCAAACTCCGTCAGTTATCATCATTGACAATAATAATAAGTGCTTTGGCAAGCTGTGGTCTCGAACACCGCCTTGGACCTTAACTAGCAAAGTATAGTTTGGACCAAAAAACATCTGCTCTGCCTGGCCAAATTTTATAGGTATGGAGATGGACAATTCACTTTTCAGCAGTCTAGTTTATAGAATCATAGGAAAGCCCGATCGTTGGCACAACGATTACATTGACATCATGCATCAAGTTCTGGATGAAACCGATGCCATAGACGACCCTGAGAACTTTTCTGAATTAGCCATAGGCGATCAAATATTAAGCCGAATCAGCGGTACTAATGAAGCGCTAATGGCGTTTAGTACTCTGTTGGATAAAAGCCGATTTAAGATGATCATTCTTGATGATGCATTTAGAATGATATATCGCAACAAAAATGCCGAAGATTTATACAACCTCGTTCAAAAAACTCAGAACTCAAGCAAACTCAAGTTAGTGGTTTTAGACAAAGTAAAACTTGCCGCGGAACAAAATCATAAGCTTCATCATGAGGGTAATCAAAGCGGGCTCTACGCGGTGGATTATCGCGATCAGAATAACGAACAACTCTACCTTAGGTCAATTCAAAGCAGGCGCGATAACAACGACCTGCTGTCTACCTTCTACTTGCTATTAGTGGTCGACCAAAGTGCCAACAACAAAGCGCTAAATACAGGGTTAGTAGAACGTTATGAATTCACTGACAAAGAACAATCGGTTTTAATCAACCTTATTCATGGAAAAAACATTAAGCAAATCGCAAGCAGCTCCTTTGTTTCTGAAAACACCATAAAGACCCACTTAAAGGCACTGTTTAGGAAGACCGATACTAAGTCTCAAGCCGATATAGTGCGCTTAGTGTTAACCGATGAATCACAAATACTCGATACCTATTTCGGCAATGATGATGTACTCGATAATTTGCCGACCGAGTCAGCCAAAGACAACTTCGTCACCCTCAAAAACGGCACCAAAATAGCGTATCGAGAATATGGGCCAGCGGACGGTCACCCGATTATCGTGTGCCACAATGGCTATGGTTGCCGTGTGACTATTCCTATGGGGTATGAAGATATATGTCAGCGTCAAAACAAGCGCATCATAATCCCTGACCGACCCGGGTATGGTCTAACGCCGTATATAAAGAGTCATCCAAATAGCTGGAATGCGATGCTTTCAGAATTTATCGACGAACTAGAGCTTACTCAATATGATTTGCTTGGTACGGTTCTGGGGTCGGTTATAGCATTGAACTTCGCAGTTGAAGCGGACACAAGACTTAAACGAGTTAGGTTGTCTTCACCGGTCTTTGTCAATCACAAAAAAGACACCGAATACTTAATTGGTATTTTTGCACCGAGCACTCGGCTGATTCAGGCGTCCAAACGATTTGCGCGCGAAATTTATGAGTTATGGTTAAAAAGTGTGACCATGAACCTATCGAGTCATTATCGCAATATGTTAGAAAATAGTTTAGGTAATGCCGAGCGAGAAATATTCCACAGTAACAATACAATCGAGCTAATGATAGATGGCTTTAGGCAAGCCAGTAGTTCAGGTCTTGATGGTATCTCTCACGAAATGGTTTATTGCCTATCACCGCGCAACGTGGATTTGAGCAAGATTTCAGTGCCCGTTGATTTATGGTGGGGCGACGACGATAACCGAATCAACCTTGAGGGCGTAAAAAATTTAGCCTCGCAACTGCCAAATGCTGAGTTGCATTTGCGTGAAGGCTATAGCGAACACATATACTATGCATTATTTGAGGATATTATTTCCTAACCCAGGTTAAATTTTTCGCTTTACGGACAAGACATTCGGCAGATGGTCCAGTTTCGCTAATAGTCGACTCATCGCCTCAAAACCAGTCACTTCGACCAAAGACTCCATTTGAACCGACTGGTTTTTAGCATCGGTACTTGTACTCATTTCCAGTACATTAACCTTTTCATCGGCAAACACCGTTGAGACATCGCGCAATAAGCCTTTGCGATCGAAAGCATTAATGAGTACCGTCATAGGGTAAACTCGCTCTTGACTATGGCCCCAATCAACTTCCACAACGCGCTCACCTGCTTGATGTTTTTGGTACAAAATATTCGGACAAAGTTCGCGATGTATTGTTACACCTGTTCCACGTGTTACAAATCCGAGAATGCGGTCTCCTGGTACCGGTTGGCAACATTTCGCTAAGCTCGTCATTAAATCACTGACACCGTGTATGGTCATATCAGTGGGCTTAATGTCGTCATTAGCAGCGCGGCCACCGCGAAAACTCATTTCGAGTTGTTCATCCTCATCAAAATTTACCGGCTTTAGCATACGTTGCGCCATCGCTGCAGCTCGACCAGGCTTAATAGAACCGTCAACCATTTTAAAAAACAATTCTTCAGCGTCTTCTACCTTAAGGCGTTTGGCGAGTTGCTCGATACTCACATCACTGACATTCATGCGATCAAGTTCTCGGTCCAAAATATTTCGGCCGTGGGCAATTGTTTCATCACGATGTTCGTGGCGGAACCAATGTTGAATACCCGCGCGCGCGCGGCGAGTACGCACATAGCCTTTGTGTGGGTCTAACCAATCCAAACTTGGACCACCCGACTTTGAAGTCACAATACTTACTTGTTCGCCGGTTTTTAGACGATGTGTCAGCGGCACCATCTTACTGTTAACCTTGGCGCCTCGACAACGATGCCCTACTTCGGTGTGTATCGCATAGGCGAAATCAATCGGAGTACTACCATAGGATAAATCGACTACCTTTCCTTTAGGACTAAACACATACACTCGATCTTCAAATACTTCATCTTTAACGCGATCGACAAACTCACTGGCGTCGGCGACCTCATCCTTCCACTCGAGCAATTGACGCAACCATAGAATCTTATTATTTACCGCTTGGTCGTTATCAGTTTTGCCTTCTTTATATCGCCAGTGAGCTGCAATACCAAGTTCGTTGTATTCATGCATCTGGTGCGTGCGTATTTGCACTTCAACGACTTTGCCTGTTGGACCGATTACCGCTGTGTGTATGGATCGGTAATTATTTTCTTTAGGAGTGGCGATATAGTCGTCAAATTCGCCTGGAATGAAAGTCCAGTTAGTGTGAATAGCACCAAGTGCTGCATAACAATCTTTGACTGAGCTAACCAAAATTCGCACCGCTCGAACATCGAATAATTGTTCGAATTCCAAGCCCTTCTTTTGCATCTTCATCCAAATGCTATAAATGTGCTTTGCACGACCCCGAATTTCAGCATCAACGCCTTCTTTCTCTAGCTCTTGCGCAACACTATCAATAAATTCGTCGATAAAAGATTGTCTATCAATACGACGTTCAGCCAGCTTCCGCGCAATGGTCTTGTAAATATCTGGCTCTATATAGCGAAAGCTCAAATCTTCAAGCTCCCATTTAATTTGCCAAACCCCAAGGCGGTTCGCCAAGGGGGAAAATATCTCTAAGGTTTCGGTAGCCACGCGTTTTTGTTTCTCAGACTTGACCGCGCCGAGCGTGCGCATATTATGCAGGCGATCGCAAAGCTTGATAAGCACA
>CAYQVT010000170.1:0-7971 GCA_964420885.1 uncultured Gammaproteobacteria bacterium
TATCTTGTTTGGCCTTAACCCTTTGTCGCTCTACTCGAAGCCTTTCTTTTTGCTGAAGCTTATGACTTGACATTCTCGTCATCATTTTGGAAATCAACCAACGACGGACCGGGTTTGGGTCCATCGTTGCGGCGCCTCCCTGCTCTTTGAATTGTTTGTCTGTCATTAACAACCTCTATATGAATGTGATTTCTCATGGCAATAAACCAACAATACGTATATTGCCAAAAGCCTAGATTATTCAGTCAGAAAACATACCACACGGTTCATGGTTTCACATGAAGTTGGCTAACACTAACAAGCCTCACGATTCACTCTATCGTAAAATTACAAACTGACACGCTATGGAAGCGCTATGTCACATTGCGTGCTTATGATGTTCGCCTTATTGCCGATATAGCCTCTGATATACTTCTCGACATGCTCACCTTTTTAATTGCTCTTCTGATGTTTTCGCTACCAGGGCTGATTTTGTGGTTCTCGAATCAGTTTACGTGGGCGAAAAAACTTGGTGCGATTATCCTTTGCTATTTAGTAGGGCTTTTGTTGGGGAATTCTGGGATCATTCCCGAATCGATGCAGACACTTCAAAGCGATCTTTCTGAAGTATCAGTCGCCCTCGCCTTGCCAATGTTGTTGTTCTCGTTGAATGTTAAACAATGGTCGTCTATGGCAGGTAAAGCCATGCTTAGCCTTATTCTTGCTACTACGTCTGTGGTGGCCGTAGCGACAAGCTTTTATTTTTTGTATGCCGACACCAATGCGGTTCAAAGCAGCCACCTCGCGGCCATGTCCGTTGGTGTTTACACAGGGGGCACCGCTAACCTCGCTGCAATAAAAAGTGGCTTAGGAATCGCTGATGATTTATATCTTCTATTTCATAGTTTTGACACGCTGCTAGGCGGTATATATCTTTTGTTTATGCTAAGTGTTGCAATTCCGTTCTTTCGTTGGCTACTCCCCTACCAAACTGACAGTGATACTCCGTCGACCAAAGCGCATCTGCCCGATACAAATTTTGAACTCTATGACGACAATTATACAGTCCTGCTAAAACCTAAAAATTACCTACAAATTGGAAAAGTTGTAACTCTTTCCACACTGATACTCGGCTTATCTCTGTTCTGCGCTGGTACTGTCAAAGAAATATTCAACACTGACAACACCGCGGCCGTGACAATTTTATGTTTGACCAGTTTTGCAATTTTGTTATCACTTCGTGAAAACGTACGTCAATTGTATCTATCGTATAAAATAGGCATGTATCTGATTCTTATTTTCTGCATTGTAGTTGCCTCTATGGCCGACATACGGAAACTCGGAGAACTCAATGTAACCGTAGCTATTTTCCTATTTGGCACCATGATCAGCAGCTTGATCATGCATGCATTGCTTTGCAAAATAGCCAAGATAGATAGCGACACCTTTATGGTAACTTCAGTTAGCGCTATCTGCTCACCACCCTTCGTACCGTTGATGGCTAAAGCGTTGGGGAATCGCAATTCTTTGCTTAGCGGCATGACCACCGGAATCATCGGTTTCGCCGTCGGGAATTACTTAGGCATCAGCCTCGCACTTTTTTTACAAAGTATAGGATAAAACGTTTCATGGCAGCGAAGTCACTACCATTTACTCAATACCAAACAAACTAAATCGGCCCGTACCTATATGACAAAAAATTCCCATAAAGCAATGCCTGAGTCTGGAAAAGGCGAACAAGAAATATTCTCCCAACTGGAGAGCTTTAAGGCCGAAGATCCAGAATACAAAAACGGTAAACTATGGAGTCTGGTTTACTACATTGACGAGGCTCACCAACAATTATTGAAAGAATCGTATTTTAAATACTCTTCTGAAAACGGGTTGAACCCAACCGCGTTTAAAAGCCTTAAAACAATGGAAAATGAAATCATTGAAGCGACGGCGAACATATTAAACGGAACCGAAGAGGTTTGTGGAGTAGTTACCTCTGGTGGCACCGAGAGTTGCTTGCTAGCGGTTAAAACCTATCGTGACATGGCGATGGATAAGCGGGGTATTAAAAAGCCAGAGATGGTCATACCAGAATCGGCACACGTTGCCTGGTATAAGGCCAGCGACTATTTTGGCGTTAAGATACGTCAAGTCCCACTGAATGAGGACCTCACACCAAATCTCAAAAAACTGAAACAAATGATCAATCGCAATACGGTGATGATTTTGGCCAGCGCACCCGAATACCCTCACGGTACGATTGACCCGATTGAAGCCATGGGTGCGATCGCTGTAAAACGAGGAATACCACTGCATGTTGACGCGTGTGTGGGTGGTTTCATTCTGCCATTCATGGAAATGAATGGCGAAGATCTACCATTGTGGGACTATCGCGTGCCCGGGGTGACCTCGATTTCAGCAGACATTCATAAATACGGCTATGCGGCAAAAGGCGCAAGTACCATTACTTACCGCTCGCTCGACATCCTGCGCTACCAAATGTTTGTACAAGCCGACTGGTCAGGCGGAGTGTTCGCGTCCTCGGCACTATTAGGCACTCGACCCGGCGGAGCGTATGCGAGCGCTTGGGCGGCAATACAGTACTTTGGTATTGATGGCTATAAGCGACTCGCCATGGAAACTATGCAAGCCGTTGACAAACTTAAGAACGGTATCGGCGCTATTCCAGAACTAAAAATCATGGGTGCGCCACAAGGCCCATTGCTCGCGTACAATTCTTGTAGCCCACAGGTAAATATCTTTGCGGTTGGAGATCAAATGGATAGCTATGGTTGGAAAGTGAATAAGAATCAAAAACCTGATGGTTTACACGCTATGGTGACGGCACAGCATCTTAAGGTAATCGACGAGTATTTGAGTGACTTAAAGAGAGCTATAGAGACCGTCAAAGCAAACCCCGAGTTAGCGAATCAAGGTGGCGCTGCTACCTATGGAATGATCGCTCACGTGCCGCTGCGTGGAATGATCAAAGAGAAAGTGCTAGCAATGTATTCAGAGCTCTATCGTGCCGGTGGAGCAACAAGTGATCTAAGCGACAACGCGGAACCGATTCCGGAGCAAGAAACAAACAACGGCTTAATCGAAAAAGCATTGAAATGGTATGTAAATCGGCAAACCAGAAAATCAACAAAATAGATTGAGAAACTCAGCTCTAATTCCCTCAAGACTGGCTAGAGAGTACAACTATCTATCGCTAAAGAGACTTCCTCTTAAGACTAATTTGTTAATCTATCAACGCTACAAGGGTTTAATACGCGTGCTTTAATCTGCCGAAAAATCAGGAAGCGTAGATTGGATTTGTTCCCCGGTAAAGCCTTTATTTTGTAAAAATCGAGCCCGCTTAGTCCAGTCTCGATAATCAATCACTGGTGTGAGACCAAATTTCTTTCGGTATTGCGCTTCAGCAATATCTATCCAAAGAGCCGAACCCTCTTCCAAGTAATCCTGAATTAGCGTATTGCTGATCCCTTTGACTTTTAATTCTGCTTTTATCTTTACTGGACCAAAGCCTCTATTTCGACGAGACCGGACGTAGCTTTCAGTAAAGCGCTCGTCGCTAAGATATTTCTTGGCAAGTAATTCATCGACCACCGCATGAAGCAAATCCGGCGTAATAGCTTTATCTTTGAGCTTGTTAGTAATTTCTTTAACACTGTGCTCCCTCATTGCAAGTAAACGCACACCAGTGGCTAGTAAATTATTAAATTCCTTTTTGACTGGATCTATCTCAAGCTCGTTAGAATGACCTACCGTCGACGCAGCGAGCTCTGAACGACGACGCTTTTTTCCAGGTGCAATTGAATCAAGTATTTCGGGTTTAATATTCCCTCCAGACCAAGCTTGAGTTAGATCCGCTTCAGTCTTTCCGCTATCACAAATTTCAGTATCTGCATTGGTGTTTGAATCGTCAACAAAGGCCTCAACGCTAGTACACCCAATCCCTGGTTTCTTTTTTGGGCGAATAATTCGCATTACTAACGTTAAGGCTGTTCTGCCAAACTATGGTGGGTTTAGTAAAGGTAGAGCTGGTGGCCTAAGCTTTATCAGCAGCCTCTTTAGCTTTTACCTTGGCGTCTTCTTCACCATCAGCGGTACCGCCTACACCTAAGGAAGTCCGCACTCTGGCCTCTATTTCCTCGGCCATTTCTACATTTTCTTTCAAAAACTCTCGCACCTTGTCTTTACCTTGACCGATTCGAGTACCGTTATAGCCGTACCATGCGCCAGACTTCTCAACAATGTCATGTTCAACGCCGATACTAATTAATTCACTCTCTTTTGAGATCCCCTGGTTATACAAAATGTCGAATTCGGTTTGCTTAAACGGAGGCGCAACCTTGTTCTTTACCACCTTCACACGGGTTTGATTACCATAGATTTCATCGCCCTTTTTGATTGCACCAATACGACGAATGTCCAAACGGACCGATGAATAGAATTTAAGAGCATTACCACCAGTAGTGGTTTCGGGGTTACCAAACATAACACCAATCTTCATGCGAAGTTGGTTGATAAAGACTACCAATGTATTCGATTTTTGAATGTTACCCGTAAGCTTACGCAATGCTTGCGACAATAATCGCGCTTGTAGGCCCATGTGAGAGTCACCCATATCGCCTTCGATTTCAGCCTTTGGCGTTAACGCCGCAACTGAGTCAACCACGATCATGCCCACGGCAGCAGAGCGTACCAGCATATCGACGATCTCAAGCGCCTGCTCTCCAGTGTCCGGCTGCGATACCAATAGATTGTCAATATCAACACCCAACTTCTTCGCATAGGCAGGATCTAAGGCGTGCTCAGCATCGATAAACGCGCAGGTTAAACCTTTCTTCTGTGCTTGTGCAATCGCCTCTAGCGTCAGCGTTGTCTTACCTGATGATTCGGGACCATAAATTTCGACGATGCGACCTTGAGGCAGGCCACCCACTCCTAGCGCTGCATCTAAACCAATCGAGCCAGTGGAAATCACATCGATTGCTTCGCCATTTTTGGGGTCGTCACCCAAACGCATGACCGATCCCTTGCCGTATTGTCGTTCAATTTGGGTTAGCGCGGCTTCGAGCGCTTTTTGTTTATTATCATCCATTGGTGTCTCCGGTAATGAATTTGCTGTAGGTATTTCGATATGCTGTTAATTTATACAGTAGTTAAAAGTTTGTCAACAAATTCTTTACTACAAATTAAACGACATAGCATTCAATGACTTATGTTCGCTTAAAACGGAATTAATAATGAGGCGGTCTCTCATCAATAAGGTCAGCAACGTCTGTCTGAGTGTTTTGCACGCTGCGTAGTTTGCCGACCAGGGCGGCGTACTTACTCTTCAGATCTTCTAACTCTCGCTGTTGAATAAAAAATTCATCGCTCATTTTACTTAGTGAATCTTCTAGAAACGCAACCTTCACTTGCAGTTCTTGCAATTGAGAATCATTCATCTGCATCGATCCATTGTTTACTTCGGTTAACCGCTTTGTGCCACTGTTTGAGCAAGGCTCTAATAGTTTCAGGTGCTAATTTGGGCTCAAACTCGCGCTCAATTTCGCGTACCTTACTTAGATCGTCCATATTCCAATACGCTACTCTTAAACCTGCCAAGTAAGCCGCACCTAATGCGGTTGATTCTAACACCTGAGGCCGTGTTACCGGCTTTTGCAGCACATCAGCCTGAAACTGAGCTAGAAAATTATTCGCAATCGCACCACCATCAACGTTAAGTTGACTGAGTTCGATACCGCTGTCGATTTGCATCGCTGTCAAGACATCAAAGATTTGATACGCCAAAGATTGCAAGGTGGCCTTGGCAATTTCCGGCCGCCCAGAATCACGTGTAAGGCCAAAGATTGCACCGCGTGCGTACATATCCCAATACGGCGCACCTAGGCCTGCAAATGCAGGAACCACGACAACATCACTTTCAGGGTTGGCTTCGAGTGCTAGGGTCTCTGATTCACTAGCAGACTCAATGAACTCCAACTCATCACGCAGCCATTGCACCGCGGCCCCGGCGATGAACACGCTGCCTTCTAGAGCGTAAGTAACTTGGCCATTCAACGACCAAGCGATGGTACTCAATAGACCAGACTCACTATCTATGCGCTGACTGCCGGTGTTCATTAATAGGAAACATCCCGTACCATAGGTATTTTTAGCCATTCCTTTAGCGAAACAGGTTTGTCCAAATAGTGCCGCTTGTTGATCACCTGCAACGCCTGAGATCGGTACCTCCGAGCCTTGAAAACTTACCGTTCCAAAGTCGGCAGAACTGTCTCGCACTTGGGGCATCATCGAAACCGGCACCTCAAATAATTCGAGTAATTCCGGGTCCCACTCGCAACTGTTGATGTTGAGAAGCATGGTTCGCGCCGCATTACTTGGGTCCGTCGCGTGCACCTTTCCGTCAGTAAGCTTCCAGATTAACCAGGAATCTACTGTACCGAAGAGCAACTCGCCAGCGTCGGCTTGCTCACGTGCCCCTTCGACGTTTTCTAAAATCCATTGAACCTTACTTGCCGAGAAATACGCATCGATCACCAAACCGGTCTTTTCTTGAATTTTATCTTTCCAACCCTTAGACGAAATTTCATCGCACTTCGCTGCCGTGCGTCGGTCTTGCCAAACAATTGCGTTATAGACAGGCACACCGGTATTCTTATTCCAGACAATGGTTGTCTCTCGCTGATTAGTAATTCCAATAGCAGCAATATCTTCAGGTCTTAACTGATTATTAGCGGCGAGCGTCTGCAACACCCTAAATTGGGAATCCCATATTTCATTGGCATCGTGTTCCACCCAACCAGGTTTAGGGAAATGTTGAGTAAACTCTTGCTGCGAGACATCGACAATGTCAGCATCATGGTTAAACAGCACCGCGCGAGAGCTTGTGGTGCCTTGATCTAAAGCGATGATGAGTTGTTCTGTCACATTTCCTCCACGAAATTTTACTGAAAGCTGCACCAAGTCATAACTTGCTTGGATTATTAAACGCCAAATTGCAGCCCCGAAGTGTAAGGGATTTCGATTCGCAAACCAACTGCACTACAATACACAAATGCCAGAAAAGAACCGTTCGACTATATCACCAAAAAAAATCGTCTATCTAGACCGCGCCGGTATTCCGGAGCGTTTTAAAGTGCAGCCTCCGTCGGTCGCTCATTGTTGGATTGATTATCCATCGACGCCTCCCGACTTAGTGTTTGAGCGTTGTTACGGGGCTGATGTGCTTGTCAGCAACAAGGTACCAATAAGTAGAGAAGTATTGTTGGCCTGCCCAACTGTTAAGCATATTGCAGTGTCAGCCACCGGCTTCAATATTATCGATTTGGAAGCCTGTAACGAGCTAGATGTTTCCGTGAGTAATATTCCAAATTATGCAGCCAATGCCGTCGCCGAGCACGTGATCACATCGGCGCTTTGCCTCCGACGCGAACTATTAAGCTACCGACGGGCCGTGATTAACAATCATTGGCAAGGTAGTTCTTCATTTTGCCTCTTTGGTGACCCCATAAACGATTTGTCGGATTCCACCTTTGGCGTGATAGGTTTAGGCGAGATTGGTAGAGTCACCGCAGATAAAGCGGCGGCCCTAGGCATGCAAGTTATTTACACCGCTCGCAGCGACAAGTCTCATAATTACGCCCAACGCGTCGCGTTTGATGAACTGGTTTCGAGGTCCGATATTATTAGCATTCATTGCAGCTTAACACCTGAAACCAAGAACCTAATATCGAGCAGGGAATTACAGAGAATGAAACCCAATTCAATTCTCATCAACACTGCGCGCGGAGGCATCGTCGACGAAGCAAGTGTGGTTAAAGCGGTTACAAACCAAACCATTGGTGGCGTATCGTTCGATGTGTTAGCCCAGGAACCTCCTCGAGATGATTCTCCACTATTATCCATCGCTGATCGTGATAACGTTATTATCACGCCTCACACAGCATGGGCGAGCGAATCTGCGATGCAATCCTTGGTGGA
>CAYQVT010000171.1:0-7939 GCA_964420885.1 uncultured Gammaproteobacteria bacterium
CTACATTGATAATCAGCAAATTGTAGAGCGTGCAGACTTTACCTACCCGGCGTCTACGGTAGTTGGCTTTGTACCGAACGACCCGATATCAACCGCATTCGCAACTGATCGCAGTACTCGTGACCCAGGCGTGACATTCTTCAACGATTTTAGAACCGATCGAGAAGAAGTGTCTTTCTTCGGTGAATTTGCCTACGATATTAGTGACAACATTACCGCTACTTTAGGCGCTAGAAACTACACAATTGATATTGGTTTGACCGGGTCTTCGAACTTTGGTGCACGTGTGCCTGGTGATTTTGGCAACAATGTAGACGCAATACTTGAAGGGCAAACGCCTGCCGAGTTATCCGATACTATTTTTAAATTCAACTTGAATTGGAAAATAGGTGATGGCGCGTTGGTGTATGGTACCTATTCAGAAGGCTTTCGTTCCGGAGGTTTTAATCGAAATGGAGGTTTAGGCCCTGCCAGTAACCCAATTCCATTCTTCTTTGAAAGTGATAACGCTGATAATTTTGAGCTAGGTTGGAAGACCACACTTTTCGACAATAAAGTTCGTTTTAATGGTGCGGTCTATTACGTTGATTTTACCGATCTGCAACAAGGTGTTCTTGATTTCAGTATTACCAATACGACATTTTTTGATAACGTCGGTGATGCCGAAATTAAAGGCTTCGAGTTTGATGCAGAATGGGCAGCAACGGAGAATCTAAGCGTATTTGGGTCATTCAGTTATATTGATTCTGAGCTAATAGAGTTGCCACAAACGGTTACCAATATTAGCCCAGTAGGCTCACAATTGCCGTTTGCTCCCGAGACGCAGGCAACCTTTGGTATGCGTTATGAGCAAGACTTTGGTAATTACCAAGGATTTGTTCAAGGAGTCGCTAAGTATACTGACGATCGTTTTACCAGTTTAGTAGAAATAGCTCGATTCCCAGCCGATAGCTATACACAAGTCGACGCGTCGATTGGCGTATCAAATGAAAACTGGCGTGCCAGTTTGTATCTTGATAACTTGACTGACGAACTTGGTGAATTAGACGTTGGTGCACCGGACTTGATTTTTCGAGTCATCCCGATTCGCCCTAGAACCGTTGGTCTGCGTGTAACTTACGATTATTAGGTGGTCGTAAATTTGGGCGGCTATTAGCCGTTTCCCTAAAGAGGCGATGTCGTTGATATCGCCTCTTTTTTATTTATCGTTTAACATCGATCGATGTTTAGAAATGACATGGCAAAATTAGAAGCTGACGCTATTATCAGACAAGCTAAGAATTTGATTGGTTCCAGTAAATTTGAGCAAGCAAAAGATATATTGTTGCCGCTTTTAGATGAGGTGAGTGACCACATTGAGGCCTTATATTGTTTAGCCGTTTGCCAGCGCAAACTTACTCAGTACCAGGTGGCTATAGAGGTACTCGACCAAATACACGCTATCGATCGGAGATATAGCCCAGCGTACCAAGAACGTGGTTATAATTTTCAAGGCTTAGGCCAAACTCCTGCGGCAATTCGAGCTTTCGAAACCGCGGTAGAACTCAACCCTGCATTGCACGGAAGTTGGCGTGCCCTATTGGGAATAGATGAGTATCCAAGAGCCGAATTCGCAAAGCAGTATTTGGACTGGTTAAGCAGCTTGCCTCGTGAATTAGTGTCGGTTGCAAGTTACACCCATCAGGGCATGTTATTGAAAGCAGAGACTCTTTGCCGCCAATTTCTAAAAAATAATCGTCACCACCCCGAAGCGATGCGCTTACTAGCCCAACTTGCTATCAAGTTTCATATTCTCGGTGATGCAGAATTCCTATTGCGAAGTTGCATTGAGTATAATCCGCAATTTTTACACGCGCGCCTGGACTACGTAGAGGTGCTCCACAAACGGCAAAAATTTGCACAGATGCTAGAACAGGCAGAACAGTTAGTTGCGCTAGACCCCAATAACCCAGGCTTTCAAATCAGTCTCGCCAACGCGCAACAATCTGTCGGGGACTACGCTTCAGCGATCAACAGCTATCAACGCATACTGGACAGTCAAATAAATTTGCACTCTGTACATCTTGCATTGGGTCATAGCCTAAAGACGGCAGGCCAGGCCAATGAATCTATTGAGGCGTACAAAGCCGCATATCGAGCTAAACCGGATTTTGGAGATGCCTATTGGAGTCTAGCAAATCTAAAAACCTATCGATTCAATGACAAGGAAATCGATGCCATGCGAGAGCTGGAAAGCGGTGCGACGATAGCCGACGATGATCGCATTCATTTGTGTTTCGCTCTTGGTAAGGCCTATGAAGACATCGGGAGATATGAGCAGTCCTTTAGTTACTATCAGCAAGGAAATCTGCTTAAATCAAACAATAGCGATTATCGGCCGGCTCGCATCAAAAATGAATTAATATTGCAAAAAGAGCACTTCGATGAGGCTTTCTTTTCGGCTCGATCGTCTTTCGGGGAGTCTCGTGCCGACCCTATTTTTATAGTTGGGTTGCCGCGCGCTGGGTCAACCTTGCTTGAGCAAATCTTAGCGTCGCATTCCTTGGTTGATGGCACCATGGAGTTGGCTAATATTTTGTCATTGGCGCAAAAATTTAACGGCCGCCAATCTTCAAACTCCGAACCCAGGTACCCGGCAATTCTGTCTCAGATTAATGCGGAGCAGAGTCAATCACTGGGTCAACGCTACCTCGATGACACTCAATCACATCGACAAAGTGCACCATTTTTCATCGATAAGATGCCAAATAATTTTCGGCATATTGCCTTAATCCAGCTAATTTTACCAAACGCCAAAATCATTGATGCACGCCGCGAGCCGATGGCCTGTTGTTTTAGTGGTTATAAACAATTATTCGCCGAAGGCCAAGAGTTTAGTTATAGCTTAGAAGGAATCGCTGAATACTACCTTGACTATGTTGATGTAATGAACCACTGGGATAAGGTGTTGCCCGGCAGAGTATTGCGAGTGCAACACGAGGACGTCATCGCTGATCTTGATGGGCAAGTACGCCGAATACTCGATTATTGTGGGTTAGAATTTGAACAAAATTGCGTCGACTTTCATAAAAGTAAACGCGCCGTGAGAACACCGAGTGCCGAACAAGTTCGTCAACCCATCTACAAAACAGGGATGGATCAATGGCGAAATTATGAAGAGTTTCTGGCACCGCTAGCAACGGTTTTATCCCGACACTAATTATAAATGACCTGCCGCTTATCACGGATAAAGCCAATCAAGTTTAGATTTACCTTTTCAGCCAAATCAATCGCCAACGACGTAGCGGCCGATATGGTAACCAGTGTATTGATCCCGCTGATCGCCACTTTAGCGATTAACTCATGGCTTGCGCGGCTTGACATAACAATAAAGCAATCATTTTCTAAGCTTTCTACTTGGCTTCCGATTAGCTTATCTAAGGCATTATGTCGCCCCACATCTTCTCTTATTGCAATCAGTGTACCGTCCACGCTAAATAAACCGGCACAGTGAACAGCTCCACATTGTTGTTGCATTGATTGATTTTTTTTGAGTCGTTCAACAGCGTTGTCGACAACGTGATGCAAAGGCGCATTTGACTCTTCAAGGGGGGCGATTTCTGGTAAGGCCGCTGCTAATTCCGTGATGCCACAAATTCCGCAACCTGATCGTCCACTAAGCTGGCGACGCTTACCCTTTAGACGTTGCATCAGACTTGCTTTGATCTGGATATTTACCGTAATCCCCTGAACTGCTTCGCGAATATCAATCGCTCGAATATCGCTGTTCTGGTCGATGATGCGCTCAGTCAGACTAAAGCCAATTGCAAAATCCCTCAGATCGACTGGGCTGGCCATCATCACAGCATGACTCTCTCCATTGTAGGCGATGGCGATGGGTACTTCTTGCGCAATGTAGTCGCTCGCAGCGCTCTGCAAGTGCTCAGAGTGCCTCAATACCACTGAGCGCTCTTCAACTCCCTTGTGAGAGTCCCTGCGCGCTGGGTCCTTCGGCATTTTCTTAGGCTGGCTCTTCAATTTCAGCCAACTCTAACTGCTTTTCAGTAAAACTCTCGAATTGGTCTTGCCAATCAGAGTTTTTCTTAGATTGAATAACCTTGCTTAATTGAACCGCCGTCACCTTATACTCTGGGCAGTTAGTTGCCCAATCAGAATTGTCGGTAGTAATGACGTTAGCGCCACTTTCAGGGTGATGGAAAGTAGTGTAGACAACACTCGGTTGCACGCGCTCGGTAATGTGAGCGGTTAAATGAGTTTCACCTGAACGGCTGGCAATTTTAACGCGGTCGCCATTAACAATGCCTCGATCCGTCGCGTCACTAGGGTGAATTTCGAGCAAATCTTGGTCATGCCAAACGTTGTTCTCGGTTCTGCGAGTTTGGGCGCCTACGTTATATTGAGACAATATACGCCCAGTGGTCAATAGCAGAGGAAAGCGGCGCGTCACTTTTTCATCAGTGGGTACGTATTCGGTAATTTTAAATAGGCCTTTCCCTCGCACAAATTCCTCGAGATGCATGGTCGGCGTACCGTCCGGCGCCTCGTCATTACACGGCCATTGGATAGAACCTTCTTTGTCCAGACGCTCATACGTTACATTAGTAAAGGTTGGCGTTAGACTGGCAATTTCTTGCATGATTTCACGCGGGTGCCCATAGTTCATTTCGTAACCCATGGCATTACATAAACCTTGAGTGACTTCCCAATCCTCTTTCCCAGCGAGCGGCTTCATTACCCGGCGAACCGGAGAAATTCGGCGTTCGGCGTTAGTGAATGTGCCGTTCTTTTCTAGGAAACTCGCGCCCGGTAAAAATACCGTGGCAAATTTGGCGGTCTCGTTCAAAAACAAATCTTGTACGATTAAACACTCCAAATTATTAAGGGCTTCTTCAACATGATGTGTGTTGGGGTCAGATTGGGCGATGTCTTCGCCTTGAACGTATAAGCCTTTGTATTGACCAGCAACGGCTGCGTCTAACATGTTGTTGATTCGAAAGCCCGGTTCGTTATCAAGATGTAAGCCCCATGCATCTTCAAAGGTGCCACGCACAGCATCGTCTGCGACAGAACGGTAACCCGGAAGTTCGTGTGGGAAGGAGCCCATATCGCAAGAGCCTTGAACATTGTTTTGTCCGCGCAGAGGGTTAACACCCACTCCACGACGACCAATATTGCCGGTCAACATAGCGAGGTTTGCGATACCCATCACAGTGGTAGAGCCCTGGCTGTGTTCAGTGACGCCTAAGCCGTAATAGATTGCGCTGTTGCCGCCGGTAGCATATAGATGCGCTGCTGCCGTGATATCGGCCGCAGGAATGCCGGTAACCGCTTCATTGTTTTCAGGTGAATGCTTGTCATCGCTGATGAATTCCATCCATTCCTTAAACGCTTGTGTGTCGCAACGTTCGGCGACAAAAGCAGCATCAAATAACTTGTCTCGAATTATCACGTGCGCCATGGTGTTAATAAACGCGACGTTGGTACCGGGTAATAACTTTAAGTGATGCTGCGCTTCAATGTGTGGACTCTTAACTAAGTCGATACGACGAGGGTCAACCACAATCAATTTTGCACCTTCACGCAATCGTTTTTTCAAACGTGAGCCGAACACAGGGTGAGCATCAGTCGGGTTGGCGCCCATCACCATGGCAACATCACAGTCTTCAACTGAGTCAAAATTTTGGGTGCCAGCTGATTCGCCCAAAGTTTGTTTCAAGCCGTAGCCGGTGGGTGAGTGACAGACACGGGCACAGGTATCGACATTATTGTTACCAAAACCAGCACGAACCATCTTTTGAACCAAATAAACTTCTTCATTGGTGCAACGAGATGAAGAGATTCCGCCGATTGATTTACGACCGTATTTATTTTGAATCCCTTTGAGCTTGGTGGCGGCGAAATTGAACGCCTCGTCCCAGGAAACGGCCTTCCATTGGTCTTCAAAGGTTTCGCGTATCATCGGTGTGGTGATACGCTCTTTGTGAGTGGCATAGCCGAAGGCGAAGCGTCCTTTGACGCAAGAGTGACCTCGATTGGCTTCACCGTTTTTATACGGCGTCATACGGACAACTTGTTCGCCTTTCATCTCGGCCTTAAACGCACAACCGACACCGCAATAGGCGCAGGTGGTGACCTTTGAGTGCTCAGGCTGACCGGCTTCAATAATCGATTTTTCAGTCAAGGTCGCGGTAGGGCAGGCTTGTACGCATGCCCCACAACTGACGCATTCAGAATTAATAAAACCTTGTGATTGGCTTGGACTCACTTTAGATTCAAAGCCGCGATTCTCGATGGTTAAGGCAAAAGTGCCTTGAGTTTCTTCACAGGCGCGAACGCAGCGCGAGCAGCTAATGCATTTGCTAGGGTCAAAAGTGAAGTAAGGGTTAGACTCATCTTTCACTTCATCAAGATGGTTCTCGCCTTCGTATCCGTAGCGAACTTCTCTCAAGCCAACAGCCCCGGCCATGTCTTGTAATTCACAGTCCCCGTTGGCTGAACAGGTTAAGCAATCCAACGGGTGGTCAGAGATATAGAGCTCCATCACCCCTCGGCGTAAGTCAGCGAGTTCTGAATTCTGCGTGGTGACTACCATGCCCTCCTCAAACGGCGTTGTGCAAGAGGCAGGTGAACCTCTACGACCTTCGATCTGAACCAAGCATAGTCGGCAAGATCCAAACGCCTTAATACTGTCGGTAGCACACAGTTTGGGAATGTTGATATCGGCAATCGCAGCTGCGCGCATCACAGACGTGCCTTTGGTGACGGTAACTTCAACTCCATCGATAATGCCGGTAACCGAGTCGACATCCAGCTTGTCAGCGATGTCGTTATAGGAAATCGGCGATGGGGTGCCGTAATCTTTGGACGGATCGTTTGGGTGCTCTACTCGTATCATGATGAGATACCTGTTTTTCT
Organism: uncultured Gammaproteobacteria bacterium; assembly: GCA_964420885.1. Taxonomy (GTDB): domain Bacteria; phylum Pseudomonadota; class Gammaproteobacteria; order Arenicellales; family Arenicellaceae; genus Arenicella. Next base: position 6,916 of record CAYQVT010000171.1, read on the forward strand.
AAAGCTGTCCACCGAAATTTCGGTGACGCTATGAAAGTCTTCGTTGAAATGTTCTAAGGCGCTTTTGACGGGGTAGGGTGTCATGCCTCCCATGGCGCAAAGTGAGCCGCCTTCCATCGTATTGCATAAGCTCTCTAACAAACTTAGATTGGCTTCGCGGTCATCATTAGCGCGTACTTTGTCGATGGTCTCGACCCCTCGCGTGGCACCGATTCGGCATGGTGTGCATTTCCCACAGGACTCTTCGGCACAAAACTCCATTGAGAAACGAGCTTGTTCCGACATGTCGACTGAACTATCGAAAGCGACGATGCCACCATGGCCTAACACACCGCCAATGGCGGCGAGAGCTTCGTAGTCCATTTCAGTATGCCATTGCGATTCCGGTAAATAGGTGCCCAACGGGCCGCCGCATTGAACCGCTCTGAGAGGCTTATCGCTGGCCGAACCACCGCCGAAATCGTGAAGCAATTCATCTAAGCTGATGCCAAAGGCTAACTCCACCAAACCACATTGTTTGAGATTGCCTGCTAATTGAAACGGCATGGTCCCGCGAGAGCGACCCATTCCATAATCTGCGTAGGCTTGCGCCCCTTGTTCGAATATGAACGGTATGGTCGATAGCGACAATACATTATTAACAACCGTCGGTTTGCCGAACAAACCTTCAAGTGCTGGAAGTGGCGGTTTCGCTCTAACAACGCCACGCTTGCCTTCCAAACTTTCAAGCAGCGCTGTCTCTTCACCGCAAATGTAGGATTTAGCACCTAGGCGAACTTCTAGGTCGAAGTTATGGCCAGAGCTTAGAATATCGTCACCAAGTAAATTCGCGGTCACGGCGCTCTCGATGGCTTGATTGAGTTTCTCGTGAGAATGTGGATATTCCTCGCGCAAATAAATGTAACCTTTGTCAGCACCTACGGCAATCGCGGCAATGGTCATGCCTTCGATCAAACCATATGGGTCGGCTTCCATCTGTAAACGGTCGGCATAGGTGCCAGAGTCGCCTTCGTCGGCGTTACAG
>CAYQVT010000172.1:0-5768 GCA_964420885.1 uncultured Gammaproteobacteria bacterium
CCATTTTTACCCGTACCCTTGATGCTACTCGCGTCCAAATTGTTTTCCGCCAACATTTTACGAACCGCAGGGCTCAATTTGTCGGCGTCATCACTTGACGTATCTGTATCGCTGCTCTCAGAAACGGCTGAGGCTTCTAGTGTAGGAGAAGGCGCGGCAGCTCCCTCTTCAATGATTGCAATGACTTCTTGTTCACCAACGGTTGCCCCTTCTTCTACGCGAAGTTCGGTAATTACACCGTCTACCGTAGCAGGTACTTCTAAAACAACTTTTTCGGTTTCGATGTCGACGATGTTTTCGTCAACACTGACCGAATCTCCGACTTTTTTGTGCCAAGTTGCAACAATTGCATCGGCGACGGATTCTGGAAGAATGGGAACTTTTACTTCAACTGACATATTGATTGCTCCTGCAAATGGTGAGAGTGCAGTTTCGTTAATGTTTAATTTAGAATTGAATCGATATTATTTAATCGTCTCAACATTTCTAGTATCGCTCTCGTTCAGTGGTGAAAGGGCCGCTTTTACGAGTGTCGATTGTTGGTCTCGGTGAACCGCTAAATACCCAGCTGCAGGAGACGCTGAGGCCTCACGACCTGCATATAGCACCGTGTGCTTGTCTTCAACATGGGCTTTAAAATGATGCATGATTTGATACCAAGCGCCTTGGTTCTTTGGCTCTTCTTGACACCATACTACTTCATTAGCATTGGGATAGCGTTTTAGTTCTTTAGTCACGGCGTCGTGAGGAAACGGGTAAAGTTGTTCAACACGACAAATCGCGATATCTTTTATTTTATCTTCTCGGCGCTGCTCTAATAAGTCGAAATAAACTTTTCCTGTGCAGAATATCACGCGCTTAACATTTTTATTGGTTAGCTTATCAACTTCTGGGATAACCGTTTGGAACTCTCCACTGTGCAGGTCTTCTAGTGATGAGGTGGATAGCTTATGTCGCAACAGGCTCTTAGGCGTCATTACGATCAATGGCTTACGCATTGGGCGAATCATTTGACGACGGATCATATGAAACATCTGAGCCGGTGTGCTTGGGTAACACACTTGCATATTGTGCTGAGCGCAAAGCTGCAAATAACGCTCCAAACGTGCTGAAGAATGCTCAGGGCCTTGACCTTCGTAACCATGAGGTAAAAACATGGTGAGGCCACTCAAACGGCCCCATTTTGCTTCACCGCTGGAGATGAACTGATCTAAAACCACTTGAGCACCGTTGGCGAAATCACCAAACTGTGCTTCCCAAATAACCATGGTCTGTGGGTCCGAACAGGCGTAACCGTACTCGAATGCCAGCACCGCTTCTTCTGACAATAGTGAGTTAATGACCAAAAATTCTGGCTGCTTGTCTTTAATATTTCTAAGCGGAATGTGGACATCGCGGTTAACCGTATTGTGCAAGGTCGCGTGCCGGTGAAAGAACGTACCACGCCCACAGTCTTGGCCAGATAAACGAACCGCATAGTTTTCATCGAGCAGCGTCGCGTAGGCTAAGTTTTCAGCCATACCCCAATCCAATGCGAGTTCGCCATCTTTCATTTTCTGGCGATCTTGCATGATTTTCTTCGTGCGAGCATGCAGTTCGAAACCTGCAGGTACGTCTAGCAATCGTTCTGCGAGAAAGTCTAAGCGTTTAGCATTAAAGCTGGTTTTCGCTGGATGGTCCCATTTAATATTGAAATACGGTGACCAGTCGATTGTATGATCGCCTTGTTGTACATCAACAAACTCTGGTACCACCCGTTCACCGGCCATCATCGAGGCGCGGTAATCGGCGTTCATTTTCTTTTCGTCATCAGCCGTGATCACCCCTTCGTCAATTAAACGCTGTGCGTATAAGCGACGAGTAGTGGGCAAAGCTTTGATGTTTTTATACATTACAGGCTGAGTCACTGAGGGTTCGTCGGACTCGTTGTGGCCATGTCGACGATAACAAACTAAATCAATGACCACGTCCTTACGGAAGTTTTGACGGAATTCCAATGCAAGTTTGGTTGCGAAAACCACCGCTTCAGGGTCGTCGCCATTGACGTGAAATATAGGTGCTCCGACCATCTTAGCGATTTCAGTACAGTACGGCGTTGATCGTGTGTCATCTGGGTGGCTGGTGGTGAAGCCAATCTGGTTATTAATTACTATGTGAACCGTGCCGCCGGTGTGATACCCGCGACAACCTGACATTTGAAAGGTTTCCATAACCACGCCTTGACCTGCAAATGCTGCGTCGCCATGAATCGAAATGGGTAATACAGTGCTGCCTTCCATGTCATCTCTGCGCTCTTGTCGCGCTCGCACAGAGCCTTCAACGACAGGACTAACGATTTCTAGATGAGATGGGTTGAATGCCAATGACAAATGAACCGCACCGCCCTTGGTTTGTATGTCCGAAGAGAACCCTTGGTGATATTTAACGTCACCACTGGCCGCTAGTTCATTGACATCGAATTTACCTTCGAATTCCGAAAATAGGTTACGTGGCGCTTTGCCTAGAGTATTTACCAGCACGTTTAAACGGCCGCGATGAGCCATGCCAATTACAAACTCCTTAATGCCTTCGGCGCCGCCTTGCTGGATTATGTGATCCAACATAGGGATTAGACTTTCACCGCCTTCCAATGAAAATCGTTTTTGCCCCACGTATTTGTTATGTAGGTAACGTTCCATACCCTCTGCTGCGGTAACGCGGTTGAGAATGTGTTTGCGCTGCTCAGCTGAGAATGGTTGATGTCCGATTGGTTGTTCTAAACTGGTGCGTAACCAACGGCGTTGTTCAGCACTGGCCATATGGCCGTATTCATAGCCAATAGGGCCGCAATAGCTGTGTTTCAAAATTGCCACTATGTCTCTTAGTGGTAATCGATCAGGTGCGCGCAATGGCCCTGTATCAAAAATTGTGTCTAAATCGGCGTCCGACAAACCGTGGTATTCAAGTTCAAGTTCTTTCGCATCTTGAATTACCATCTCATTGATTGGGTCAATTTTAGCGCGCTTATGCCCCATCGCACGATAGGTACTGATAAGACGTGATACCGAACCTTGCTTGGTGGCAGCGACAGCGTCTAAACCTGAGCCGGACGACGAGCTGGCACTCGTGGTGCTCGCGGATGAGGTCGCGAGGTTTGCGAAATACTGTTGCCATTCAGAGGACACAGAGTTTGGGTCTTCTTGATATTGCTGGTAGACATCTTCCAAGAAAGCAATATTTTGTCCATTCAGAATACTGAGTGGGTCGAGAGACGGCGTTGAATTATTCGACATTATTCGTGGTCACATTTTCGCGTTTGGTTAGGCAAATTTAATGCTTTGGATAATACCCAAAACTCACTAGAGTAGGGAGTTATAAAACAAAATTTCCTAGTAGTTATTCTCTTTTTATTTCGGCAAATACAATTTGTAAAACCTAGATCAAATACTACCTAAATGAGTGAGATAGGGCCACGAATTAATGAGTGCGTTGGCGATTCTTTTTAATTTTTACCGATTGTGTTGATAGATTTAACGTTAACCCTATTTCAAATGTAAAAAAGCGGCTACTAGGAGCCGCTTTTTTATTTCAAAATGTCAGAGTTAATTAGCTGCGATAATTGTCAGGGACTTGTCGTTCACCCGAGCCTTGATAATTTTGACGAGGTCGAGTAATTCGGAATTCTGGGTCTTCCATTAACTCCATCCACTGAGCTAACCAGCCTGCGGTACGAGGGATGGCGAACAATACTGTGAACGCTTCCATAGGAAAGCCCATGGCTTCGTAGATTAGACCCGAGTAGAAATCAACGTTCGGGTATAAGTTACGTTTAACGAAGTATTCATCTTCGAGGGCAATGCGCTCAAGTTCCATTGCCACGTCGATAAGTGGGTTGCGACCAGTAACTTCGAACACTTCGTCGGCAATTTGCTTAACAATGCGCGCGCGTGGATCATAGTTTTTATAAACCCGATGTCCAAATCCCATCAAACGAAGCTCACCACCTTTACATCGTTTAACATAGTCCGCAACTTTGTCTTTGGTGCCGATCTCACGAAGCATGTTCAGAACCGCTTCATTTGCACCTCCGTGGGACGGGCCATACAAAGCCGCAGCTGCGCCCGCTACTGCAACAAATGGATCAGCCTTAGAGCTAGCGATATTGCGCATGGCACTGGTTGAACAATTCTGTTCGTGATCGGCGTGCAGAATAAATAACACGTCTAGCGCTCGTTCAAGCACGGGGTGTGCCTGATATCGAGGCTCTACCATGCGGTACATCATGTTCAAAAAATTGCCTGTGTAGCTCAATTCATTGTCAGGGTAGATATACGGTATACCTTTACTGTTTCTATAGGCGTATGAAGCAATGGTGGGTGTTTTACCAATTAAGCGGCACGCTTGCAGCATGCGTGTTTCTTGATCGTCTACTTCTTTGGCATCGGGATAGAAAGTAGATAGTGCCGCGACGGTTGAGATAAAGACGCCCATTGGATGAGCATCGTAATTAAAACCGCCCATCAAACGTTTTGTTTTTTCATGCAACATGGTGTGGTGAGTAATGCGTTCTTCCCAGTCACTTGATTGTTGAGCATTTGGAAGCTCACCATTGAACAATAGATAGACAACGTCTAAAAAGGTGCTTTTTTCAGCAAGTTGTTCAATAGGGTAACCGCGATATCGTAATATGCCTTCTGATCCATGAAGATCGGTGATGCGGCTGGTACAACTCGCGGTATTTAAGTAGCCTGGGTCGTAGCTCATCATGCCAAAGTCCCCTTCGTTTTCTTTGATCTGGCGAAGTTGAGCGGCACTAATATTGCCATCTACGATTTCAATTTCGTACTCTTTTCCGGTTCGGTTGTCTTTAATTGACAGGGTATCTGACATAGTTTCCTCAAGAACTTAGGTTATTTGCTTACTAGCGCATGGTGAACACAATGCGCTTTATTAGTGGCGAAGACGCTAGGCTATTCACGCACTCATCGTATAAGCAGTCTAGAATTTCGACGCGCAGTATAGCAAATTCATGTTAAGAATTTAACACGACTGTGAATCGATGCTTCGAATGACAGCTATCAAGCTTGCGAATAGTGTCATCAGTTTATTATTTAACACCGGTGTGACCGAAGCCTCCACTGGCACGATCCGATTCTGCGAATTCATCGACTATTTGAAATTCGGCTTGCACGATAGGTACAAAAATCATTTGAGCAATTCGGTCACCGGCTTGAATTGTAAACGCTGATTCGCTGCGATTCCATAATGACACCATTAAGGGACCCTGGTAATCGGAGTCTATTAAGCCGGTAAGGTTGCCGAGTACGATGCCGTGTTTATGACCTAAGCCTGATCGTGGTAGTAGAACCGCCGCCAATGAAGGGTCGGCAACGTAGACAGACATGCCTGTTGGAATTAAAACTGTCTCGCCTGGTGTAATTACGATGTCTTTGTCGATGCATGCCCTCAGGTCCATGCCTGCTGAACCAGCTGTCGCGTAGTCGGGTAATGCAAATTCTGTGCCGAGGCGTGAATCTAAGATTTTTAGCTGAATAGGTGTTTTCATTTTGATAGAAGTTATTAGATTTCTATTTGTCTTGATAAGCCTTCGATATTGATGCAATTAGTGCACGCGCAAGTGAACTTTTGCTTTGCTTCGGAAGCTCGGTGGTCGAGTCTTTGGTAATTAGAGTGATGGCATTATCAGGTGTTCCGAATCCAGTCTCCGTGCCGCCTACATGGTTTGCTGCGATCATGTCTAATTTCTTGCGCTCTAGCTTTCCACGCGC
>CAYQVT010000172.1:5778-7895 GCA_964420885.1 uncultured Gammaproteobacteria bacterium
AGCTACGTCATTTGTTTCCGCCGCAAATCCCACGCAAAAAGGCGGTTGGTCCTTTGCTGCCACATCGGCCAAAATGTCGGGGTTTTTAACCATAGTAATGGTCATTTCATCGGCGTTTTTCTTAATTTTTTGATTAGCTGAGTCAACTGGGCGGTAATCGGCGACTGCGGCGACGGCAATAAAAATATCTTGATCATCAATGCTGCTCATGACGCCAGCGTGCATATCTAATGCTGATATTACCTTAATTACCTTGGCTCGTTCAGGTGTGGCGATGTGAGTTGGGCCGCTTACTAGAGTGACTTCTGCGCCAGCGTCTACGGCGGCTTGAGCTAGGGCGTAGCCCATCATGCCCGAGCTATGATTGGTAATGCCGCGCACAGGATCGAGTGCTTCCCAGGTTGGGCCAGCGGTGATCATTATTCGCTTGCCTGTTAATGAGTTGTTTTGGAATAGAGCGCCAACTCGCTGGGCAATGTCGTATGGCTGCAACATCCGCCCCGGCCCAACTTCTCCGCAAGCTTGCTCGCCTGAATCCGGCCCTAGAATCGTTACATTTCGATCGGCTAAAGTGGCCATATTGGCTTGCGAAGCGGCATTCTGCCACATCTGCTGGTTCATCGCTGGCGCTACCGCGATAGGCGCTTCGGTAGCTACACAGACGGTCGTCAGCAATTCATCGGCATTACCTTGGCAAAGACGTGCAATAACATTAGCGGTAGCCGGTGCAATCAATACGATATCGGCCCAGCGAGCCAAATCGATGTGCCCCATGCCAGATTCGCTTTCAGCCGTCATAGCGTAATTGTGAACCGCGTGGCCGCTAACCGCTTGAAGCGCGAGTGGGGCGACGAATTGATCGGCGTTTTTACTTAGAATTACTTGTACTTCTGCACCCAATTCGGTGAGTTTACGGATTAGATCTGGAGTTTTGTAAGCGGCAATACCCGCGCTTACACCCAATAGTACTCTCTTATTCGTTAGACTTTTCAATGTGTTGGCGCCGTTCTTGTTATCGGAAAACTGCTTGTCGCCCTCATTGGATAGGCGCCGAGCTATATATTAAGAACGGGATTATCTCCGATTGTTTGCGCTTTTGTCATATATTTATTGGTAAGAATCGAGTCCGTAGTAGTAATAGTCGAAATATCATTACCTTTGTAGTGTCGATAAACTTATGTTTTAATTGGCTTTAGCCGCTCAGGGACAACGAGAATTAATACCGAATCAATTTGCCGGTTCAATCAGATAAGCAATTTAAACAGGGAGAGTAATCATGCTTTTTAAGAAAAACATCCAAAATTTACCTATCAAAGAATGGCCTAAATCTGAGCGACCACGCGAAAAGCTGTTGAACAACGGGCCGACCTCTTTAGGTGACGCTGAATTGCTTGCTATTTTCATTCGCACTGGCCTGCCTGGTAAAACAGCGTTGGATATCGCTAGAAGTGCTTTAATGCAGGCTGGTGGCCTCAGGGCACTTCTCAATTTAAGTGTTAAGGAATTGTGTCAATTGAACGGTATAGGCACCGCGAAATACGTTCAATTTCAAGCTGGTTTAGAGCTGGGTCGCCGGTATTTGATGGAGCAAATGGAAAAGGGCGATGCAATAAGCAATCCGCAAGCCAGTCGTGATTATCTTACATTGCAGTTGCGAGATAAGCCTTATGAGTCATTTTTCGCGATGTTCTTAGACAGCAAACATAGAGTTATTCATCATCAAGAATTATTTAGGGGTACGATTGACAATGCCTCAGTGCCCGTCAGAGAAGTAGTAAAAGAAGCGTTAAAGCATAATGCTGCAGCGATGATTGTGGCGCATAATCACCCCAGTGGTGTAGCAGAGCCGAGCGCTGCAGATAAATCATTGACTGAAACATTGTATTTGGCTTTAGCAATGGTTGGGGTTAAGCTCCTCGATCACTTTGTTATTGGTGACTCTGAAGTGGTTTCTTTTGCTGAAATGGGTGCTTTAACCTAGCCTATTTTGATGTTTTCAATGGTTTTTCGGGCACAAAAGGTAAAAGCAAACCGAGCCCGAAAAATAAACTGTAAAAACGTGAGAATCAGTTTTATTTTCAATGGGTTTCTGGTATAAATCGCCCCCTAGAACGGAA
>CAYQVT010000173.1:0-7828 GCA_964420885.1 uncultured Gammaproteobacteria bacterium
CGAACTTAATTCATTAAAATCAATGAGATATGCGTTCTTCAGGGCCGACTAATTAACCAATCCTTCTTTTTTCGCGACCAACGTTTTAGCTGCTTTTCCCTCTCAATTGCGGAATATATCGACTCGGATTGTTCCCACCACACTAAATCGTGACAGTTATATTTATTGCTAAAACCCTCAACTAACTCATTTTTATGTTGATAAATACGCCGTTCAAGATTCGATGTCATGCCGATATAGAGAACATTTCGGTTTCTGTTGCTTAGTATGTAGACATATCCGTGTTTCATTTTTTACCTTCCTTGGTTTTTTGGGAGATCCCTCGGCTGCGCTCGGGATGACACCGAAAACCATTTTATCGTTAGGCTAAAACCATCTTTTTACCCCATGACTAAGACTATGGTGCCGTTCAGTGGCTAATACTATCTCGTCATCCCCTAGTGTAAACTACCCCGTCTCGCCATAGCAGAAACTATCTTATCATCCTGCAGCAGAAGCTGTCTTGTCATTCGGGAGCGAAGAACCTTGCCACCATGCACCAAGAACCATTCCGTCATCCTGTAGTCAAAGTTATCCTGTCATCCCATAACAAAGCTTATCTTGTCGTCCCGAGCGCAGCCGAGGGATCTCACGAGTAATACTCTACACTTTATCCGGTACCAAGCTCAACTCACCATCAATAACCTCTTTAAACGCGTAATAAGACGGCATTTTACGCAGACTTCCCTCACGATGATCAACCAAACCATAGCCCGGATTAATCAACTGCCACCAATACACTCTATCAACCCAGCCTGTTTGCCACGCGATTTGGTAATACCATTTCAAATACTTAGCTTGAGTTTCTTCATCGACTGTTCTGGTCGGATTACCTGAATTGGGTGTGTACGGTTTGGTGTCGAGCAGCGGCCAATTGGTTTCGGTAATCCATAAACTGTCATCACATCGGTTAGACAACTTAGTCATCGCTTTTGCTAGGCGAATCTTATTTTCTAAATCAAAGACGCCATACTGCGTGCCGTACGGAGAGTGACGGCGATTAACGTAGAGAAGTGCTGCGTTGGCCTCTATATGAAATTTTCTAAAATTCCATAAGGTTCGCCAACTCAGCAAGGGTTCGAAGTCGATGATCGATGAACCTAATAATTTCAAATCGGGAAATTCGCTGCGCAATTCTTCTACAGCAACTTGCAAATCAAGTGCTTGGCCAGTGTGAACACAACCCCACTTGGTACGATTCACCGCATTGCCTACCCAAAAGGTATTTGTAATATGTTTGGTCGAGCGAATAATATCCGCAACTTGTGTTTGCCATTCGCTCAAGCGAGTAACACTGTCACGACTCTGCAAAATGTTGACTACGAACTCATTGTTTGGGAACAACTCAAGAAAGCGCACATAATCGTCTAAGGCCGCTACATCCCAGCTGGGTATTCGAATCAACAACTGCTTAACGCCGAGCTCCTCTACCATATCAAGCAACGCCGACTGATACTGTTGATCGGGCGCGATACTCAAACCAACGAAATCACTTGCCGGGATATTAGCAGGCGTTTTTTTCAGGGCCAGTGTTTGATACGTAATTGCTGGTAGACCAACCAGATTAGACGCCGCAACTTTAGTGTATTCCCAGATATTAGCCGCACCTGAACGAGGCTTCTCGTGATCTTGCATTTTATATGGCTGGCAAGAATATGGGTCCCACCAGTCGGGTTGATTTCTCATAAGATCGAATACCGTAACCACGTGGCTTAAACATAAGCCTTAACAATAAAGTGTATTATCGAGGCATGTATCATGAACAGCAAGTTTACTGCCCTTATTGCGGCGAAGCATTTACCGCATTTATAGATTTAAGTCAGGGCAATCATCAAACTATCGAAGACTGTTATGTTTGCTGCCGCCCAATTGAGTTTTTGATCAATTCAGACGGTCAGCAGCTGATTCGCATCGATGTCTTCACCGACGACGAGGCAATAACGTAAATATGCTGATGTTTATTCCGCAGGTTCCGAGCTATAAACAAACAACCGCTAGATTGTTATTTGAGGCTCTTATCGGAACACAAAGTTGAGCCTCTTCTTCCGAATCACAGGCATCACCAATCCCATTATTATTTTCGTCAGCCTGATTGGGGTTAGAATCAATAGGACAGTTATCCACATTATCATTGATAGAATCTCCATCGTCATCGTCATCCCCTATATTGCATACTCCATCACTGTCGGTATCTAGTCCATCATTGCTTAGACTGAATCGACCTTGGCTGCAATCATCACAATTATCTAAGTCGTTATCAGAACAAGTAAGTGCGTTCTGACTATTAGCATCAAAATTATTGATAACGCCGTCACCATCAACGTCCTCATCACAGACATCGCCTTCGCCATCTTTATCCAAATCTGCTTGATCAGTATTAACGTCAATAGGACAGTTGTCGATGCTGTCATTTACCGTATCACCATCACCGTCTATATCACAAGCATCGCCTTCGCCGTCGCCGTTGAGATCAGTTTGATTAAGGTTAGAAACAAATGGACAATTATCTATGCTGTCGTTAACCGTGTCGGCGTCAGTGTCTACAGGCAATGGCCCTACAACTGGGCAAGAATCAATATTCAAGGCACTCGGCAAGTAGCGGGGCAATAACAAATCATTCGTAGGTGGCATATAAGTAAATAAATCTGCAGGGTCAACACACCCGTCGGCAGCAGACAAGTCCTCTATAAAACTGGCTTTCGCGGCTACAGAACCCCCATTCGCTTGGTTTAATGCCCTAAACATGTTTACTCTTCCGTGCCCAAAAAAGTTATTCCTCCCACCGTCGTAATCTAGGGAACCAATTTCATCAGCTGTTCCCTCCAAAATCTCTTTAATGTCATTAGCACTAAGATTGCCTGCATTTTGGATAGCGATGACGGCCGCTGCAATCCCTGATACCAGTGCCGCAGCAGCGGACGTGCCCTCAAAGTTGGTAGTTACATCATTGGTGCTAAATCCTGCCGCTCCACTGCGATCGGTAGTGGTAATAGCTAGGTGTTGATCACTCGACGGCGCAACTATATTTAGGTTGCTACCATGTTGACTGTAAGGGGCTCGTTGCTCAACTGCCTGATCAGGCGTTGTTATTCCGGACAAATCGCCCGAAGTACTCGCACCAACTGCTATTGTCTCTGGCAAACTCGCCGGATACGCAACATCATTGTCGACAAAACCAAATTCAGCAATGTCTCCAAAACTGACAACTTCCACCCCATCTACCAAAAATTCGAATTTATCCAAGTCCGTTACTGTTGATACCCAAACCCAAAACGATACGTCTCCCGCAGGCCCGTTTTTAATCGTGTGCAAGTAGGTGTAGGAACAATCAGCGTTCAAGATATTGACGCTCAATGAGGAGTTACCAGCAAACACGAATTCTGGAGTCGTGTTTTCTTTCCAGAGTGCACAAGTTGGCGTCACCGAAGAGCAAAATTCGTCGCATTCATTAATCCCGCAGGCATTGGTGAACTCAGCAATATCGTCTGAAAAATTTTCAAACCCTTGAATTGAACCATCACTCCAAGCAATATTATCGATACGCACTTCGTCATGAATATTAAAATCATTAGGGTCGTCCAACCCTGTAATGTCAGTTCGCCTAAACCTCCATTCATAAGCGTGTTCTCCCGCGCTGACTGTGGTTGTCACCTTAACCCATCCAGATGCATTATTACCACTGGCAAATACAACTGGCGAACCCAAACTAGGTCGGTGAGAAATAACACCTTCACCATCGAGTAACGAGCCACCAACAACGTCACTGATCACTTCATCTAAGAGTGCACATGTTCCCTCTTCCATTGACCAACTACCATTTATTACATCTGCATAGCGACCCGCGTAAGCCATGGCCTCTGCTGCACGTGCGCAAAAATCATCCTCAGGGTCTCCGTCAAAAGCCGATATCAGACGTATCGGTAGCACTTGAGCCGAAAAGGCGGCGCCAACTACACCAGTCCCTCCATCATTCGAAGCACTTGACTTGGCCGCTGCAATGCCCGCGACAGCTGTGCCATGGTTATCTTGTTGAACGGGTGCGCCACTAGCGGCAAAAATACAAGAGCTCATTGCTTGTGGGCTCGGATCGCCATCAAAAAGTACGTTTGAATTGTTACGAACAATATCAGTGCCATCATTATCTAAACACGCCGAGTTACCGTCGGCATCTAGAAGCGAAGAATTCGGCTGGCTATCGTCAACAAAATCACAACCATGTACGTCATCTATGCATCCATTGCCATCATCATCAATTCCATTTTTTTCACGTAGGCCACCCAGTCCATCCGGTCCCATTTCCCCTGGGTTCGACCAAATTTCTAAATCAACATGACTCAGATCAACACCGTCGTCAATAATTGCAATCACCATGCCTTCGCCGGATGCCGCTCCAATATCTTCAACACCTTTAATGTTCCATGCCCTATCTGCATCACAATCTGTGTCGCAACGCGAACCACCCTCGCCGATATTCCGTAAATGCCATTGACGCTGAAATAAAGGATCGGTAGGTTCAAAAGAAGCTTTCGTTGTTTGAGATTTAAATATCGGTTGTGCCCATTCTACAAGAGGATCATTCATTACTTGTCGAACAAATTCAAAACGTTGACCTGTACTCGCACCAACGGAAGTTAATGAGTCGAAATGAAATACAGCTCCGGATACGTTCAAACGCCTATTCATACTTAGATTGAAGCGTTTTGAGAGCACTTCTATATTCAACTCTATATCATCTGGATCGCGTAACTTTAACAGCAGCTTAGAAGTGACTAAAATATCACCTCGTCCTTGATCGGATGCCAATACAGATTGAATCGAAGAAATACTCGGATCCAATGATTGAAGCATAGAGGGTATTATCTCCAACTCGAGTGTTTCCGACTTTGCCCTTAACCGAAGATTATTATTCAACCTTACAATGGTAGTGTCGCCGAGTGTATGATTCCTTAATTCCTCGACCTGCCCCCCAAATCGGGCTTTAAACCCTTCCATTGTGCCGACACGCCTGGTACTTACAGCAGATCTTTTTAATGCTTCGAGCGCATACACATCTTTCTTTCGGTGAAATTTAATCTTCTTTCCATTTGGATGGATGTAATAGTCACCGTGATCCACTAACTGTGCCGAAACGCCAGCTCTTTCGCCGCCGAATCTGATGACCTCTGCGGCCGAAACTAAACCTGCACCGCAAAGCGAAATCAGCCATATAACCCGTCTAAATTGTAATTTATTCATATTTTTTCTTAATAGCCAGATAACGCTATCTACCCAATTTATCTACCCAAACTTATTCACCAACTATCTTGGCCGTACAATCCGACTCGACCAAAAAGCAGACTACTCACCCAGCTTATCAGGCTCACTATTAACTCTCTAGGCAAAGCAGCTAAAAATTAACACAAGGTTACACCGCACCTAAGCCGTTTTTGCAAAGACCAAGTCCCACACACCGTGGCCCAAACGCACTCCTCTATCCTCATATTTAGTGCCGGGCCGATAACCAGGTTTTACTGCGCTACCGCGCGAAAGTAAGTCTTTGTTAGCCCAGTCGTCTTGGTTCAGCAACAATTTGCCATCCGGAGCAATAAACCGAGCCTTGTTAGGAGCCCCCACTACCGTGTTTGTAAGTGCAGAGTGGGTCGTTAACACGGCCAAAATATGTTCGGCGTAATTTTCCCAATCAGTTGCCACATGAAGTTGACCATTAGGTTTTAGCTTACTAGCCAGAACCGTGACAAAATCAGTTTGAATTAAACGTCGTTTATGATGTCGTTTTTTATGCCACGGGTCTGGGAAAAATATTTGCACTCGGTCGAGCGACTCGTCTGGAATTTGCTGATTAAGCACCAGCACGGCATCGTCACCTGATACGCGAATATTACTCAAACCACGTTTCTTAGCTTGCACCAAACAACTGCCAACGCCAGGTTTGTGAACCTCTATTCCTAAAAAATTGGTGTCAGAATTCGACTCAGCCATCTCAGCTAACGACAAACCATTGCCAAAACCGATCTCCAATACTGTTGGCGCGTCTCGACCAAATAGTGCAACTAGATCCAGCTCTTGATCAGCCAAATCTACCCCGTGTGTTGGCCAAAGCTGATCAATGGCGTTTTTTTGGCCAGAGGTTAATTTGCCTTCGCGTTTGACAAAACTACGAATAGGCCGAGTAAATCGATTGTCGGTAGTGGAATCAGGCATGGTAAAAGCTTAGGTATCTTTGACTGAGAGAAGCGTTTGGCAGTGTATCAAAGCCACTATCGATACGCGACCTCAAGAGACGTTAAGGCGACAGCATGAAGCCCAGCTTCTCGCTATACTGCCGTGGTGCATCGATGTACCACAGCAAAGCCCCACACTAATGCCCAGAATATTTGTATACCATGACCAAATGAAATTAATAAGCGAGACACTACTAAGTTGGCATAAAGACCACGGCCGCCATGACCTACCTTGGCAAAGCACCAGCGACGCGTATCGTATTTGGGTGTCGGAAATTATGTTGCAACAAACCCAAGTCGCCACCGTAATTGAGTACTACCAACGCTTTATGCAGCGTTTCCCTACCGTTACAGAATTGGCTGGCGCGCACAATGACGAGGTAATGCACCATTGGACAGGCTTAGGTTATTACGCTCGCGCTCGAAACTTGCACAAGACCGCCAAGCTGGTGGTTGAGCAATATGGTGGTAAATTCCCGACCCAATTTGAAGACATGATTGCCCTGCCAGGCATCGGTCGATCTACCGCAGGCGCAATACTGGCTTTTTCAACACAACAACGACATGCAATTTTAGATGGTAACGTAAAACGCGTGTTGGCTCGCTTTTACGAAATTGAAGGTTGGTACGGCAAAAAAGATGTTGAGAAAGCGTTGTGGGCCCTAGCCGAGGCAAATACACCAAAACAAGAGGTAGCCCGTTACACCCAAGCAATCATGGACTTTGGTGCCACACTTTGTAGTCGCAGCAAACCTAGTTGTCAGCAGTGCCCGCTCAACGCCAATTGCAAGGCCCATGAAAGCGGGCGCGTAGCAGAGCTACCACACGGCAAACCGAAACAGCTTAAACCGACCAAACAAACCTATATGCTATTGGTGAAAAACGCTAACGACGAATTTCTACTCCAGAAAAACCCGCCATCTGGCATATGGGGCGGCCTTTGGTGTCCGGCTCAAGCACAAACGCTTGAAACCAAGCACACGGTGGGCAATTTAGAGATTGAAACGCTTGAAACCCTCCCCATATTCAAACACACCTTCAGTCACTACCATTTAGAAATCACCCCTGTGATGTGTCGCGTCGCAGAAGCAAGCCAGGTCGTCGCTGAATCGAATCAAGTATGGTATAAACCTGAAACAGGTAAGGCACTAGGCCTCGCCGCCCCAGTCAAGAAACTCATGGAGCTCTATTCCTAATGTCACGCACCGTATACTGCCAAAAACTTAAAACAGAAGCCCCTGGGCTTGCCTTTCAAACATGGCCAGGCGAACTCGGCAAACGCATTTTCGAGAATATTTCACAACAAGCGTGGGACCAATGGGTAAATCACCAAACCATGCTGATTAACGAATACCGTCTAAACCCCATGGACCCGAAAGCCAAAGAACTGATCGTTGGCGAGCTTGAAAAATTCCTATTCGGCGCTGGCGCAGAAAAACCCGCAGACTATGTGCCCGAAAATAGCAACAATGGCCCAGATCTAGAAGAGTTCTAAAAGCCGAAAAAAAGCCACAAAGTACTTGACTCAAACAGCGCATTCGATTGTAATGCGCTGCTCCAAAAGGAAG
>CAYQVT010000174.1:0-7816 GCA_964420885.1 uncultured Gammaproteobacteria bacterium
GGATTATTCATGTGTATGGACTCTTTGTGTGTTTGTCGAAAAACTACTTTAACCCCTTTCGGGGTGGAGTCCATACATTGAGCGAAGTCGAAAGACCTCTACAACGACGCTCTTTAGAAGAAGATTGCCATGGCTTTACAGCAACGATATTGAGCGGCTATATTCCCACGGCCGTCATCATGAGCGAAGTCGAAAGATCTCTATAACAACACTCCTTAGAAAAAGATTGTCGCGGTTTCGCCAACATTTGTAGTAGGCTCCTATTTTCCCATAGTCGTCATCATGAGCGCAGCCTAACGATCTCAAATTAGGAGGAATATTAGAGGTTTCTCCACTCGTTTCTCTCGGTCGAAATGACTGGCTATTTGCCCTTAAGAGCCATTTGCAAAGCTTCGCTTTTATCTTCTAAGGTTTAAAACTGAGCTAAACAATATCCGAATTTCAATCGATATTGTTGTACACCAATTAGAGATAATCAAAATCTTGCACTAACCGTAACCCCTGAATAATTCAAACAATCTTCAACTCTTTGCCTTTGCACTTTAGACATTTTATCTATGGTGTAATATTTAAAATCAGTATGTTCTTGGCTCAATTTAATTTCAAAACTAGTTTCTAGACAGCAACGAAAAATAAAAGCCTGTGAATTATATGCACTGTGGTAATAGACGCCACTAAGATACTTAACTTCAACATCACAGCCTAGCTCTTCTTTGCATTCTCGGGCTAGCGCTTCATGAATTGTCTCACCGCAATCTAGTGCACCACCAGGGAGGCCCCAATTGAAATCACCATAACTTGCTTTAAGAAGAAGTACACGATTTTCTGGATCAGTTATAACCGCATGTGAACTCAAACGAAATTTATCATCGAACGCCAAAATATAGATTCCTCTAACAAGTCGATTTATAAAAGATGATTAAACCTGGACTAACTTAACTCAGACTAATATCCATATTCATCGTCAACGGATTTTTTTCATTCGCTGCTTCCGTAAACCCATTCATTGAATATCATAGATAGGTCTCGTTTACTCGCGTGCTCAAAGGCTAACTGCAAATCAGCACTTGAAACGGTCTGCCCCATGTTTTCGACTGTATAGTTCCGCAACCCAATCCAGAACGCATCATCACCAAGCTCAGACCTCAAGGTATCCATAAAAACAGACCCTTTACTATACTGTATCGACCTACGCATTTTAAGCGATGAATACTCCCCATTATAAGCTAATGGTACATCCATGTTAGCGTCGATAGCTCTTTGATACCCCTGTTTAGAAAATTGCAGATCTCGCTCGTATGCTGCACGACCCCATCGATGTTCCTTCCAAGCAGTGACCATAAATACAGTAATACCCTCATTCAGCCAAAACTCGCTGATATTAGAGCATGTAACCCCGTTTCCCCACCATTGATGAGCAAGTTCATGGGCAATTACCCAGTCTTCTTGTGACTCAGAAAGAATCGGTTTCAGCCAACCTTCGCCTATAATAGAATGCGATATCGCCTCTTGGGCAGACCACCCTTCAACATATAATTGAGTGTAGTTTTTACGAGGAAATGGTACCCCTGCTTTCTCTTGAAAGAAACTTAGCATATCAGCCGTTGGGGCGAAGAGTTTGAATAAAGTTTCTTCGCTTGCCACGGCACTCATATAACGCAATGACACGTTACCAACCTTTTGTTTCGCGATAACAAAATCACCGAAGGCAAAGGCATAAAGGTAAGGCGAATAAGCAATATCTGATCTCCATGTAGACTGATATAAGCCGTTTGACAACCATTTTGATTCTAACAACTCCCCAGGCCCAATAGACTCCATTTTCTTAGGCAAATTGAGCTCAAGTGTAATGGTTGCTTTGTCGCTGAAATTTTCTTGTTGGCAGATCATCCAGTCACATGCAAAGTATTCTGTATAAACACCAGATTCACCTACGGTGTAGCCACGTTCAGGACGACTAGAATATGTTGTAACAATCTCGACGAAACCCTTCGGATTATTCTTAACGACTACTGGAATAACAAGCTGTCCATCAACAGTTTCCACATCAATATTTTTCCCGTTAACGGAGACTTCGATAACCTCGATAGTACCCAAGTCGAATGACATTCTATCAATAGAGTTATTTGGAACCTTTGCCCTTATTTTTTGAACTCCATAGATTTCTCCTGTCTCGACCTCCGGAGTTAATGAGACATGAAAATCAAAAATGTCGAGGTTTCTAGATTGTTTAGGCGAAGGGTTGTTATGGCAAGCGCCGACTAAGAACAAAAAACAAACACCTAATATTGCTCGAACACTGAATTTCATGACATCTTGCATTTAGCACTTCGTAATCTTGATATATTAAATCAAAATTATAGGTCAGAGTTTTGTATTGATTTATGAGGGTTCAGTGAAGTTTCATGGAGCTGATATCTGCGTCTAGAAGCTTATATAAAGATGTCTGATGTCGCCAATGCCGACGTTCGAATGGCAGCTCTGCGTATCTCAGAGCCAAATACTCAATTAAAATTAGCATCGCGAAAAGGCGTTAATTTGCACTTTACGATCACTCAAAAATTGTTTTGGTCTCTTCTAAAATCATAGTAGCAACACTTTCGCATTCAGTAATATCAGGGTCATTCGCAGCTAGTGCTATGACCCTTTTAGAGCGCGGCTCATAAGCCACGAAGGCGTACCACATGGTGTTTGAACCATTATGCCAAACAGTATTGCCTGGATTAATAACCCATCCACACGCGTAATTATCGAGCACGGAAGTGTGCAGCAGTTTATATGATTCACTGCTGAGTAACTTTCCCTCGCCAAGATCTCCGCATAAGTGTTCGTTGGCGAAATTGGCTAGATCGGTCAGGCTCATATGAATTATTCCAGCTGGCCCAATGATGGGCGTATTGTCTGCTTGTGTTCCGACTTGCACTCTTTGGCTTCTGAACAGACGTTTGCGGTGACCACGAGGCTGTTCAAAGGGGCGAACAATATCTTGAGGAGGGCCGAATCCCGCACTTAACAAGCCTAGTGGTTCAAAGATTTCTGCGCGCACTAAATCTTCCCAACTATAGCCACTTAACTCTTCCACTAGCGCACCTGCAATCGTATAGCCAACATTCGAATATATATGCTGCGATCCACACGAATAGAGGGGTTGCTTCTTAAGCAGTTTCAGAACGGCCTTTCTTCGGGCAACCACGCGATCTATACCTTCCTCCGCTTTTTGGAAAAGAACTCGAAGTGGAAAATTGGCAGGAGCCCCAGAAGTGTGTGTAAGTAAGTCTACAATAGTTACGTTCATCCACCCATCATGAATTAATACTGTTGAATCAAATATCTCGCCGATAGAAGTGTCCCAGTGTAATTGTTTGCGCTCCACTAAACGGCCGATCAACGTCGAGGTCACGGATTTGGTGATTGAGCCTATATGCCATTTGTCATTCGCATCCAAAAGATTACCAGAGTTAACGACTCTCTCACCTGACACAGCGATACCTTGAATTAAGCCTCCTTTTAAGACAATTGCCCCAAGACCGACAAGCCCACGAGACTGTTGATACTCGGAAATTAAACGTGAAAAACTGTTCTCCTTCAGACTGTCCATCTACCTATCTAATTCAAAACCAATGTCCGCTTTTAAGTGTCTACGCAATTGTAAGATGTTAGCGAGCTTCGAAACGTAGACTTTAAGATCAGGCCGTGACGTTTAAATCGAAGGGCCTGAAGGTCGAGCAACCTAGCATGCTCGACCCAAATCTAAACGATGCGAAATTCTTAACTATTTGGGTGCTTAACGAGCTCGCCGCCTTTAATTACAAAATCAATGCGTTCTAATAACTCGATATTCTCTAATGGGTTTCCTTTTACGGCCACGATGTCCCCATATTTGCCAATACTGAGAGAGCCCAAGTTCTCTGACTGATCCAGAAGATCAGCTGCGTTAACCGTGGCAGCGGTGATCGCCTGAATAGGTGACATGCCATTGTCCACCATTAATTTGAATTCTTGTGCGTTATCTCCATGATTCGATACGCCAGAATCCGTGCCGAAGGCTATTTTTACTCCGGCTTCAACCGCTTTGGCAAAATTGGCCTTTAATTGGGGGCCTATTGCAGCCGCTTTTGGTCGTACTATTTCAGGAAAATAGCCGTCAATCTCAGCTTTCTTTGCAACAAATTCGCCTGCCAGGATAGTGGGCACTAAATAGGTGCCGTATTTTTTCATTAGCTTACGCGTTTCGTCGTCCATCAATGTGCCGTGTTCTATGCTATCTATACCGGCTTTGATGGCGCGTTTCATCCCTTCGGCGCCATGTGCATGGGCCGCAACTTTAAAACCGTAGTCTTTTGCGGCGGCCATAATGGCCTCCAATTCGTCATCCATAAATTGAGGGTTTTGGCCACTTTTGGCGGTGCTTAGCACACCGCCAGTCGCCGTAATTTTTATTAGGTCAGCGCCCTGTTTGTATCGTTGGCGAACAGCTTTACGGGCTTCGGTAGGGCCATTGACAACCCCGTCTTTGGCATGGGGGTCGCCGATTAAATCGGCTCTATGTCCATTGGTCGGGTCAGCGTGGCCGCCAGTAGTGGCGAGTGATTTTCCAGAAGTGAAAATTCTCGGCCCTTGAACCAAGCCCTGTTCAATTGCACCACGAAGTGATTTAGTTATTGTGCCATCGTCACCTAGATTTCGCACGGTGGTAAATCCGGCGTTTAAGGTTAGTTCGGCGTATTGTACCGAACGAAAGGCATAATCTGCGGTATTGAGCGTGAACCCTTCGATGTACGAGCGCGGGCTACTCTGTGACGTTAAGTGAACGTGCATGTCAATCAAACCTGGCATGCAGGTAGCGTCGCTAAGGTCAATTGTTTGTTTCACAGTGCTTGCGCTATCGATGGCACTGATGCGACCATCAGTGATGATAAAGCTCCGTGGCCCGGTGAGTACTTGTTTCTCGACATCAACCGTGGCGCCGCAATTGACCACCACATCGCCCGCTATTGCGGGTGCGCTTAGCAAACCTAGCCCGAGCGCGATCAGAGTATTTTTCATAGTGTTTTTATTGCTGTTGTTTTGAATGTTCTAACCCTAACACATGGTAGTCTTCAATTTTGTTTATATGAATGCAGTGATGCCCCTCGATGAATAGCAAGCTTGGTTTGATTTACGCAATAGCGGCTTATATCTTTTGGGGCATCGTTCCAATATTTTGGAAGCAGATAGCGCATATCGACAGCGTCGAAATCGTAATGCACCGTATGGTCTGGTCGTGTGTTCTTGTGACGCTGTTAATCATTGTCAGTCGCCAGTGGCTTGAATATAAAACGCTCTTTTCAAAGCCTCAAGTCTTGCTAAGATTATCGGTTGCCTCAGTGCTGATATCTATTAATTGGGGGGTGTATATTTGGGCGATTAACGCCGATCGGATAGTCGAGGCATCATTAGGCTATTTTTTGAACCCCTTAATAAATGTTGCTCTGGGTGTGTTGATTTTCAACGAAACTTTGCGTAGAGGCCAACTCATCGCTCTCTCAGTTGCTGCAGTCGGTGTTCTCTACTTGCTCACAGCCTATGGTGCGTTCCCCTGGATAGCCTTTGTACTCGCTATTACGTTTTCGCTCTATGGCGTGGTAAAGAAATCGATTGGAGTGCCGGCTACTCATGGTATGGGCATTGAAACCATGTTCATCTTTATTCCGGCGCTAATTTATCTATCGAATTTGGAGTTACAGGGTAATGGACAATTCTTAGCAAGCAAGAGCAATGCCATTATGTTGGTATTAGGTGGTTTGTTTACCTTAATTCCCTTGGTTTTGTTTGCCGCCGCCGCCAAAAGAATAACCATGACAGCGCTTGGTATGACTCAATACATTGGCCCAACTTTGCAATTGCTGCTTGGTGTGTTTCTTTACGCCGAACCGTTCGGGTCTCAAAGGATGATTGCGTTTGGCCTCATTTGGTTAGCGCTGGCAATCTATTCGGCTGACCAACTTAAGCAACGAAGCCGTCGTCAAAGTATGAAGGCAGGTTAACTAAATAGACTTATTGACTTTGCACGATCATGCTTCTCTTTAAGCCCGCAAGTCTCTCACCGGGACTTAGGTTTAACGGCTTAAATACCCCATAGCCTCTTCCATGCCTTTGAGCGTCAACGGGTACATGCGATCTTCCATTAAGTCCTGGATTATCTTAGTTGAATGGGTGTGCTGCCAGTACTGTTTTGGCGTTGGGTTCAACCACACCATTTTGTCGTAATTCTCGTTAAAACGTTTTAGCCAATTAGCACCTGGTTCACGATTCATGAAGTCGATACTGCCACCAGAGTGGGTAATCTCGTAGGTCGCCATTGCCGCATCACCAACGAAAATTATTTTATAATCGCTGCCATACTTTCGCAGAATATCGTGGGTGGCGGTAACTTCGTCGTAGCGCATTTCGCTGTTTTGCCACAAACCGTCGTAGA
Organism: uncultured Gammaproteobacteria bacterium; assembly: GCA_964420885.1. GTDB lineage: Bacteria > Pseudomonadota > Gammaproteobacteria > Arenicellales > Arenicellaceae > Arenicella. Next base: position 6,458 of record CAYQVT010000174.1, read on the forward strand.
TAAAATTATGGAAGTAGAAGTATTCCATGTGTTTGAATTCTATCCGCGCTGCGCTGAACAATTCTTCGCAGGTTTTGACATATGGATCCATCGATCCACCGACATCAAAAAGCAACAGTACTTTAACCGCGTTACGTCGTTCGGGCACCATTTTGATGTCCAACAGCCCTGCGTTGTGAGCTGTCGATCTAATGGTATCGTCTAGGTCGAGTTCATCTTCAGCCCCGGAACGAGCGAACTTGCGTAGCCGACGAAGAGCCATTTTGATGTTGCGAGTACCGAGTTCAATACTGTCATCGAGGTCTTTGAAATCACGACGATCCCAAACCTTAACCGCCGAGCCATTTCCGCCTTCACCGCCGACCCGAATGCCTTCAGGGTTGAAGCCGCCATTACCGAAAGGCGATGTTCCGCCGGTTCCTATCCACTTACTGCCACCTTCATGCCGCTTTTTTTGTTCTTCTAAACGTTTCTTAAACGTTTCGATCAATTCTTCGAGGCCACCTAGGCTTTCTATCTTAGCTTTCTCTTCTTCAGTTAAGGTTTTGAGAAATTCGCTGCGTAACCAGTCTTCAGGGATCAGGGCTTCGATGAAATCATCGACCTTTTCCAACTCGGTAAAATGCGCTTTAAAGGCGCGGTCGTACTTGTCGAAGTTTTTTTCATCTTTAACCATTATGGTGCGTGCGAGATAATAAAACTGTTCCATGTCAGCAAAGACAACATGGTGCTCGAGCGCAGTAATTAAGTCTGACAGCTCTCGGACAGTTACCGGGAGCTTTTGACGACGGAGGGTTTGGAAAAAATTAAGCAGCATTTTCTTACTAAATTATTGATTGCGCATTTCACGGCGATGCATAAATGCTAAGCGTTCAAGTAGTTGAACGTCTTGCTCGTTTTTCAACAAAGCACCGTATAAGGGGGGTATTGCCTTATGATTGTCTCGGTCTTTCAAAATGTCGTCGGGAATGTCGTCGGCCATTAGTAGTTTCAACCAATCGATTAACTCAGACGTCGACGGTTTCTTTTTCATACCGGGAACAGAGCGTACTTCAAAGAACACATCAAGCGCTTCTTTGACCAAGGTCTGTTTGGCTTTCGGGTGGTGAACCGATACGATTTGTTCCATCGTGTTACGGTCTGGAAAGTTAATAAAGTGGAAAAAGCAGCGTCTTAGAAACGCGTCTGGCAGTTCTTTTTCATTATTAGATGTGATGATAATGATCGGCCGGTGTTTGGCTTTGATTGTTTGACCCGTTTCATAAACAAAAAACTCCATTTTGTCGATTTCAACCAATAGGTCATTCGGGAACTCGATATCGGCTTTGTCGACTTCATCGATCAGTAGTACCACTTGCT
>CAYQVT010000175.1:0-7781 GCA_964420885.1 uncultured Gammaproteobacteria bacterium
CATAAAAACACGATAGTGGATTAGCTACCGCTCCGGATCTAAACCATTGGGCTATCGAATCCAAATTTTGAAGGGTTTCGGCGGTGGTAAATGTCTTAGACACCCCCACAACCAAGGTACTTTTAACGTCACACTGAGCCAAAACATCCACTAATTGATGACCATCAATGTTGCCTACGAAATGTATCTTTATAGCGCTGCCAAGATCATTCAGCGCTTCGAAGATAAGTTGTGTGCCCAACGATGATCCACCGATCCCAACGTGAACTATGTCTTTTATAGGTGTCGGTCGCGCGGCCAGTTGATCGCGAATCACCTTGTATTGAGAAAAATATTCAGCTTTAGCTCCAGCCGCTTGTGTCAAAACACGGTCATCAATCATTTTGACACTCTGATTCTCAGGATCTCTTAGTAGCGCGTGCAACACTGCACGATCTTCAGAGTTGTTTATTCTAGAGCCCCGAAGAAACGACTCTCGCATGTCGGCAAATCCTATCTCTTCAGCAAACTCTTGGTAAATTTGCACCAAGTCTTTACTAATATGGGTTTTACTCATATCAATAAAAAATTGTTCAATATCAAAACTAAATTGGTCAGCTCGTTTTGAATCTAGATCAAATTTACTCTTAATACCTTCGGCTTTATCATGAACGGCTAGGGCTTCGAGTGAGCGCAATATCGGCTTACTTATCGTAGAAGTCTTCATAAAGTTATATAGTCAGTCGTAAATTAACAATCATAAGAGGTGTTGGGGTAAAGCTTATCTCATAGTATTAAGAAACAAAGCTGGCTCCTTTACTAAATTATTTGGCATTAGTCATTGCAATAGCGGTATCGAGCATTCTGTTCGAAAAACCCCATTCATTGTCGTACCAAGCTTGGAGCTTGATGAGGCCGCCACTGATACGCGTTTGCGCTAAATCAACAATGCAGGATGCAGGGTTATGATTAAAATCAATCGATACTAGCGGTTGCTGGTTAATTTCAAATACATTTTCTCGGCCCTCGGCGTACTCCTCAAAGATAGCGGTGATGGTCTCCAAGGTTGCTACTTTTCTCGGAACGAAGGTAAAGTCAAGCAATGAGACATTGAGAGTCGGAACGCGTACCGCGACGGCATCTAGCTTACCATCAAGTTCGGGTATCACGCTGCCAATAGCCTTGGCTGACCCCGTCGATGTTGGAATCATGGAGTAATTTGCTGCGCGCCCTCTGCGTTTGTCTTTGTGGTATGAATCTAATAGATTTTGCGTGTTTGTATACGCGTGCACTGTATTCGCAAGCCCGCTCTCTATGCCAACAGTGTCATTCATCGCCTTTGCTACGTGAGCCAGACAATTTGTTGTACACGATGCATTAGAGACAAACTTATCGGCGGCAACCAGTTCAACATGATTAACGCCATATACTATCGTTGCATCAAGGTTCTTGCCCGGTGCTGATACCAAGACCTTTTTAGCACCCGCCTGCAAATGAAGATCTGCTTTATCGCGTGCCCTAAAGAAACCTGTACATTCGAATACAATGTCAACATCGAGTTCAGACCAAGGCAGTTTAGCTGGGTCTCGTTGCATGAACGCTGGTATTAAAACGCCATCGATACTGATGCTGTTATCTTCAAATTCGACCTTTGAGTTAAAACGTCCGTGTGTAGTGTCGTATTGTAACAAGTGAGCATTTGACTCAGTGGGTGCTAAATCGTTGATAGCAACGATTTCGATTCTATCCTTGTAACCATTTTCATACAGCGCTCGAAGTACATTGCGGCCAATTCGGCCAAAACCATTAATTGCTACTTTTATCATGTTATCTCTTAGTGTATTTGGTTTTGAGCTAAAAACTAACTCAGGTTATTGATTAAAAAATATGTTTTCAAGCTATCAACACTAGATGTGAAATTTGTCATCCCGCCTTTCGTCCTCCAAATCAAACTCAATCCGGGGTATTCTATGTTCTCAGCACGGATGCCATTGATATACGCCACCATAACATCGATTTTTTCTTTCGGCCCAAAACGTACCAATATGGTAGCATCGCATGTCTCGGGGCATAATCTAACGATGGTCGGCTTTATTGCTGAAGATGAAACTTTCAAATCTTGAATACTGATGACGATACTCGATGATATTTCCACTACACAGGCCCTGTAATCGCTTCAGTATTCGTTCCGCAGATTGATCGATGAATTCCTCGACTCGATTCTCTTACAAAATTCGCCGTAGCGATAGAAAATATAAACACACGGAATGCCACGTTTAATATCGGACATGATATCAAGCTGGGATTCTTCAGATGCATCTAAGTTTTCGTATTGCTGAATTCTAAAAATACTAATCTTGTTTTCTCCATTAGTAAGCAATTCTCAAAATATCACGCGAGGATGACGACTTTGAATGTATTACGGGTTTATCACGGTTTACTAGCTCAAATTACTATTTCCCATTAAAAAAGCGTGCTATGAAGCACGCTTTTAAGCTACAACTATATCTCTTACAATCGTCGCTATCCTTCGCTCAGTGAAATGGTCGGCTGAGGTACGTTTGCCGATTTGATCCCATCGATCGCTTGCACGATTGCCTTAGTTTGGGCTTTGGGATCTACTTTCACAACTACTGCTGCATCAGGCCGCTCAGCTCGCAAACGAGTTACCGTAGACTTGATTGCGCGAAAATCAACCACATTTCTATCTATTCGAATTTCATTAAGCTTATCAATTTGAATTACGATAGGTTTTGGGGCATCGGGGTTTGGTGGATCATTAGAAGCTGGTGGCTTATTAATGTCGATGCCCGACTCTTTCACAAAACTCGCTGTAACGATGAAAAAGATTAACATGATAAACACCACATCCAACATGGGAGTGATGTCAATATCGGTCTCTTCCTCGGCGGTATTTTTACCTAATCTTTTCATTTATTGTTTCCTCTTGAGAGCGTGCAATACGTGTCTGGCTCTATAAAGTTTATCTATCAACGGTAAACACAATAACCACTATTGTGTCACAAACAAATTAGTGGTGACTTTCATACTGCTCAGCGATCAAACCCGCAGCATGCTCTTCAAGAACGCCCTCAATACGCTTCGCACGGCTAGATGCGAGCCAATGTAAAAACACCATCGGAATTGCGACTATCAAGCCTAATACAGTGGTGACCAATGCCTGTGAGATACCACCTGCCATGGTTTGAGGATCACCCGCGCCGTACAAAGTAATTGCTTGGAAAGTTTGAATCATTCCAGTGACCGTACCCAGCAGACCTAGCAATGGTGCGACGACAGCAATAATCTTAACAAACATGACCCAAGCATTTAGTTTCGGAGACTCTTTAAGCATGGCTTCACCAAGCTTAAGCTCCATCGACTCTGGGTCAGTGGTAGGATTGTCCTGGAAAACTTTGATAACACGACCAAGAGGGTTGCCAAGTGACGGGCGTTTTAAATCACGAGCTTGCTTATTAACCTTTCCTTCAACACCCATCAAAATCAGAATTCTGAGTACCGCGATGAGTAAACCAATCAGGCCTAAACCAATAATCACATAACCAACTACACCGCCTTCCTGTGCTTTCTCACCGATTGTTGGCTCCAACACATAGGCACTTGATAATACCCCTTTACTTGGGTCGAGCATAAACGGTGTAACCCCATTCGCTAGAGACTGTAAATTTTGCGAATAGTTAATAAAGGCTGCTCGGCTACCACCCATTTGGCGCTCTAATGCGGTATAGCCATTGGTATCATTGTAGGTGAGAATGTCGTTACCACTAATGGCACTGAACACGCCAACACGCGTAACTTCGCGGTCTTGGGACTCATACACATTGCGTGTTTCACCATCCTCACCAATTTCTTCACCAACTTTAACTCGAACAGGAGCCGTGTAAGTAACAATCTTGCCTTGCTCAGTCATTTCATTTTGTAACTGATACCAGAGGTCTTCAATTTCGTCAATCGACACAAGCTCCGTCAAGCTGGCCATTTTCTCGACCATTTGACGAAGGTTTTCAGAGCGGCCAGGATACTGGGCGCTGATGTAAGATGTTTTATAAGCTTCTTGCGCTTCTGAGGCCGATAACTGGATAACACCAAACAGTTGTTTCAAATCACCAAGTTCTTTGGCCAATTCTTCTTGTAGCTGTTTAATTTGTATCTCGTTAGAGTCAAATGTGGCCTCTAACTCCTTACCAATGCGCTCCTGACGAGTTCTCTCATTAGTCATCGCATTCAACCGACCTTGCTGCTTACTACGCTCAGCTTTAAAGGAATTTTCACGAGCGGAGTTAACGCTGCGCTCTTTAGCCGCAGCACGCTGAGTTGTGCTGTACAACTGGTCGATATTAACCTCTTGCGCTTGCGCTAAGGCAGACGACCCTAAGCAGATGGTCAACGCCGACACGCTCAATATGGTAGCTTTAGTGAGTGATTTCATAACAGATTCTAAGCTCATATGATTTTCTGAAAGAGTGCTCATATTAAATAGCCTCCGGAGCCGCGACCGGCAATGTCATTAGGTCGTTTACTTCTTTGCCTTGCGTGATACGTATAGCTTGAGTAATGCCTGCATTGTGAGATGCATCTAGATCTTGCCATTGTTTCGTTGTTTTATCCCAGTAGCCTGAGTTGATCCCATCTGTCGTTTGGTAATACAAACCAGATCGACCTATTTGCAAAATATTTACCGTTTTGGCTATTCCATCAAGTTGAAGCTCTTCAACAAAAACATCAATACTTTGCCCATATGCATTTTCAATCGAGTACGCGTCTAGCACTTGCCGAAATCGTTCAGCGGCCGAGATATTCGCGTTAGTTAGATAACCCTTAATTCGCTCCAAACGTGCTCGACGTTCATCCAGTTTAAAAGGAATATCCGCCGCAATAAACTTTTCTAAGCCGTCAATCATGCTCAGCATAAGAGGTACTATTTGACGCTCGATTAGCGAAGCATCTTCAATGGAACGTTCGAGTTTTTGCATCGCCACTTGTTGAGCAGCCAAGGTGCGGCGTAACCGTTCGTTAAACTTTTTCAGCACTTCAACATTTTTACGTTGTTGATGATATTGCGAAACAATTTTTTCTGTTTTCTCGGAAACGTCATCGATGCGCTTCTGAGACGCTGCTCCTGCTTGTAAACGCTGACTATTACTATTAATAATGTCATCGGTTCGATCGGCGTATGCAGCGCTTGGTAACAACGCAATGAATGCCGCGCCTACAACGCTTTTTTTAACCACCGACTTTAGTACTGATGTACCCATACTTAACCTCTTAAGGAAACCAAGCCTTAAAACGGCTTGATAAATTCATACTTGTTATTAAGGTTTTACTATTCTTCAGTTACCCGAGATAACTAACTAACAGTAGGCTCAACGCTCGTATCAATCTCTTGAATCGGAGCATCCAGTTCTTTTAATCTACGCACTTCGGCTTTGACATAACGAATCCAATTAGCCGCCGTCTTAGAGACTTTTTCATACTTTTGAGCACGTGTGAACGTCGCGATCGCCGCGTTGAACTTCTTCTGCTCAAATTGAGTTAAGCCCTTACTGATAAGTGTCTGACCGGTATTTGATAGAGCACCTTTATTAAGCGCCTTATCCATAGCTGATTCAGCCTCACGCCAGCGATTCAATGCAACGTAAGACTGACCTAGTTGATTGTATAGCTTCCCGTCTTTGGAAAGTCCTGCGGCTTGGGATAGAGGCTCCAGCGCATCATCATATTCACGCGCGGCGTAGAGTGCCTGAGAATATAAACGATAATGTTTAAGGTTCTTCGCAAGCACCCCTGACTCAAAGCCTTTCTTCATAATCTCTGACGCGTGAAAAGGGTTCTCAAGACCCAGTTCTAACGACGCGAGTGTTACCAGTTCCGATTCGCTGCTTAACAAGCCTTGGTCGTACATCGCTTGATACATTGCGGTCATGCGAGGCTGATCATCAAGCTCATTAAAAATACCCGCCATCGTCAACAAATAGGTCTTCCTTGGGTAGTGCTGAACCAATTGTTTTACAACCGGGAGCATTTTATTAAAATCGTTCTTTTGGCGGTAAATACTGCTTAAAAGATTTAACCAACCTTCCTTTGGCACACTGCCCAATTCAACATATTTGGCGATACCTTTTTGCACATTTGGCAGGGAGCTGTCGTAATCTTTTAGCATGTAGTGTGCTTGACCGACCAACATGAAGGCGTCAGCACTGGGTTCTTCTTGTGTTTTGAACCAAGTCTGAGCGTAATTCAATGCTTCGCGATATTTTTCTTGTGAAAAAAGAACTTGTGCGATTACATATAACATTTGGTTATAAAAGCTATCAGGAAGCCCTTCTCTTGTCGCCGTGACATTCTTGAACTCTCTGAGCGCACAATCGAGGCGATCGTTAGCAAAACAAATATTACCTCGATAATTGGCGATATAAGCTTTCTCAATATTATTAAGATCTTCTTCTCTTGCGAGTTTATCCAATAATCGAGTTGCTTCCGCATTGTTTTCGGTTTCAAACGCCTCTTGAATTTTCTCGAATACTTTTATGTGCTTTTGGCGAATCGATTGAACTTTCTTTGTCTTAGGCTTTTGGGGTTTCGATTGTTGTGCGTTAGCCTGCTGGGCATCCAGCACGGTCACTTCGACGGTGGCCATCAAAGGAAGCATTATCATCACGCCTAAACTAGCGGAAAGAAGAGGCTTTATTTGGTTTTTAACTGATGTCAATTTGATCATTTTTTTCACCTTTAAAACCGCCTTAACTAGAACGTTAAACTTTCTAATCTTGGCGACTATTTCTATGAGGTTAAAATTAGCATTGATGGATAGAGTGTTTTTCGAATATTACAAACAAACTAGCAATCTTGGCCGTCAACCTTAAATGAGATAAGAATCGCAACATTTGGTACGTCAACCGCCTTACCACCAACTTGGCGAGGCTTATATTTATATTTCAATGCTGCTTTAACAGCATTTCGCTCAAACATTTTTGATGAGCTGGCAACCACAACCGCGTCTTTCGTTGTTCCGGCCGATGTAACGGTATAGGTCAACTCTACCCATCCACAGATACCACGCTCAAGAGCTCGTCGCGGGAAAATAGGAGGGGCGCGAAAAATCGGAAGGTACTCACCATCGTTAGAGTTGAACCCTTTTAAATCACGATTAATACCGACCTTAACAGCGCCAAGCCCTAAATCGGAATTGACGTCAACTCGATCCGGTACGATCTTGGTTTCAGGAACATCTGGTTGTTCTTGAACCTCATCTGGACGAGGAGGCTTTGGTGTGATTGTTTGCACATCTTCATTCTTAGCGACGTAAGTGAACTTAGGTAGCTTGAACGCCTTTTTTGTATCGAGCTCTGGATCTTTCATTTTGATCAGAGCGTACATGGCAGCGATGAGTCCCAACGTTACCAATATCGACATTATGAATGAAATAGGTTTAGCCATGGTAATTACTCCGATTTAGTCGCCACTGTTGGGATCAATATGCCCGCGTCTTTCAAGGCATCAACCACCTTTAAAACTGTCTCGGCATTGGATTCTATATCCGCCTGGACAATCACTTCACCTTCTGGATTTTCGGCACGCAAGCGAGTGATATTGGCTTTAATCGCACGTGGGTCTACAACCCGGCGGTCTAACCAAATTTCATTGTTCTCATCGATCGCCAATAAAACGGTAGCCTTCGGATGCTTTTCTGCATTCTCGGCTTCAGGCTTAACTACTTTCGCGCCACTTTCTTTAATAAAGCTAGCCGTCACGATAAAGAAGATAAGCATAATAAACACCAC
>CAYQVT010000176.1:0-7761 GCA_964420885.1 uncultured Gammaproteobacteria bacterium
TCGTCCGTTGCGTTCCAATCGTGTCACTCGAGGCGCCCACCGAACCGAGCATAGAGCATGATGACCTTCTGGTCAGTCTTGATGACCTGAAACATTGTGATGCCTTGATCATCGGCAGCCCTACCCGTTTCGGCAATATATCGGCTTCGATGAAGTATTTTTTGGACAGCACCAGTTCGCTATGGATGGCAGGGTCTTTAAGTGGTAAACCCGCTGCCGTGTTCACATCGAGTTCGTCAATGCATGGCGGCCAAGAATCGACCTTGCTGTCCATGCTTAATCCATTATTACATCATGGAATGCTGCTCTGTGGCCTACCGTTCACTGAGCATGCGCTTGCAAATACAACGACTGGAGGCACACCTTATGGCGCCAGTCACGTGGCAGGGTCGAGCAATAACAAGCCTATTTCAGATGATGAGAAAAATCTCTGTATTGCACTCGGTAAACGAGTTTCAAAGATAGCCTTGGCGTTGAAAAATGCTTAGAACGTCAACGCTGTCATCGCGCTTCATCTCGCTTGAGTAGATTTTGTAAAAACGGGATTGTCACTCTGCGTTGCTCAACCAACGAGGCGTGATCGATGCGTTCAAGTACGTCAAATAGCTCCCCCGTATCTCTCGATGAGCGGCTTTGTAGATAGCGAACGGCTTCATCTGAAATCGATAATCCTCGATGGCGTGCTCGCATTTTAAGCGCTTCAAAGCGTTGTTCATCGTCTAATTCGTGTAACGGGTAAAGTAGCCCGCTAGATAGGCGACTGATCAAATCGCGAATCAGGAAACCAGACGAATTTGGCGGTTGCGCAGCACTTACGAGTAATTGCCCACCGGCATGTTTGATTTGCTCAAATAAAGTAAATAAAGCTCGCTCTTTGTCAGCGTCTGCGGCCCAAGCTTCTACGTTATCGACGCACACGATGTGGGCAACATCAATCACAGCCAACATTTCCGGTGATACGTGATCATCACTCAAAGAAAGATAACTGGTATTAATGACTTCGGATCTTGCAAGCCGCATCGAGGCAAATAATAGGTGGCTTTTACCCGAGCCAGTGGGCCCATAGAAATAAACGACCTTTGGCTCTCCTCTCGTAACAGCTGTTTCTAACGCAGCAATCAGCTCGGTATTGTGACCTTGCCAATAATTCTCAAATGACGCCTTGTCAGTCCCTGATAAAGGAAACGCTAATTGACTGGGTTCTTCGTTCATAAGTAAGTTTTAGACGTAAAAGTGGCGGCTTAACGCCGAATGCTTTTTGATGGGCGTTTAATCGAGAACAGCCTCTCATGCTGAGCTATAAGTTGGTACCTTCGTCACTATTTGTCGCTCGAACTGACCATATATAAACATAAGCCAAGCCACTGACGACGCTGGTAACTAACACGACGTAACTAAACATGGCTTGTATCAAACCGAGATCATATTGCGCCGCCAAAGCGGTCAGGACTAGTACAATATAGGTTATTTGCGTAAAGGTATTAATTTTGCTCACTTTTAGGGGCTCCATCTTAACTGAACCAAAGAATAGAACCATCAATAAATAACCACCTACAATGATGACATCTCTGAATACCACCGTCACCATTAACCAAAATGGGATGATTTCCATGACTGACAACATAATGTAACTGCTCACCAATAAACCTTTATCGGCTAATGGGTCTAGCAATGACCCCAGGTAGGTTTGTGCATTAAAGCGTTTGGCGATGAAACCGTCGAGTGCATCAGTCGCGCCAGCGATGACAAACACCACCAAAGACAGGGTAAATTGTTGTTTTTGTAGCAACACCACTAACCAAGGCACCATCCCTATGCGCGCGAGTGTTAATAAATTTGGAATATAAATCATTTCGGTGATGAAATTCGACTGCAGTATAAGTAATTATCTCTAGCTTTTATTGGATACACAATAGCTAACGAAACCGCTACAATAGCGCCCCTCTATGACCGATGGTGTCTTTGTGAAAAAGACATACCTCTACTGACTAATATTGAATCTCAATGGAGCAATAACGTGGCCCAATCTGATAAACCTGACTCTTTATCCTACCGTGACGCAGGCGTTGATATTGACGCAGGTGACGCCTTTATTGATGTAATCAAACCAGTCGCCAAGCGAACGCAGCGCGAAGGCTGTCTGAGCGGATTAGGCGGTTTTGGCGCGCTGTTTCAAGTGCCTCAGAACTATAAAGAGCCCATACTAGTTTCAGGTACTGACGGCGTTGGCACCAAGCTCAAACTCGCGTTTGACTTGAACAAGCACGACACCATCGGTATTGATTTGGTGGCGATGTGTGTCAACGATGTAATTGTACAAGGCGCTGAGCCCCTGTTTTTCTTAGATTATTTTGCAACCGGAAAACTAGCACCTGACGTGGCAGCACAAGTTGTGGAGGGTATCGGTGAAGGCTGCGTACAAGCCAATGCGGCACTGATCGGTGGTGAGACCGCTGAGATGCCAGGGATGTATCAGGCCGGAGAGTACGATCTAGCCGGTTTTTGTGTTGGTGCAGTGGAAAAATCCGAGATCATCGACGGCACCAAGGTTAAGGCTGGAGATGTGCTGATAGGCCTTGCCTCGACTGGCGCTCACTCAAATGGCTACTCGCTGATTCGGAAGGTAATCGATACTTACGATATTCCGCTGGAAACCGAAATCGGTGGAAAATCGCTAGCAGAAGCCGTGTTAGCGCCGACAAAAATCTACGTGCGTTCAATTCTTGCGCTTATGAAAGAAGTAGACGTTCATGCGCTGGCACACATTACCGGCGGCGGCATTCCAGGCAATCTCAATCGAGTATTACCAGAGCAATGCCACGCAGTGGTTGACGAATCGTCATGGGAATGGCCTGAATTGTTCAGCTGGATGATGGAAACCGCCAACATAGAACGCAACGAAATGTACCGCACCTTCAATTGCGGAGTCGGCATGATCTTGGTCGTTGATCAAAGCAAAGTAGAACAAAGCCTGAACTTACTAAACCAATCTGGAGAAACCGCCTTCGTGGTAGGAGAAATTAAGCAAGGTGCTTCAGAACAACAAGTGCATATCAGGTAGACATGTCACAACTCACACGAGCCGTGGTCCTGATTTCAGGTGGCGGCAGCAATCTCCAAGCCTTTATTGACCAAATAAAGAGCGATGATTTACCGCTGGAAATTGCCTTGGTGATTAGCAACAACGCTGGCGTCTTTGGTTTGGAGCGTGCCGCTAAGGCTGGTATTACTACTCGCGTTATAGATCATCGCGAGTTCAGTACTCGCCTTGCGTTTGATCACGAACTAATTCGCGAGATTGACGAAGTTCAGCCAGACGTAGTCGTGTTAGCCGGTTTTATGCGTATTTTGACTGAGGAATTTGTTGATCACTACCATAATCGTTTAATCAACATTCACCCTTCGCTATTACCAAAATACCCAGGCACTAATACACACCAACGCGCTCTCGATTCTAAGGATCAATGGCACGGTGCCAGCATTCATTTTGTAGTGCCCGAAGTGGATGCCGGGCCGGTGATCGTACAAGGCCGTTTACGCATTAGGCCCGACGATTCCAGCGACAGTCTTCAACAAAGAATTCATAAAATTGAGCACGTACTCTACCCCTTAGCCTTGCGATGGTTTGCTCAAGGGCGGTTAAGTATCAAGACCGATAAAGTATTACTAGATGGTGAAACATCGACTGAACAGTTGCAAACGTTCGAGGTGTGAGATAGCGTTGAACCGTTGTTTTTTACCAAATAAAACGGTTTCATTTTGAAGACATTTCTTTCTAAATTTCCCATTCAACTTACGCTGTCGATTTTGATGAGTGTGTTAATGATCAGCCAAGCTCATGCCTTAAGCCCTGTTGCAATCAGCTATACCATTAAACTTGAAAGCAGCAAATTTGGTAAGGCGACCTTAGGACGCGTTGAAAACACGCTTACAGCCACTGATAGAGGTTATTCGATAGAATCGGTAACGAAAGCGCAAGGAATGGCCGCCATTGTCTTCGGCGGCAATGAGCAACAATCGTGTGAGTTTGAGATGTTAGATGGCTTAGCCGTATCGCAAAAATACATGGGCGGACGGGTCGGAAAAAACGACTATCAGGTAGACTTTGATTGGAGTGGTCGCAAAGCTCATTTCATTAACACCAAAGAGAAAAAACGAAACAAGGACGAAGACGAAACTATCGACCTTCCGGCTGGCTATATTGTTGACAATTGTTCAATGTGGTTCGCTGTAGCCATATTGAAAGGCCAAATCCCCGATAGCCAATCATTGTATGTGGTCGACGGCAAACATCGCCGTATCCGAGGTTTCAAGCTTCGCTCGAGCAACGATGAAACCCTTGAAACAAAGCTCGGTAACAAAGAAGTAACAAAAGTGGTATACGAGCGCGAATTACGTCCTGGTAGAACCCTAACCTTTTGGTTGTCTCACGACGATGAATACTTGCCGTTAAAGATGCAAGAATCTCGCAAATCGCGCACAACTACGTTTGAAGTAACCGGCCTGACTCTGGACAAAAAAACCTAGCCTTAGGCTCTTCAAGTAATTTTACTAACTTAGTTTGACGGTGCTTTGACGCTCTCGATTTACTTGTAAGCAGGTCACATCAGGGCGCGAATAATGCCCAGCTGGGTCAAAATTTTGCCGCTCTTCCCGAACTCGCTCTAAATTGATTTCAGCGGTAAATAGGCCTTCCACATTAAGCTGCGGCTCGATAATAAAGTCGCCGTTTGGCGCACATAAACAAGAGCCTCCATTTGCTAAATACTGAGACGCACCAACGTTTTGCAATATTTCATCATATAGTGGCAAGCTCTCGGGAATATCGGACACAGGCATGAGGCCACTCACTGCCATCGAATAGGAGCGGCCTTCTTTGGCAAGAAACGGGGTGATGTCTTCGGTGTTACGTATAGACCCAGGCCAAATCGCAACATGGAGGTTTTCACCCTGCCCGTACAGCGAGGCGCGAGCAAGTGGCATCCAGTTCTCCCAGCAATTTAAGCCGCCAACTTGAAAACCTTCTAAGGCGTGAGTTCGTAAGCCGTGACCATCGCCAGGCGACCAAACTAAACGTTCTTCAAAGGTGGGCATTAATTTACGATGAACCGATTGCACACTACCCTGCTTATCAATATAAACCATTGAACAATATAAGCTCATACTGGTTCTGTCCTGCGGCCGCTCTATGGTACCGAGGTAAACTGCGACTCCATGCTCCTTAGCCTGCTGACAAACGCTGTGTAAATCGCCCGCATCGATATCAATCGCGTTGCGTACATAATGCGCAAACATGCGTTTTTGATCGTCGTTATTAAATTGCGCACCACCGGTAAGCTCCACCCAAAACGGATAACCCGGCGCGAGTGCTTCACCAAAAGCAACTAGATCACACTTACGCTCGCCGGCGTCGGCAATGTAGCCAGCTACTTTTTCGAGAGTGGCAACTTTATCAAGCCAAACAGGCGAAATTTGGGCCAAGCCAACGTTAAGAATTTCAGAAGTCATGCCTAAGAATCTCGGTGGTTAGTCAGCGCCCAACCTTATCATAGCGCTTGCTCCAGCGCGTCAATGCCATTCAAAACAATGATAAAAACTAAAATCGAAACACTAGATTAGGTCTGAATATCGAATACTAATTCATCGTCTTTGGTTGATATAAATACCTTACCACCATTTTGCAATTTACCAAATAGAAGTTCATCGGCTAGGCCGCGTTTTATCTCTTCTTGGATCAATCTAGCCAGCGGTCTCGCGCCCATATTTTCATCGTAGCCGTTTTTCGCGATCCAACTACGAGCAAGTTTATCGATTTTAAGCTGCACGTCTTTCTCTAATAATTGACGCTCAACTTCCAATAATTCTTTGTCGACAATTTTGTCGATCACTTCTTCGCCCAGCGGTTTAAAACGCACGATCGAATCTAAACGATTACGAAACTCCGGCGTGAACATTTTTTGAATCGCGCCCATATCATCCTGAGCATTGTCTTGCTTAGTGAACCCCATGGAATTACGCGAAACAGCTACCGCCCCTGCATTGGTGGTCATGACAATAATGACATTACGAAAATCAGCTTTTCGACCATTGTTGTCAGTGAGCGTGCCGTGGTCCATTACTTGCAACAATAGATTGAACACGTCGGGGTGTGCCTTCTCAATTTCGTCGAGCAGTAACACCGCATGCGGATGCTTATTGATTGAATCGGTGAGTAAACCACCTTGATCAAAACCGACGTAGCCAGGAGGTGCACCGATGAGACGAGAGACCGTGTGGCGTTCCATGTATTCAGACATATCAAATCGAATCAACTCCACGCCTAATGTCATGGCCAGTTGACGGGTCACCTCTGTTTTTCCAACACCTGTGGGGCCAGAAAATAAAAATGAACCAATCGGTTTGTCCGGCTTACCCAAGCCTGATCTCGACATTTTAATTGCCGACGATAAATTCACAATCGCTTGGTCTTGGCCGAAAACAACCAACTTAAGATCGCGTTCAAGGTTTTTCAACGAGTCCACATCAGAAGCAGACACGGTTTTCGGCGGAATTCTCGCGATAAACGATACGACTTCTTCGATCTGTTCGGTATCGATAGTGGGTATTTCACCCTCTTCTCTATCAAATAAACGCGTTCTCGCTCCCGCCTCATCAATCACATCAATGGCTTTATCCGGTAAAAAACGTTCGTTGATATATCGATCAGCTAACTCCGCTGCCAGACTTAAGGCTTCGGGCGTGAATTTGACCTCATGGTGTTCTTCAAAACGTGATTTCAGCCCTCGCAATATTTGCACGGTTTCATCGACGGTGGGTTGTTCTACGTCAATTTTTTGGAAGCGACGAGACAGCGCCCGATCTTTTTCAAAAATACCTCGGTATTCTTGATAGGTAGTTGAACCAACACATTTTAGCTCACCGTTAGACAGCGCAGGCTTAAGTAGATTTGAGGCATCCATGGCACCTCCAGAGGCCGCCCCAGCACCGATAATTGTATGAATTTCGTCGATAAATAGGATTGCGTGATCTTCGCGCTCCAAAGCCTTTAATACCGCTTTAAGGCGCTTTTCAAAATCGCCTCGGTATTTAGTGCCGGCTAATAATGCGCCTAAGTCTAATGAGTAAACCACTGCATCTTTTAAAACAGTTGGCACCTCATCTTCAGTGATTTTTTTGGCTAAGCCTTCGGCGATCGCGGTTTTACCTACGCCGGCTTCACCAACGTATAAAGGATTGTTTTTACGACGCCGCGCAAGAATTTGTATGGTCCGTTCAACTTCTTTATCACGGCCAATCAGCGGGTCAATAAAACCACCCTCTGCGCGTTCATTGAGGTTTACCGTATAAGCCTCCAGTGGGCCTTCTTTTTGTTCTGGTGCTTCGTTAGTTTGATGATCCTCTGGGTACGGTAGACCTTCTAACTCATCTCCCTCTTTAGTCACCCCATGAGATATGTACGAAACAGCGTCAAAGCGAGTCACGTTTTGTTGATCGAGATAATAAGCGGCATAGGAGTCTTGTTCGGAAAACATCGCGACCAATACGTTCTCACCTTCCACCTCAGTCTTACCCGAGCTCTGAACATGGACAATCGATCTCTGCAATACGCGTTGAAAGCCAATACTCGGCTGAGTCTTCAATTCCGGTTGGTCTTCTACTTGTGGAACATTGTCTGCAAGATGCAACTTCAAATCTGAACGTAATTCGTCGAGATCGGCCATGCATGCCTGTAACACAGCCATCGCCGAGTTATTTTCCAAC
>CAYQVT010000177.1:0-7700 GCA_964420885.1 uncultured Gammaproteobacteria bacterium
AGCGTTTGACAACTGGCGACATCGGAGCATTACCGCTCAAGGGTTCCGCCTTCACCAACGTATCTTCAGGTAGCGGCAACGGCTCGCCGTCAACAACCGCGCGATCTTCAACCTCTACCGGTTCTTGGGAAGGCACATCAATCGTAGAGGTACTAATACAGGCACTAAGTGAAAAACCAACAAAGACAAAGCCCATTAAACGGACCCTTCTTTGGCTGGCGACAAATAAATTCCTATCCGAAAATTCTCCGCCACCAAGACTTTCGTTTTTTTCTTCTTGGCGCGCTGTCAGGCAGTGGTTCAAAATGTTGTAACTCTTCATCGTTTTCTAAATCGCTTTCTAGTCGATCGGCACAAGGTATGTTTTCTAACTCCAAGGATTCAATCATCATAGGCAGCGAACGGGACAAACTACAATCTTGCTCTTCAGGATTTAAAGAGTAAAACACTTCTCGTCGAAGCAAGGCATCGTTATACCCTAATTCTAAGCGCTGTAGTGGCATTTTTTGCATCGATTTTGCCCAAATTTTGGCAGCCCCACTAGCGCCAGTCAATTTAGTAGGCGTATTGTCGTCACGTCCGACCCAGACCACGGTTAAGTAATTCCCACTAAAACCAGCAAACCAACTATCTCGGTAATTATCAGTGGTGCCGGTTTTACCGGCCAGCCCATAGTCGTATCGGAAACCAGTTAGCACATTGCGAGCCGTGCCATTGCGCACTACGTCTTGCAAGGCGTAATTAATTAAGGACGCAAACTCAGGCTCAATTACTTGCTCTATATCCAGCGAATAATGCGCCAATGGTTCATTCTCTGCACTTAATACCGAGCGAATCGCCTTGATCGGTGTCTTAAAACCACCAGATGCTAGAGTCAAATACAACTGCCCTACTTCTAAGACTGACATGGGAACAGCTCCCAAAAGTACCGACGGTAGTTCGCTAAATTGTTGATGATAACCCACGCGACGGATGGTATTGGATACTTCAGACACGCCTATCTGCATGCCAAGGTTTACCGTCGCCAGATTATAAGAACGTGCTAACGCATCTATCAACATCACTTTGCCATGAGGCACGCCATCATAATTTTGCGGACGCCAGTCCGGGCTTCCTTTTTGAGATACCGTAATCGGCTCATCATCGACCATCGATGCCAGGGAATACACATCGGGGTTTTCTAATGCGGTTAAATACACGAAAGGTTTCAGCAATGACCCAACTGGGCGGCGCGCCTTGAGCGCTCGATTGTAACCAGAGAAACTTGGATTGCGGTCACCCAACATCGCCGACACTTCACCATTATCAGTTCTAATCACAACAGCAGCAACCTGTAAGCTATTCGCGTCGATTGATTTACGTTTTTCTATCGCACTCAGCTCCGAACGGACAGCTTGTTCTAAATTTTGCTGTATACGCGGGTTCAAGGTCGTGTGTATTTGCAGTCCATCACTGAGCAAGTCTTCTTGTTGATAATCGGCTTGCAAATTCTCACGTACAAAGCCCATAAAACTGGGGTAAGACAAAGTTGCAGCACTGGCTGCCGTTGGACTGATCGATAAGGTAGCAGAAACAGCCTGATCGTAATCTGGTTTATCGATGACGCCTTGTTCCAACATAGTAGCCAACACCAGGTCACGGCGCTTAAGGGCTCTTTCTGGCCTTCGAATGGGGTTGTAATAACTGGGGCCATTATTCACCGCGATTAAAACCGCTAGCTGATGCAAATCAAGTTCGTGAAGTGGCCGCCCATAAAAATAGTGGCTTGCAAGACCAAAACCGTGGATCGCGCGATTACCAGCTTGCCCCATATAGACTTCATTGAAATAGGCTTGCAGGATCTCTGATTTGCTATAATGCACCTCGAGTAACATCGCCATTATCATTTCTGTAAATTTACGGCTGAAGGTGACTTCTGACGTGAGATAGTAGTTCTTAACCAATTGTTGTGTAAGTGTACTGCCCCCTTGGACCACCCTTCCCGCACGAATATTCCGTATCATCGCTCGTGCGATTCCCATGGGGTTTATTCCAAAATGCGAATAAAAATGCCGGTCTTCGTTAGCAACTAGGCCATCGACCAAAGGTTTGGGGATATCTTCAAGCTTTAATAAGGTGCGATCTTCGTGGCTCAGTGGCGAGACACTGCCAAAAAGACGGGGTTCAAGTCTAACAATTTCGGTCTCACTCAATTCGCCACGATTGGACTCAACTGCAATCGACTGTATTCGCTCATTCTCAAGCTGCAATCGAATTATCTGCTGCGGTCGTAAACCGTCCCAAAAACGAAATTCGCGCTGGTAAATCGCCACCTCATTTTGGCCAAAGCGAAACGTTCCAACACGATCCAACGTAGGCCTATTGGCGTAACCTAACTCATCTAATTCTTGTTGTATCAAAGCTCTATCAAGCTTCTGCCCTAGATATAGTTCTAAAGGCCGGGTATAAACGTGGGCTGGTAATGCCCACTTCTGGCCCTCAAACTGCTTTCGAATCGTAAGGTCTAAGTACACGGTGTAGGCCAACACTGGAACGATGATTAATAGACTGAGTCGAAGCACCCAGAAACCTAGAAAATTTACTATTCCACGCCCCTTGCCAGGCCTATTTGATGCGGCGATTCTAGTGGGTGATTTTTTCGTTCGACGCACTCCAGGGTTAGAGCCTCGCTTTTTCGAAGACGTTTTTTTCTTCGACCTTCTCGCCTTCGGCACGGCCACAGTCTTAGCCGTTTTCTTGTGACTGGCTTTCTTCTTTGTGATTCTATTGGTGGTCATTCGGTCTGTCTAAGTAAACTAATTAGTACTTAATTGTTCTTCTATCCCTAAATAAGAATTGGGAATCGGCAAAGGGTCTAAATCCCGGTCATTATCAATATGCGCGTAGTAAAGCATAATTTTTAGACACATCATAATTAGCTAACTTGGTTTTAACCCTTGTTAACCAAAAAACAATTTTTTGTAAAATAATGTACAATAATAACAATAAGATATGGCAACTACATAGTAAAACACTTTAATTTTTCTTTGACATTTAGCCAAGCACTCCGCTATGATTCGTTGCCAATAGTGAACCTTTACGGTAATACGGTCACTAATAGCGTACGACGGAATGCTTTGAGGCGTTCCAAAGTAAGGGCGGTAAAACCACAAAAACGACTAGATAACGTGACAGATCAAAAGCTAAACAATGAAATTGAGCAGTACTCTGAGTGGCGTCAAAACGTCAGCGGAGCGGTGCAAGAATTGAGTACGTTTTTGAAGTCGAATAATGTCACAGATCTACGTACACACCATGAGTTCGAATCGGTACTTGGCGCCTTAGCAGACGACAATTTATCGGTCGCGTTTGTTGCTGAATTCTCGCGCGGCAAATCGGAAATGATAAACACGATCTTTTTCGGCAACTATAAGAAGCGTATTTTGCCATCTGGCACTGGTCGAACCACGATGTGTCCAACAGAGTTGATGTACGACGCTAATTTACCCAGTGGAGTTCGATTATTACCAATTGAATCGCGTAAAGATGAACGCCCATTATTCGAACTCAAAAAAGACACCGAAATTTGGCATCAAATAGAATTTGATGCAGACGACGTCGCCAGTATCAGCAACGCCATGCAAGGCATGACCGAAAACAAGCTGGTTAGCAAAGCCTATGCGAGCGAATTAAAATTCGACTTGATCGATGGCGAAGAGTCTGAAATCGGACTACCAGTAAATGAATACGATGAGGTTGAGATTCCCAGTTGGCGCCATGCGGTGATAAACCTACCTCACCCTCTGCTTGAGCAAGGTTTGGTAATCCTAGATACACCAGGACTCAACGCGATTGGTGCCGAGCCGGAACTTACGATCAACCAATTATCGACCGCACATACGGTTGTATTTATTTTATCCCACGATACCGGAGTCACTTCAACCGACTTAGAACTTTGGGAAAAGCACTTGGGTGGAGAAAAGGATTCTGGCGCTGACAGAAACCAACGTAAGCTCGTTGCATTGAATAAAATAGACAGCTTGTGGGACGGAATTCGCAGCGACGAAGAAATCGAAAACGAGATCATGCAACAAGTGATGTCGACCTCTAGGTCATTAAATTTGGACCCAGAGAATATATACCCTGTGTCAGCGCAAAAAGGTCTATTAGCAAAACTATCAAATGATGAAGACTTGCTTGAGCGCAGTAATATTGAAGCGCTTGAAAAGGCGATAGCGGATAAATTGATCCCTGAGAAACGTAAGATTGTTGTTGAAAAAATCCGTAGTTCTTTGGAGAGCGTTTTAGACTCAGCCGGTTCAATTCTTGATAACCGCCTTAAAGATGCCGACGACCACATCGCAGAGCTAAAGCAACTGAGCAGCAAGAATACTGATGTAATTTCCCACATTATGTTGAAAGTGCAGTCTGAAAAGTCGTCGCTTGAAAAAGACATGCAGCGCTATCAAGCCTTGCGCGCTGTTTATGCAAAAGAAACCAAGAAGTTGGTGAAAATTCTTAGCCCTGAACGCTTGGAGAAATTGATTGCAATAACCAAGCACAACATGGCTAGAAGTGCTACGTCACTTACCCTGCAAAAAACAATTTCGAAATATTTTGAACGCATTAATCACTATGTCGATAGTGCCATTGCGCAGGCTAATGAAATCGCCGTATTGTCGGAAGGTATTACTCGAGATTTTGAACACGACCACGGTATTGCCAATTTTCGAGTGAGACGCTTACGACTCGAAAAATTCAAACAGGAAATCAATCGCTTAGAACTTAAACATAGTAGCCTTAAGCAGACTCGTACGCTGTTCTTTCGCGAGCAAATGTCAATTACTAATCGCTTTTACGAATCGGTTTGTACGGTTTCGCGTAAGATTTTTTCCCGCGCACTAAAAGACGCCACCAATTGGAATAGTAATTTAATGGTTCCTATGGAAACCTATGTGCGTGAACATCACACACAATTACGCCGCCGTTTAGAAAGTGTCAAGCGCATTCACAAGGCGTCTGATACGGTCGAACAACGCTTACAAGAGCTGACCACCATGCAGGCCCAATTGCTGACCCAACATGACGGTTTTACGTCTCGTCAAAATGCCTTGGTCAACCTACTGATTGAAGCCGAAACGCTTAACACGCCACCAGAGATTAAAGACAGCAGCGCTAACATCCTCTACTGGGATCACAAGGTTAACTTCTAGGCTAACTGTAATTTTTTGTAATTCATTCCGGTCAATTATTAATGATCGGAGCGTCTTCGGTGATACTATTTGAGTGCTTCAATTTCTGTTTAATTTCTAAGACACCAAACTTCATGCCAAATAGACAGCTTGTTTCTATCAATCATATTCCGTATAAAAAGGCGGCACTGTCATTTTTCTGGTGTGCCGTAATTATTAGCCTTTCAGCTTGTTCAGCGCACTATGGCGCGGCAAAAATAGTGTCATCCCCATCTGGAGCTGAAGTAACCAACGGCGAGGACGGAAGTGTGATCGGCCACACGCCGCTAACCATGCATTGGAAAAACGCAAACGGGAATCGTCAAACCATTATTTTGAAATTAAAAAAGGCCGGTTACTACGAAAAAACCTCCTCATTCTGGTTGGACATGCGCCAACGTAATGCCAAGGTGGCAGCGGCGAATCCTCAGTTAGTCCAAATTGAGATGCAAAAGGTCGGGGAATAACGCTATTTTAATCAGCTTCTGCTGAGGCATCGTAGACTTTACCGGTCAAAACCTGATATTTAGCCTGCAAGGTTTCTTGGCTTTCTTGGTGTTCTGGGTCAACCAAAATACAATCTACAGGGCACACGATAATACACTGCTCCTTTTTGAAGTGGCCTAAGCATTCAGTACATTTTGAGGCTTCGATTTCGTAAATCAATTCACCCTGATAAATAGCATCATTGGGGCATTCAGGCTCACACACATCACAGTTAATACATTGGTCTGTAATAAATAGTGCCATTGTAAATTCGAATGAGTAAAAACGGTTGATACAACTCTAATTAATGCGGCGAGCAAACGCCTTTATTCTTGAGTATTTTTTGACGCCCACTTGGTCGCCAATGCGCTAACAACATGAGCTGGCGCAAAGCTACTGATATCACCTTGATAATATGAGATTTCACGCACCAATGATGACGAAATAAAGTAATTGGCTTCCTGGGGTGTCAGAAAGATAGTTTCAATACTATTGTCTAAACGTCTATTTGCCGATGCTAATTGAAACTCGTATTCAAAATCAGATACCGCCCTTAGACCACGGATCACAAATTTGGCTTTTTTGCGCGCCACAAAATTAACCAATAGATCATCAAAACTCTCTACTTTAACGTGGGGAATATTTTTTGTGGCTTCATCAACCAGAGCGATGCGCTCCTGAATTGAGAATAATGGGTTTTTACGTGGATTATCGGATACCGCAATGATCACTTCATCAAAGATCTGTTCAGCGCGTGCTACTAAATCTAAATGCCCATTGGTAACGGGGTCGAAGGTTCCAGGGTAAACGGCTATTTTTTTAGTCATCAGATCAGTATACCACTGCAAGACGGCACAACCTAAAGGCTTATTCGCTTAAAACCGAAGCTAGACTCGGTATAAAGTATATCGGCAATATCCTGCTTTGCCTTCTTTGTATTTTTGCCATCTTTCGGGCGTGACCTCAGGGTCTTTTCTTGACGCTTGTTCGACATACACCATCGCGTCCTCGGCTAACCATCCATTTTGTTCTAATAAAAACATCGTCTTAGCCAATAAACTGGAGTCAAAAGGGGGGTCTATGAACACCAAATCATACTGATGCTGAGCCGGCGAATTCAATAAGTTAATTGCGCTTTGTACTGATACTTCGGAGCTGTTTTCACATCCAAGTGCTTGAATGTTTTGCTGCAATTGCGCTGCAGCACGTCTATCTAACTCTACAAAAAGAGCATGCGAGGCGCCTCTCGACAAGCATTCTAGACCGAGCGCGCCACTACCCGCAAATAGATCCAGACAACGTGAATTAGAAACTTCATGCATGAGCCAGTTAAAAAGAGTCTCACGAACTCGATCAGTTGTTGGGCGAAGCCCCTCGACTTCTAACACCGGCAGCCGACGACCACGCCATTGACCAGAGATTATGCGAATCGAGTTCGTTTTAGCACGCTGTTTCATTGTGATTTTTTCGACAATCCCTACAATACGGTTAACCGGAAGGCGGCAACGCCAAACAATACCACAGCATTACACAAGAATGAGCGAAACAAACACACCTGACGACACTCAAAACAAAAAACGCTCGGGCTTCGCGCGCTTTTTTGGCCGAGAAAAGACCGAAGAAAACCACACAGATTCGCCACCCGTGACCGTCGAGGAGGGTTTGGATAAAAGCCGAACTAACCTTTTAGGAAAAATCGGCAATGTCTTTAAAGGGTCCTTCGATCTTAATGATGAGTTGTTTGACGACCTTGAAGAGGTTCTCATTACCAGCGACATTGGTGTCGAAGCGAGTCTAACACTGGTCGAAAAGCTACGAAAACGAGTGCAAACAGATAAAATTCAAGACGCCGCTGGCGTGATCAACGGTCTAAAAGCTGAAATCGCCGAAATGCTCAAACCAGCTGAGCAAGAATGGAATGTGCTACATCAACGCCCTTATGTCATGTTGATGGTTGGCGTCAATGGCGTAGGAAAGACAACCACCACCGCCAAAATTGCCAAG
>CAYQVT010000178.1:0-7647 GCA_964420885.1 uncultured Gammaproteobacteria bacterium
TAGAGACTATCATGGCAGCAAATATCCGCGAAGAAGAAGTACTATCGGTTCATCACTGGAACGACACATTATTCAGTTTCACCACCACCCGTGACCCTGGGTTTCGATTCGAGAACGGCCAGTTCATCATGATTGGCATGGAGATCAATGGCAAACCATTGATGCGAGCTTATAGCATCGCCAGCGCAAATTACGAAGAACATATGGAGTTCTTCAGTATCAAGGTACAAGATGGTCCACTTACTCAGCATCTGCAAAAGATACAACCGGGCGATAAATTATTAGTTAGTAAAAAGCCAACAGGCACACTTTTGGTTGACGCGTTGAAGCCAGCAAAGCATTTATACTTGCTGGCAACGGGTACGGGTTTAGCGCCTTTTATGAGTGTAATAAAAGACCCTGAAGTCTATGAGCGCTTCGACAAAGTTATTTTGACGCACGGTGTCAGGGAAGTCTCAGAGCTCGCTTACCAAGACGTGATTAAAGAACTACCAGAAAATGAATTTTTCGGGGAAATGGTTAAAGGCAAGCTGATGTACTATCCGACTGTAACGCGCGAAGAGTTTCATACTCAAGGCCGCTTAACCGACGCGCTGACCTCAGGTAAATTAGCTGAATCCTTAGGCTTGCCACCAATCAATGTTGAAGATGACCGTTTTATGTTATGTGGCAGCCCTTCGATGCTAAAGGATTTTTGCGTGATCTTAGACGAAAAAGGATTCAAAGAAACCATTCGCGGCAATGTAGCTGAGTACGTTATCGAGCGAGCTTTCGTAGAGAGCTAAACAAGTTGACCGCTGTTATTAAAGTCATTTGATGGTAATGGATTAGTCAGATCAAGTGAGCGACAAGATGCGGCAAACGAGTTAGCCAATATTGATCGCTCACTTTTCAATTAACTTCGTTAAATTAGCTCATATCGGAACCTTAGATTAAGGCTCGATCGAACAACGCCAGTAGTCGAGCCCAAGCGCGTTCAGCTTGTTCTTCATGATACACAGCTGAATCAGGAGGGCACCATCCATGCAACGTGTTTTCATACACTTCTATTTCCGCGTTTAAACCCGCCGCCTCGTAGGCCTCGGTCAATATCGATTTCACTTCGGGGCTTTTTTGATCATCGTTCTCAGCGATTGCATGCAATACCTGTGCAGTCGTATTTGGTATCAACAAATGAGGGCTGTCGAGCTTATCGGTTGCCAAGCCACCGCCGTGAAACGATGCCGCCGCTCCAATACGATCCGGTGCGGCTGCTGCGGTTCTCATGATGATAGGACCACCCATACAGTAACCGGCGGTACCAATTTTTTTGTCGCTATCAACACCTTCTTGTTGATCCAAAAACGCCACAAATGTTTTGGCATCACTAAAATGAGTATCAGCCGACAGTTTTCGATACATCGGCAGTACAATATCTCGAGTCTCAGGGTCTCGAAAACTTGCCCCCTCGTCAATCACAGGGGATTTAGCGCTCCGGTAAAATGGATTAACAACCAATACCGCGTAACCCGATTCGGCCATGCGCTTTCCCATGGCTCTAAAAGCCGGCCTCAGCCCTAAAATATCAGGCCAAATAAGAACTGCTGGGTGAGTTCCCTTGGAGGGTTTAACGAAGTAAGCGTCACATGAGCCATCAGGAGTTTCGATGGTTACCTCAGATTCTACAACGCTCTTCGCATTTACTACGGTCGGTAACGCCGCAGTGAAGCCGGCAATGGCCGACATTTTGCCAAATTGTCGTCTATTTAACTTACCACCTCGATTAACAAACTCGTCAATATCGTTTTCCGTATCCAGATCACACATATAATTTCCTCACGTTTTTCATAGTACTAATTAATATACCTCAGATTAAGAAAGCTTCCATACTATGCTAGTTGGTAAAAAGCTTAACGGTTTAGAGTGATTCGAGGAGTGCTTATATCCACAGAATTCCAATAACAATCTTAAGTTTCGCTAGCAGCAACTTCCCCGCAAATATACCCATCTCAAGAGTTGCTTCTTAATAGAATACGTTAAATTAAACTTCAACATTTAGGAACCCTCGTTTAAATCAACTAGTGCGCTCAGGTTAATGAGAAACACCATTATTTTTCAAGTAAACAACTTCGATCTGAGAAATTCGAGTGTCTGAGTTCTACCGGGCTTGAAGTCAGACATAATAGAGCCACAGTTACACTAAGTCTCACTTCACCAAATAGGCTACACTCACATACATGGTATCAATACCATGCAAACCTTCGTACTTTAATACAAACATAGGACATAAAAGTGGAACTGGATAAAACACCGTTGATAATAACCTTCTTGAAAAAATCAATAATTTTGTCGTTTTTGGCAATTGCGACCGGCTGCGCCACAGCCAATAAAATGCCTATTGGGCAACCTTCGGAAAATCTCGACCTAAGCAGCAAAGCATTGGTCTTTGGTAAACTTTCGGTGAAAAATGAGGTCAAGCCGAACTACCAACCAGACCTGATTTCTATGGCTATAAAAAAGGATGGAAAGTTAAAAGCGTTTACTGAGCCACTGCAAAATAAATCGTCTGAAAAACACGGTAAGGAATATATTTATAGCTTTGAAGTCGAGCCCGGCACAACCGAAGTCAATATTGCTCGCTTTTTAAGTCAGAAGCTTTTAATTGTCGGCAGCGCTCAATTGAGAATTCAGAAGGACGTTACCCTGCAGGCAGGAGAAATTGCTTATTTGGGACATTTGTTTACAAAAGTTGTAAAGCCAACAGATCCGACACAACCCAAAGCTGGACATCGCCTACCGTTATTAGACCAAGCGGTTTCAGGTTTTGCATCAAATACCTTTAACGTCAAACTTGAAAATAACTTCGAGGATGACGTCAGCGATTTGAAAGAAAACTATCCTTTTTTCGCTGATAAAGACATAAAAGATATGACTTGGGAAAATTATGTTCACCCCAAATTCAGAAATAAAGACGGTGATGAGTAATTTTAAACTGATACAGATACCGCGTGTTACGCGCTTATTAATCTAATTAAAAGCCTCAATCATCTCGAGGCTCTGATCGATCTAATGAAACGTAAATTAATTGTATCGCTCAGTGCTAGCATTCCATTAATGATTTAAAGGCCGTCGACGCCAAAAAAGTAAAAACCCACACGTAAATTAAGTTAGGTGTGGGTTTAAGTGGATGAGCTATTTTGTAAGTTATAGAAAAGCAAAATGCTCCGCGTCGATTTCCATCATGCTTTCCATACCATTTTTAATGGATGCTTCATGTGCCAATGTACGCGGCATGATGCGTTGAAAGTAGAAATCGGCAGTAGCGATTTTAGTTTTGTAAAACTCGGGTTCAGAGGCACCATTACTGAGCGCTTTTTCGGCGGCGACTGCCGCTTCAGCCCAAAAGTAGGCAACCGTGACATAACCCGCGAACATCAAATAATCGACCGCAGCCGCGTTTACTTCGTCGGTATTTCGCATTGCCGAAAAACCGATTGACCGCGTCAACGACTCCCAAGTCCCGACATAAGGTTTGAGTTGTTTGGCGAATTTATTGCGCTTGTTCTCTTTAATGAACTTTTCAACTTTCGCCATCATCGGCTTGAGCACTTTACCGCGAGTGCCAAGAATTTTACGCCCCAATAGATCTAGACCCTGAATTCCTGTTGTGCCTTCATAGAGTTGTGAAATTCGCGCGTCGCGCACTTCTTGTTCCATGCCCCATTCAGTAATGAAGCCATGTCCACCTAACACCTGAATACCATAGTTAGTTGTCTCGAGAGACGTTTCCGACAAAAAGCCTTTAGCAATCGGCGTAAGCACCGCTAGCATTGCTTCAGCCTGCTCGTGCTCGTCCTTAGAAAAATCCGGAGACTGCTCAATATCCACCATTTGACCACAAAACATATTCAGCATACGGCCACCTTCAGCAAAGGCTTTTTGCGTCAATAACATTCTGCGCACGTCTGGATGACAAATAATTGGGTCAGCATTTTTCTCAGGCATTACGCGAGGTTTTACTCGGAATTGAACACGATCCTTTGCATAGCTTAATGCTTTTTGAAAAGACACTTCGGAATGTGCTTGACCATGCATCGCAACACCCAAACGTGATTCGTTAATAAACGTAAACATCGCTCGCATGCCTTTGTGAGGCTCGCTGATTAGGTACCCCTTGGCACCATCGAAATTCATCACACAGGTAGAATTACCATGAATGCCCATTTTTTCTTCGATGGAACCACATGATACGGCATTACGCTCACCCAATGAGCCATCTTCATTAACGTTAAACTTCGGTACTAGGAATAATGAAATCCCTTTTATGCCCACCGGTGCATCTGGTAGGCGAGCCAGTACGATGTGAACAATGTTGTCGGACATATCGTGTTCACCTGAGGAAATAAAGATTTTACTCCCTGAAATCTTGTAGGCACCGTCTTCATTCGAATCTTCATCGACTTCCGCGTAGGTCTTCAATAAACCTAAATCAGAGCCACAATGAGGTTCAGTCAAACACATGGTTCCTGTCCAGTTCCCCGCCACCATTGGCGGCATAAAACGTTCTTTTAGATCGTCGCGTGCGTGAGTGTAAACTGTCTTAACTGCGCCTTGGCTTAAGCCAGGGTACATACTCCATGAATGATTGGATGAAATCATCATTTCCATCATCACCAATCCGACAGACTCAGGCATACCTTGACCACCGTATTCAGCCGGACCGCATAGTGCGGGCCAGCCGTTTTCAACAAAGCTGGTATACGCTTCTTTAAAACCTTTCGGAGTAGTGACTTCTCCATCGTTAAAGTGACAACCTTCTTTATCACCACTTGCATTCATTGGTTCAAGTTCATTTTCGCAAAACTTAGCCGCTTCTTGATAGATTGCCTCAAGCAATTCAGGTTCCGCTTGTTGGCCTTTGGTGAATTTCGTATAGTGGCCGGGCATGTCCAACACTTCTTCGGACACAAATTTCATATCTTTTAATGGGACTTTATAGTTCATAGTGAATACTCTTTACGTTTTCAAATATTTGGTTGAATGGACGGCAGTGTTTAGTTTGCTCATTGCCCAGCGTTCAGCCGCTTAGGATTCTGCCAGCAGTTTTCTTACCAGCCTAGATATTGACTGGCTGTAGTTATTAATTTGTTTTTCTTGTTGATCGAGTGAAATGTTCGCTTTCCAAGGGCTTAAAGTTTTCCAAGGTTTTAGGTACCAATCTTCTAGCAACACAACGATGGTATTAGCCACCATTCGTGCATCATCGGTATAAAATTCTCCGTTATCAACGCCAGCTTGAATTTGCGCTTCAAAACTCTTTATGCCGTCTAATTCAATTTGCTTTGATTCACGCTGTTGAATCTCGGGTAAACAGCGAGTTTCAAAATACAAAAAGAAATACCAAGGTTGCAATACGGTACTTGCGAACAGATGAAAACGGATACTTTGCTCTATCTTTGACCATAATGAGCTCGATTGCATTGCATGCTGACGCGTTAATTCACTCGATAGCCGTACCACGTCAGCAATCATCACGGCAATATCCTCTTTCTTCGAGATGCACGAATAAATCGCCCCCATGCTCATGCCAGTTTGGCGTGACAGGTCTCGCAACGACATACGGTCAAAGCCGGAAGTAGCTGACACTTCGAAGGTCGCGGTTAAGATTTTCTCTAGATTAGCGACAGCGAAGCGAGCTTTTTGAGTTTGAATAATGTCGCTATTACGGTCGAAAATGGTTTTGTATAAGGTTTCTCCTTGCAGTGGAAAACTGTCTACAAAAGATGTCAAAGACGTCGCATCCGAGGAACCGGCGCCAGCGCCTGTTATGGCCTTAACATTATCGTGAGTCAATCTCATTTCGGCAGCTTATCATAAAAATAGAGCGAACGTTCGCTTTATTGATAAAAACAATAAAATTACCCTTTTCTACAATTGGTGATCTCTAATTAACTCTCGCTGGATATCGAGCATCGATGAAATAAATCAAGAACAACAAACTTACGCTAGACATATTGACTATAAATTACGATTAACAGTGATAGACTGCGCGTTTTAAGGCTCACATCCGGTCTGTTGACCCTGTTATCTACGACAAATATTATTTCGAGAAATGAAAAATTTACTAATTATTGCAACAATCATTGCCTTATTGGCCGCGGGCTTCGTTTGGTTTATTAGCGACAGAGATCGAGGCATGTGGTTCCTCACAACCACACTTAAAATAGTGAATCCTATCGACGTAATCGAAGACGTTCAATACGGCAACAAGGATTGGCAGAAACTAGATGTGTACCCACAAGAGCAAAGTGCACCGGTCGTGATTTTCATTCACGGCGGCAGCTGGCGCCATGGACGCAAAGACCAATACCGATTTGCCGCAGATGCGTTTTTCAGAAAAGGTTATACCGTTGTGCTACCCGATTATATTAAACACCCTGACCAGCGCGCCAAATACCCCTCCTTCGCAACGGATGGAGCAAAAGCTATCGCGTGGGTAAAACAGAACATTGCAAAATACAATGGCAGCGCTGACAAAGTTTTTGTAGCAGGCCACTCAGCGGGAGCCCACACAACACTTATGTTGGCAACTGACAAACAGTTTCTAAACGCCGAAGGCTTGGAGCCGACAGATCTAAAAGGTGTTATTGGAATCGCCGGACCCTATAGTTTTATCCCCGACTGGGAAGTAACGCAGGCGGTATTTGGACCACCGTCTAACTACCCGTTGATGGATGCATTAAATTACGTGAACGGCGATGAGCCTTCTACATTACTGCTGCATAGTTCAGGCGACGAACAAGTGGGGCAATACAATCAGGAAAAAATGCAGGCCGCACTTGAAAGTAAAGGAGTTGACACTCATGCAGTGCTATACAGCAATCCGGGACATATTGACATGGTGACTCATCTGCACCCTTGGTTTGCAAAAGAAGACAAGCTCATGAATGATATTCATCGTTTTATTCAAGAACGCCTTTAAAAAGCATATAAACCAAAAAACTGATGATGCTGATTCGCCGATTTTTCAATAGAACACTGGTTTTATTCGGCATTATCGCTCTGCTCAGTGCTTGCAGTAGCACCGGATTACTGATCCTTAATAGCTCGATAAAGGCCGAACATCCGAATAGTATCAGCAAAGATATTAGCTATGGAGAACAGCCTTGGCAACGTCTTGATGTATATCAGAATACGTCAAAACAAGCCTCTCCCGTCATTATTTTTATTTACGGCGGTGGCTGGGATTCTGGCAAAAAAAGTCAGTACTTTTTTGCGGCCAATGCCTTTGTTAAACGAGGATATACGGTTGTCGTTCCGGACTATATAAAGTATCCGAAGGGAAGATTCCCAAGTTTTATCGAAGACGGAGCGGAGGCTTTTGCGTGGACAAAGAAAAACATCGCTTCTTATTATGGCGACCCCAATAATATATTTATTGTCGGTCATTCTGCAGGCGCTCATACCGGTGCCTTACTCGCCTCCGATCCACACTATTTATCGGAGGTTGGCTATATGAAAAATGATATTCGAGGTTTTGCAGGACTCGCTGGACCTTATGGATACACGCCAAAAGCCCCTAAATACGTCGCGATATTTAAACCCGAAAGCAATTACCCTAAAATGAAGGCGATGAACTTTGTTGATGGATCAGAACCCCCGATGATT
>CAYQVT010000179.1:0-7637 GCA_964420885.1 uncultured Gammaproteobacteria bacterium
TATTGAGAGTTTCGTTAATACGTCGAGTCAAAATTAACATTACGATCTCCAGTCATTTCCTGCCCTTTATTATTACAATACTTGTAAGCAGTTTTATTAATAAGGCGTGTCTCCTAAAACCAACCTCGCTGCAAAAACTACACTAGACAGGTGCGCGTATTATAGGGAAAATAAATATCATTTCTAGCCCTTAATACAGTTTTTTATCATGCTGTTTACACAATATCATTCTACCAATGAGCTAGACCATTGCAGTTTAATCTTTATGACCAAACTTTACACTTTCTATCACACCGAGAGTGACATCAATGTTACATTTTGTCCAGTTCAAACGCGTTATGTAAGGTCTGTACAGCCTTTTCCAAATGTTCCTCATCGATAATAACCGATACCTTTATCTCAGACGTCGAGATCATTTGGATATTAATGTCGTTCTCAGCTAATGTTTTAAACATCTTGTTAGCAACGCCGGTGTGCGAACGCATACCAACCCCGACAATCGATATTTTTGCAATTTCGTTATCACCTTTTACATCTTGGGCGTCTAATTCAGTAACCAACCTATTGAGAATTTCCATGCACGGCGCATAGTCAGTACGCGGCACGGTAAATGTTAGATCGGTGAACCCTTTAGCACTGGCATTTTGGATGATCACATCAACATTAATGTGAGCGTCTGATATTGGGCCCAGCACTTGATGGGCAATACCTGGGTGATCGGGAATGCCTCGTATGGTTAGTTTTGCTTCATCGCGTTGAAACGCAATACCTGAAATCAATGGCGCTTCCATCGAACTACCCTCTTCTTCATAAGTGATAAGCGTACCTGGCCCTTCTACAAAAGAAGACAGTACTCTAAGTGGAACCTTGTACTTTCCGGCGAACTCGACCGAACGCGTTTGTAACACTTTGGCGCCAAGGCTTGCTAATTCCAACATTTCCTCGGCGGTGATGCTCTCGAGACGACGGGCATTGGGGACCACACGCGGGTCGGTTGTGTAAATCCCGTCAACATCTGTATAAATTCGGCACTCGTTGGCCTTAATCGCCGCCGCAATCGCTACGGCGGTAGTGTCAGAACCGCCTCTTCCGAGGGTGGTGATATTGCCTCCATGGTCAACGCCTTGAAAGCCAGCAACTACGACAATACGGCCCTTGTCCAAATCGGTTTTGATCTTAGCGCCGTCTATGTCTAAAATTCGCGCGCGTGAATGAATGCCATCAGTTCTTATCGATACTTGACCGCCAGTGTATGAGCGGGCATCGTTTCCCCTTTTTTGCAGCGCCATGGACAATAACGCAATCGTTACTTGTTCACCGGTCGACAATAGTACATCCATCTCGCGAGGCGACGGAGCATCGCTCACATCATTCGCAAGACCAACCAATCGATTGGTTTCCCCGCTCATCGCTGACACCACCACAACAAGTTGTTCACCATCTTGATGCTTTTTGATCAAGTGATCAGCGACTGCATTGATCCGCTCTACCGAGCCAACCGATGTGCCACCAAATTTCTCTACTATTAATGTCATTGTTGTTCGGGGTTGCCCGACGTTATCTCATTTAAGATCGAGCGCGATTAAACATGGTTTCGAGCTCAGTGTAAATCCCTGACGGGCGTATAATGCTCATATTAATTAAATGGACACATAACTTTGAATACGGTGTTGTCAAAGCTTACCTACAGCGCTCAAGCGTCTTGTTGTTCTACCCAAGGGACTACCGCATCTAAGCAGGCCTGAAGGTCGCTTGGATTAGGAATGCCGCCCTCAGCCATGTCAGGACGCCCACCACCTCTACCATTGGCCAAGCCAGTAATATGCTGAATTATTTTACCGGCTGGGTATTGTTTTGAGATCGGCTTTGCAACACCGGCAAGAAGAGTTACTTTGCTGCCGATTTCGGCGCCGAGCACCACCACGCCATTTTCATGTTTATCTTTAAATTTATCGATGGTATCGCGCAGCATGTTCTTATCCGCACCGTCGACAATGGCCGTCAATACCGCCAAGTCTCCAACTTGCTTCACCTGTGATTCAAGATCTTGACCACCAACGCCATCGCTAATCATTTGCTGAAGTTTTTTCTTATCGAGTTCAAGCGTCTTAATATTTGTTTGCAATTGTTCAATGCGTTTACTTAAGCTTGCAGGGTCAGTTTTAAGCATGGACGATGCTTCACGCAAAAGCGCCTGTTGTTCATTGGCCCAGTCAACCGCGCCCCGACGACTTACCGCCTCGATACGACGCACTCCCGCCGCCACACCGGATTCTGAGGTGATTTTAAACAAGCCTATTTCAGAGGTATTGGAAACATGCGTGCCCCCGCATAGTTCAAACGAGAAATCACTCATAGAAATAGTACGAACCTCCGCGCCATATTTTTCGCCGAACAGGGCCTCTGCACCTGCGGCTTTGGCATCATCAATCGGCATAACTTTGGCTTCGACAGAATGTTGCGCAAACACCTCGGCATTAACTAATACTTCTATCTCGCCTATTTGTTGCTGGCTCACAGGTGCATCATGTGAAAAGTCAAAGCGCAGTCGCTGTGGGTTCACCATCGAGCCTTTTTGCTGCACATGCTTTCCCAAAACCTGTTTGAGTGCCGCGTGCAGCAAATGGGTGGCTGAATGGTTTGCCGCAGCGGCAAACCTTGCTTCTGGGTCAACCTTAATGTCGAGAATATCATTGGTGTTGACCTCCCCATCATCCACCACACCGATGTGGATAAACGCACCGTTCGATAGTTTCCGGCAATCGTTCACAATAATCTTGGACGTGCTTGATGATAGAACACCTACATCGCCTACCTGACCACCACCTTCGGCGTAAAACGGCGTGGAATCCAACACAATGATTAATTTGTCCCCAGTCTTTGCTGTTTCGCGGCTTTCTCCATCGACTTGAATCGCAACGACTCGACCTTGACCTTTTAGACGGTTATAACCAGTGAACTCGGTGGCGGTATCAACCTCAATCGAGACCTCTCCATGTGTTGCAAACTTATTACTAGCACGAGCTCGCTCGCGTTGTAATTCCATTAATTTTTCAAAGCCGGTTTGGTCGATAACCAAATCCCTCTCCCGCGCCACGTCGGCAGTAAGGTCCGCTGGAAAACCATAGGTGTCGTAAAGCAAGAAAACTAAATCACCTGGAACTGTCTTATTTTTGAGGTCACTGGTCTTGGCTTCAAAAATTTTCAAACCTTGCTCAAGAGTCTCCGCGAAACGGCGTTCTTCTTTCTCTAACGAGGCTTCGATCAAGGCTTGCTTTTCGAGTAACTCAGGATAGGCTTCGCCCATTTCTTCAACTAAGGTATCTACCAGTTTATTAAAAAACGGGGTCTCACCCCCAAGCTGGTAACCGTGGCGAACAGCGCGGCGAATGATTCGGCGTAACACATAACCTCTCCCATCGCTCGACGGGATTACACCATCAACAATCATGAACGAACAAGACCGAATATGGTCTGCAATTACTCTGACCGAGTGATGGGTTCGATTACTAACACCAACCACATCGCAAATTCTCGCGATCAAATTATCAAATAAGTCTATTTGGTAATTGTTATTCACATGCTGCATCACTGCTGCGATGCGTTCTAGGCCCATACCCGTATCCACAGAGGGTTTAGGCAAAGGGGTCAGTTCACCTAGCGCATTTCGGTTGTACTGCATAAATACCAAATTCCAGATTTCGATATAACGGTCGCCGTCTTCTTCAGGTGTCCCAGGTGGACCACCCCAATACTGTGCGCCATGATCATAGAATATTTCACTGCAGGGCCCACATGGGCCCACATCGCCCATCGACCAAAAATTATCTTTTTCGCCAATGCGTGAAAAGCGTTCTTCACTCACCCCAATTTCTTTAAGCCAGATATCCTCTGCTTCAGGATCCTTTTCGTAAACCGTCACCCATAGCTTTTCTTCCGGCAAGCCTAGTTCCTTAGTAAGAAATTCCCAAGCAAACTCAATTGCGTCATGTTTGAAATAGTTGCCAAAGCTAAAGTTGCCCAGCATCTCAAAAAACGTGTGATGACGCGCGGTATAGCCTACATTCTCCAAATCATTATGTTTACCACCCGCTCGCACACAACGCTGAGACGTAACGGCTCTAGCGTAGTCGGTCTGTTCTTGCCCCAAAAACACGTCCTTAAACTGAACCATACCTGCATTGGTAAATAGTAAGGTCGGGTCATTACCGGGAACCAGTGAGCTACTCGCAATCTGTTGGTGTTCTTTGTTCTCAAAAAATTTCAAGAACCGTTGTCGTAATTCAGCTGTTTTCATAACGCAATCAAAGTCTTACACAACAAATATGAGTCATATTTGTTTGCAATTTATATACTATTGGGGAAGCAAAAGAATCGGCCTTCACTCTATTACCCAAGGTAAAATCCACCTTATTAAGTTAATGGCGGATGCTTAACCTGACTAAGCGTTGGTCAAATCCTAACTAGGGCAAACTAACAAAACCACGCTCCAAAATACTGTCCGCATCCAAAAGCCCGATTTTACTGATCAAAACTAACCCATACTGAAGCGTATTATAGTCCCTATTTAAGGCACAATCACACTTTTCTGAGACCCTGACAACACCTACGACAAACAGTCTAAAATTGATGGAGAAAAGACAATCAAGCAGCTAACTCTAGGGATTCGGTTCGGGCTCTATTTGTACCGGATTCGGGTTCAGCGGTGGGTTCTTCACCAGCCGGAAACCATGGTGAAAATAACCTCGCGCGGCCGACGAGGTGTCACCACTCATGCGTTTAGCGGACCTCAACTCGGCCGGTTTGTGGCGCCAGGAACCACCGCGTAGCACTCGTTTTGCATCGCGCAACTCAGTACAACTGGATTCTTCGCCATTGTATTCGCGGCTATAGACGCTGCAAGTCCATTCCGCCACATTTCCGTGCATATCATACAATCCCCAAGCATTCGGGCGGTAACGACCAACTTCGGTGGTTCGTCGTAAGAAACCATCTACATCGAGACAATTTGCAAATGCGCCTCCCTTATAATTAGCTCGATGAGTGCTAATGCACTGGCCGGCATTAAACGCAGTTTGAGACCCCGCTCGGGCTGCATATTCCCATTGTGCCTCAGTGGGTAAACGGTATCCGTCTTCGGCGATGTTATTTACCCACACGGCAAACTTATTGGCGTCATTCCAGGTTATACAAGTAACTGGCTCATCAGCGGCTTGCGAAAACGTAGGTGTCTTCCAGCTAACGCCGGTGCGTTGTCGCCATTTCTTGTCCCAAAAATAACAACCACCACGTCGCTCAGCGTCGGTTATGTATGAAGTATCATTGACAAAGGCAGCAAATTGAGCGCGGGTAACCTCGTAGCGGCTGATCATAAATGCGTCGACGTTGATCATATGCTGTGCTTCATCGGGCTGTCGCTTGACCTCGCTTTCAGGGCTACCCATCAAAAACGACCCACCGTTTATTGTGATCATATTAGCCGCAATCGTATTGATTGCATTACTGGTTACCACGCGTCTCTCTCGCTCTTCGTCTGCCAGTAGCTCCAAACCTTCTGAATAGACAGCGATATCTTGAAGTATCGCAGCACTCAAGTTTTTCTTGCTAAGTAAAATTTCCAATTGTTGCGCGGCGTCAATATAGCGGCGCTGGGCAATATATATTTTTATTTGTAAATTTAGAGCGCGCGGCAATCGGCGCAAGCTAATATTATGGTCTAGTTGAATCTGTACTAATTTCTTTAGAGCTTCATCATAAGCCTTTGACTCATATAGGGATTCGGCTTGAATGAATTTAACCTTAATAACATTATTGGTCTGCGTATCGGATGTTTGCGCAATTAGCTCAACATTGAATAAAAACAGCAGCACCGCCAACACATGATTCGCTATTTTAGTCATACCCTTTCCCAAGCAACCGCGTGGAGTTATTTCTAAACAATTAAACAGTAAACGTTATTGATAAAATGATGGTCGCCATGACTCTTTCGTAATTGCGCCCTTTTTAACGACGCAAACATGGGGCAGAGTCTATATCACAATCTCCGGATTTACCCAATTTGTTTTATTCCGCCAATTTATCTTCAATGGATTTTACTGCAACCTTGGCGGATTTAACCAGACACCCTATCTTTAGCCTTTGTAGAAGATTCGTTTTAGTTATTTTTTCAAGCGCCGGTAGCGCACGAGGGTCTTGTTGTTCGCCTAACCGTCTTATCGCATCTTTTTTATCTTCGCACGATTTAGATTCTTTCAAATCCAATAACGCCATTGCCACTAAATCCACTTTTCTAGATTGTTTGATTTGCCCTAGTATGTACGCAGCATCCTCTCTTATTTGCCGATTCCCTTCAACCAAAGTTCGTTTAGCGAGCTCGGCTATCACTGGCGTTGTTGGAGCAAGCTTTGCCAATTTAGTCACTTTACCGGCGTCGTAACTTAATCGTCGAGCAAGATTTTTAGCATAACGTTTGTTGTTGGCTAATTCGGCGTCACCACTGATTGCCATAGAGTAGGCATTCAGCCCTTCTTTGTATTCTCGCCGTTCCATTTTGATATGACCTTGCATAAAAAGCGCCAGTGGATTTTCCGGTTCCTTACTAAGAACTTCATTAGACCTGGCTTCCAAGCCAATAAGATTATCGGCGTCAAGCAGTGCTATCAGCTCCTCAGCGGATATTTTTGGCTCCTCAACCTTAATAGGCTCAACTTCAGCAGGTCTACTTTCAACCGTTTCGATTTTAGCAACGGCTTCAACATTCTCGGCGCCGGACCACATAATAATCCCAGCAACAGAAATCATCAGCGACAATGCCGCACCGATCATTAGCTTCTTAAACGACATCTCCTTATTAATCGATAAAGCCGAAATTCCACTCGCAGTATTTCTTTCGGTAAGGTGAGCGCCGCCGTAGGGAAAGGTCTCTTCCTGTTCACCGTCACTATACGACACCAATCTTTGAGCAGAGGCGCTGCGAGGCACCTTGTAGACCGTGACTTTTTCAGGAATGCCTTTGAGTTTAAAACGGTCGACCATTTCGTGAGACACTTCGGCTTTATTCATCGAAAGATAAATCGCTTCTGTGAAGTAGATCTCATTCTCAGGGGTTATCCCTTCTAGCCGCGCGGCGATATTGACGGGTTCACCGAACACGTCGCCACCATCTAGCCGAACCTCGCCGGAATTAATCGCCACTCGAATGGTAAATTGGCGATTCTCATCGTCAAACGTCTGATTGTATTCCCATAGCAGATCGTGCATAGCCATAGAACACAATAGCGCGTCAGTTGGTGACCTGAATACAAATAGTAACGCGTCACCAATTGATTTGATGCGTTTGCCACCAAATCGTTTTGCCGCGCCACCTAACAGCTTTTCGTTCAACCGTAACATCTTTTTGTTTTGGGCACGAGATTGGTTCGCCGTTAGCTCGGTAAAACCAACGATGTCGGTAAACATTACCACTAAATTTTCTGCACGATCCATAGTACCCCACCCTAATGCCGTCACGGCTGTCGCTATTTTTTCTATACCAGTCTTAATGCCTTCAAAACTGGGATAACAAGTATAAACAGCGTACGGGAGATAAGCAACACGCCACATTACTATAAAAACAGTGGTAAAATGGTTGATTCGCG
>CAYQVT010000180.1:0-5102 GCA_964420885.1 uncultured Gammaproteobacteria bacterium
GCACGCCAGAGTTTTCTGAACCCGGTAGGGTTGTCAGCGAACACATGACCTAGCCCAGAAATAGCAGAAACAAGTGCCGGCACCCCAGCTAAGCGCGCTAACAAGCCTCCATAAAGCACTGGTTTTATCGTGACGAGATGTACCAAATCAGGTTTGAATGAGCGGAACAAACGCCATATCGCCCATAAAGTTCTAACTTCCTTGGCAATATTAGCTCCGCTTCGTGACAGTGTCAGGCTGTGGTGGATAAATCCGAGTTCTTTAATGTTACTTACCTTGTCACTATCGCTAGTAGCGATATGTACCTCAAAACCATTATCCCGTGCGGCAATCGCAATCGGTAAGCGATGGCTTAGAAAAAATCCAGCATCGTTGATTATGATAAGTAAAACTGGGCTAGGCATAGTATTGGCTGGATCTCACGGATCATCCAAAATTAATTTTGTTAATCAAGCGATATTGCGAAATGTACATTTTGTGGTCCTTATCCTTGGCGTTGTTTATGTACGATGGCA
This sequence comes from uncultured Gammaproteobacteria bacterium, assembly GCA_964420885.1. Taxonomy (GTDB): domain Bacteria; phylum Pseudomonadota; class Gammaproteobacteria; order Arenicellales; family Arenicellaceae; genus Arenicella. Next base: position 516 of record CAYQVT010000180.1, read on the forward strand.
GCACATTTTCCTGCACCCTTTTCTCGTCTTAATGCAGCGCTAAAACCCATTAGCATCCAACGCATGCGCTCCAGACCTTTATCAAGGATTAGCGGGTATAAAACCAGACGTGCCGGTATGGTTGTCAAGATACGCCACTTGGCATGCATAGGTACATATTTTCGTCGCAGTAGCGCCACTGCATCGCGCACCTGAAAGTAGTGTCTGAAAGGTGTAGGTACGAAAAACCTTTTCCAAAAAAAGTGCGCCTCGCGTTCTCCAAGACGATGAACCATTCTGGTTTCAAGGTCGCGAGCAAAACGCCACCCTTTACTTGCCATACGATAACACCATTCATGGTCAACCCAATCTACGAATAGGTCATCAGTAAAAAGACAATGTTGATCGACCGCGTTCAGTTTGAAAGTCATACCCGAAGTGGGCAGGGCTGGGCAATAGTCAAGCGCATTTGTATTGTTCGAATTGATTCTCGCAATAGAGCCAGATTGGTCGTCTATCAACACCGGCCCGATACACGTGGTGTCAGAGCGGAGTGAGGTCAATTTTCCACATAGTTTTTGGATCAATTCGCATGTTGGAGAGCTGTCCTGATCAAACAAGACTGCCACGGTGCTACCGTTTTCCTTGGCACTTAGAATGCCTTCATTAAGTGCTGCTCCCAGCCCGCGGTTTGTACCGTTGCCCAAATATATAAAGCCGTTGATGCGTTTCGAAAAATCAGCGCCGCCTGGGGTGTTGTCGCAGACAATGACATTTTCACATACGTTTAGCAGGTCTGAAAATCTACTATTAAAATTTTCGTCAGGATTATACGTAGTCACAATCACAGTGACTTTTTCGGCACTTGAACCCACTTTTTCTTCAATTGGTTTTGCTGACATAGCTTGTGTGAATTTCACTTATCGTATTAGAAAAATTGGAACCTGGTTTTAAAAACGGTTGAGCTCTCACAATAAATAATTCGATACATCTGAATAAAATACTATCGAAATTTTACGGCGTAAGCATATCAATTAACTATTTGTATTACTGTATTGGATATGGCCCGACAGTATTGAAATAGGTGACCTAGCTCAGGTTTTACGACTTAACTGTTAGTATAAAACCAATTACTCAATTAGTGAGCAAGATTATCAAAAACTCATCTGCTGCAGGTTCATTCCGACTCATTAGGTGAACCAGTTCTAGAATTTACTCAACTCGAGCGATATAGATTGCGCGTTAGGAAAACGAGTCATAAACTACGCGCAATCTAAACCAACGTGCTACCAAGTTCGCATGGCGAATGTAAGCTTGGTAAAACAAATCTAGTCTTTCGTATTTTAAAGCTCAACTGGAGTGCATGTGTTGAACCGCATTACAAGAAAACTTAATCGTTTTCGCGCAAAGTATTTTTTATTTGGAAAGGATTACTCCCGCCACTGCCCGGTATGTGACGCTGGATTGCAACAGTTCATGCCGCTACCTAAAGATTTTCGAGTATCAGTATCGGTTCGGGGGGATGAGTTTCTAGCGTATCAAAAAGCCGAGATGCTAAATATTAATGAGTATGCCTGTCCGATGTGTGGCTCTTCAGATCGCGAGCGACTGTATGCTTTATACATTCAGAAACATCTGATGTCAGATAGTGATATTAATAACAAGAAAGTTGTCCATTTTGCGCCGGAAGAAGAGTTGTCCAAATTACTTAAAACGCTTCCATTTGCGCAGTATCGAACGGCGGATTTAATGATGGACAACATCGACGATAAAGCAGATCTTACAAATTTAGATATTTATGAAAGCGACTACTTTGATTTTTTCATCTGCTCTCATATGTTGGAGCACATTGAGGATGATGTGCAGGCGATGCGAGAACTCCATCGAATACTGAAACCAGCAGCAGTTGGTATACTTGTAGTGCCGATTTTTTCTGACCTAGACGAAATTTATGAAGATGCGAAAATTATGTCGAAGGAGGATAGATTGTTTCATTTCGGTCAAGGCGATCACGTTCGAATGTACAACAAGTCCGGATATAAAGAGCGCTTGACCGAAGCGGGTTTTAAAATTCATGAGTTTGGTGTAGATGCATTTTCCGAGGATCTGTTTGTGAAATCTGGAATTGACACAAATAGTGTTTTGTATATTGTCGAAAAATAGATTCGCGACGTGACTAATTTATTTATCGTATCGACCCATAAACCTTGAAAAATGCTAACGTTAGCAACGTTGGTTTCGGTTAGTTGTTTATTTTCTTCGGCAGAAACTTCATTTGCCGAATACGGAATTGTCTAGTTTGAGGACTACGTGTCAAGTTTAAAAGAAGCAGGTGCAAGAGCTTTTATCTGGGACTTTTCCGGACGCTTTATACAGCACGCTATGGCTTTCGTCGTCACAATAATTTTGACGCGTATACTCTCTCCCACGGACTTTGGTTTGGTTGCGCTAGTGATGAGTGTAATTGCAATTGCCGCTACATTTAGTGACGCTGGATTAGGGGTTTCTTTAATTCGCAAACGACGCTTACTGCCGATTCACTATTCTTCGGTTTTTATCGTCAACCTGTTTGTTGGCATCTGCTTGACAATAATCGCCTATCTGCTTGCGCCGGTTGTTGCAAATTTCTTCGAGAATCCTGAATTGACGCGATTGACTCAAGCGCTTTCGCCGCTTTTCGTATTGTGGTCGTTAAGCAGTTTGCAAACAATCAGATTAAGAAAAGATTTAAATTATGCGCTTATAACAAAAATCACTATTACCTCAGCATTCATGGGTGGCTTAGGTGGAATAGTTATGGCGTTTAATGGCGCAGGTGTTTGGAGTCTGGTAGTTCAAGCATTGGTGCATGCGTCGATCTATAATCTCCTGATCTGGGCAGCAACAAAATGGCGGCCAGCGTTAAATTTTTCTCTAAAAGCTTTAAGGAGTCTTTGGGCTTTCGGCTTTCGCGTATTTCTTGTCGATCTGATGGAGTCAGTATTTTCCAAATTGGACAACCTCATAATAGGAAAATTATTTTTGCCTGAAACTCTCGGCTACTTTAGTAGAGCAAAAGCACTGGATCAAATGATTACCAATTATTCTTCTGCCAGTCTTATGTCGGTTCTCTTTCCGGTGTTAAGTCAGGTTCAAAATGAACTATCAAGGTTTCGGGCAATCGTTCTCAGGTCGCTCGGGATAATTAGTTTTGTGGTTTTTTTACTCCTCGGAATTTTCTATCTTTCGTCATCGGAAATCGTCTTATTGTTGTTTGGTGAAAATTGGGCGCCAACGATTCCGTATTTTAAAATTTTATTGGTAAGCGGCTTCGGATATCCTATTGGTGCGCTTTTAATCAATACGCTTTATAGTCGTGGAGATTCAAAAGATATATTACGCTTGGAAGTAGCCAAAAAAATTCTATTTGGTATAAACCTTTCGATCGCATTCACGTGGGGTGTGGAGGGCTATTTATACGGACTAATAGTTGCCACAATCTTGGCGACCTTGCTAAATATGTTTTATGGGTCGAAGGTCATAGATGTGGCGATGTTTGAGTTAGTGAAGCCGGTTCTTCTGCAAGCCATAATCGCGATTGTTATTGTGTTTTTCATAGTCAATATAAATGTACGTACAGATTTTAATAGTTTTATTCGGGTAATAATCAATACCCTGGGGTTTACACTTATTTATTTTATTGTGAATAAATTATTTGCAACTAAATCTTTTGAGTATTTTCTTGATGAATTGGTGCCATTGATTTTAAAGCTCATCAGACGTAAGACCACGAATTGAAAATGCCACATCCAAGCGAAAAGGAAATCATTGAGTCGTGGCCAGAAAATGTGTCGAAGCCACTGCTTAGTATCTGCTGTGTTACTTACAATCAAGCAGGTTTTCTGGCACAAACGCTTGACGGGTTCCTGGAACAAAAAACTGAATTTCCATTTGAGATTCTTATAGATGATGACTGTTCAACCGATAATACCCGCGACATTGTCGACAAATATCGCAACAAATTCCCCCAAATTATTCGCCCAAACATGAGGAAAAATAACGTTGGTGCGATGAAGAATTTTTATGAAAGTATGCGGCGCTCTAAGGCTAAGTACATTGCAATTTGTGACGGGGATGATTACTGGATTGATACGAATAAACTGCAGAAGCAAATCGATGTTCTTGAGGCAGATGAAGATTATGCGATTTGTATAACGTCGAGTGAACGCTTTGATTCTGAAACCAACGAAACGCTTGATTTATATCCTGCGTTTCGAGCTTCAAGAGATTTTGAATTAACGGATTTGTTAATACGCAATCTGGCGAATACTTGCACAATAGTGATGAGAAATATCGCTAATGACATTCCAGATTCGTTCGAGAGGTTTGGGTTGGGCGATTGGCCGGCTCAGATTGTTTGCGCGCAACACGGTAAAATTAGATTTCTTTCCGATATAACAGCTCGGTACAGAATACATTCTGGAGGAATATGGTCGAAGGTTAACGAGGTTGAAAAGAACAACAAGATTATTCAAATGTTCCGTGGCGTAAGGGATTACCTTGATCCAAAACATCAAGACCGGATCAACACTACGATTTCCATAATATTGTGCAAAAATATATTATTAC
>CAYQVT010000180.1:5112-7239 GCA_964420885.1 uncultured Gammaproteobacteria bacterium
CAAATACATTCTCGTGCTGGTGTTGTCGAAATCAAAAACAGTCTCAGACAACTTTCTAATGCTCTTAGCAGGGCAGTCGTGAAAAGGTTGATTCTACAGCACCTTTTTTCGGTCAAGAAATATAGTCCGTGACCAGACGGTACGAACGAAAAACCACCGCTCACTTTGCTATAATTGTGTGCTGTTTCTCGCAATTTAAACTTCAATGGCGATATGACTAACGATTCCTTCCGTCGCTCAGAAATTTGTGAGAGGGTTGCCAACTAAGGTATATCACTGGAAGAGTTTGTGGGGTTTATTGCCTTAAATGCATCGCTCCTCTTAAAACATGACAGAGTTAAATCTGCTTCGGATTGGTTATGAGAAAATATAATGGATAAGCCAATATATGTTACGCAACCACATTTACCTCCACTGGAAGAGTTTCTTCCCTATCTGGAGGAAATTTGGGCAAATAAGATACTCACAAATGCTGGGCCTTTTCATGAGCAGTTTGAACAGGCATTGTGCGAGCATTTGGGCGTAGAACATATATCGCTATTTAGTAACGGAACACTCGCTCTGGTTTCTGCGCTGCAAGCGTTGAGAATAACCGGAGAGGTTATTACTACGCCTTATTCATTTGTTGCTACAGCTCACTCACTCCTTTGGAATGGCATAAAGCCTGTGTTCGTCGACGTTGAGCCAGATACTTTGAATCTCGACCCGGCTAAAATAGAGGCGGCGATCACGCCGCAAACAACCGCGATTTTACCAGTACATTGTTATGGTCGCCCTTGCGACGTACATGCAATACAGAAGATTGCTGACAATTATAATTTAAGGGTTATATACGATGCGGCACATGCGTTTGGTGTGCAATATCAAGAAAGCAGCGTTTTGCAGCACGGCGACTTGATGATTTTAAGTTTTCACGCCACCAAAGTGTTCAACACTTTTGAGGGAGGGGCGGTGATATGTCCGGATGCGCGCACTAAGCAAAGGGTTGACCACCTGAAAAATTTTGGGTTTGTCGATGAAGTGACTGTCGTCGCGCCGGGTATTAATGGAAAAATGAGTGAATTTAATGCCGCCTTGGGTATGCTACAGCTCAAGCATATTGACGTCGCGATTAAAAGACGCTGTGAAATATTCAAAACTTATGAGCAGGAGCTATCAGCGGTGACTGGTATCCGAATTCTGCCGCGAGCGCCTGAAACGGTATCAAATTTTGCCTATTTTCCCATACTCGTCCAGGACGACTATCCATTGGGTCGAGACGACCTTTATAATAAGTTTCGAGAGCACGATATATATGCGCGGCGCTACTTCTATCCCTTAATCTCAGATTTTCCAATGTATCGTGGTCTGCCGTCGGCTGAAGAAAGTAATTTAGCTATTGCAACTGAGGCGGCCGCGCAAGTGCTTTGTTTGCCTATTTACCCTGCACTTGAAGATGCCGAGCTAGCGCGGGTAATAGATATTGTAAAAGGAGAGTCCTAGTGAGCACGAAGCCGATCGCAATATTGGGCGCCGGTGGATTCGCTCGAGAGGTTCTTCAGGTTGTTCTCGACATCAACGATCAGTACCCAGACTCTCCACCATGGTCGCCGGTCGGTTTTATTGTTGAGGACAACTATGCTGAAGATTCCGTGCTGCATGATTTGCCGGTACTGGAGGGTTTACATCATCTCGCTGATAGACCAGAAATACAGTTGCATATTGCTGTAGGGAATTCAGCGGCTAGGTACCGTTTGGCAGCCCGAATTACGGAGAATTATGAAAACGAATTTGCGACTTTAATTCACCCCAAGGCCTGGGTAGGAAGAAATGTTGTTGTCGGACCAGGAACCGTTATTTGCGCGGGAGCTCAAGTAACCACGGACATTAGTATTAAGTCGCACGTACACATTAATATCGGTAGTACTATCGGTCATGATGCAACCTTACAAGATTTCGTCACCTTGAACCCTGGTGTCAATATCTCTGGCGGTGTAGAAATTGGAACCGGCACAGAAATAGGAACAAATACGGTAGTGATACCTGACACCCGGGTCGGAGAGTGGTCTGTGATCGGAGCGGGCTCAGTGGTCACAAAACCTTTGCCTGAAAACATAACCGCCGTCGGTGGACCCGCTAAAGTAATCA
>CAYQVT010000180.1:7249-7625 GCA_964420885.1 uncultured Gammaproteobacteria bacterium
ATTGGTACAAGGAAAATTAATACCACTGGCTTATTGTACGGTGGGTATTTTTGGGCCCTTTTTTGTTTCTTGTCTAATAATAGTAGAAAATTCGTTTAAGTTAATTTGGTCAATTTCCTCTATTCGTATCTTATGGGTTTGCCGGGCTTCTTCCAGCGTCATCGTGTTGTTAATCAGCCCTAGCTCATAAGCAATCTCATCTGAGTTTTTGGGTGCAATCAGTCGTATGTCCCAGGGAATTGCTTGCGCGCTGATGCGGTTAACGTGCCGCGCAATGTTGACGCTACAACTACTGAATAACGTGTGATACCACTCTGGTTCTACTGCGAGTTTGTTGGCTCGCTCCAGCATATCTATAAATAGTGTTACTTTATCT
>CAYQVT010000181.1:0-7547 GCA_964420885.1 uncultured Gammaproteobacteria bacterium
TCTCCTCGTCGCCGTGCTCAGGTAACGCAAGAACAATTGGTGGGTTCGAAAAGGTATTGTTAGACCACGTAATCTCATAAGTCGCCTCACCCTGATCATCAACATCAGCTATATTTTCCGAAAACTTAATGCTACCACTCCGATTAATGACACCGAGCGCGCTGCGAAACAAATCCGAATTCCCCGATTGGCCAGACACTGCGTTACCAACAGCTAAAAAGTTAAACCACTCACTATTTGGTTGGTTGTCTTCATCGTACACGGTTATCAAAGCATACGTCGTCGTCACTTCGGTTACGGTCACCGCTCGAAAACTTGACGCTGACTCATCCTCATCGAATCGCGCAAGCGTTGCAACCACTGTTGGTGGATTAGCATAAGTGGTGCCAAAATCTAAGCGATACTGACCTGTCCCTAACACCGTCAGACCATCTGAAGCCATACCGTAGGCAATTCTCAAACTCTTATTGCTGCCGGTGCCATCAACTTGACAAGCCGAAAGATAGAGCTGTGAGTTGTTCGATGACGGATTGTCACTTAGTGCAACAAACCCATAACTTATATTGCGTAAGCCGTCGTTTTTAGTGCCGTTACTGCTATCTGGGTCTTGATCATAAGTATCAATAATACACGTCTCTTCTCTATTTTCATCATCCGTATCACTGTCGATACGAACTTGTTTGCCACTACTGGCAATTGGGGTTGCAACAACGGCAGGGTCATTTCCAAATTCATTATTGCTCGAATCGAAAAAGCTAATTTCGGTAATCCCGGTTTCAGAATCATAGTTTTCAACTGAGGTAACGTTGGCACTTTCGCTGGCGTTGGACAAGGTCATTGAGTTGCCGCTGATGACCGCTGCGCCGTAGGCGATAGAGTAGTCTGACATAATAATTTCTCCTTAATATAAATGACTATTAAAAGCCAAACCCCAATGAACATCATTGAGATCTGGCTTATGATCAATGTCGAACAACCTGGCTTCACTACGTCGCGCTGACGGAATACCTTTCTTGGCGCACCGACACTATTGATTAGACTACATATAGGTATTTGAAAAAGAAATTACAGGCTATTACAGTTTAATTGACGCCGCAGTTGAGTAAGTATTGTTTGTTAATATTAACTAAATACTCAGGTCTCTCAAATTGTAATCCTTCAGTTGGTTCATCATTGACGCATTCCATTCGAAGGCGTCGTCTGAATCCTTATGCAGCTTATACTCGTAAGCTTGTTCTTCAGGAAACCGCTGTTTGCGCGCCTCGATCGCATACCCTAGTACTTTAGTACGCTCCTTGATGAAGTCTGAATCGTATACTACGGCTTCACTGTGTATTCCTGCACCCATGACATCCAGCACCGAGGAGCGCCGATGAAAACCAAAATTCACCGTTACGCGCCGCTCAAATCCGGTATTTGCAAATGAACCGTGCACCAGCTGGCGGTTACAGATGATGACGTCTCCTGCGTCGCAGACAAGCGGAACGGCACCTACCAAGCGTTCGCTACCTGACTCGGCAATCAGAGTCTTAATATCTATTTTCCCTTGCATATGTGTTCCCGGCAACACCCAAACACCGTTTACGGCGGTGCTGCCATATGCTTGTGCCATAAAATTAAAACCGTGAATCTCTTCATCAAACTCTGGATTATCCCAATGTGTATCACCGTCTTGATGCCAAGAAACCGCTGCCCCAATACCGGGCTCCTTAATAAACAAGCCCTCATGAAACGGAGCGAAGTCGTCCCCATTAACGTCTGCAGCAAGAGTCAGTAAAGCCGGATGCGCGTAAGCTCGCAAACACGCCTCAGAGAACTGCAAAGACCCTAACATGACAAACGGTGCTTCTGTTGGTGCATCGGCAGCCGCTTTGGGTTCGAATAATTTGACTTGATGACGGCCGTTTGCGATTGCGGTTCCACCTAAGGGATCACCTAAAGGCTTGGCCCAAAGTAAATTAGGTGCCTTACAGTCAACCCCCAATGCAGGCTCACCTGACGCAGTCACCGACGAACTGCTGTCGACCGGGAAGCGCTGATACATCGCATCCAAGTCTGCGCGAATATCTTCTAATTCGTCTTCTTTGATTACGCCCTTTAGTACATAGAAACCGTATTTTCTGTACGCCTCTCGTATATGAGAGTTGACCTTACCGTCGTCATCAAATGTGAGTGGACCGCGGTTATCTAACGCCAGTGCATTTTCCTGCCCCTTTATTAAATAATCACGCATCGCATCCGCATCGGCGCCATAATGTGCCGCGCAGGCATCAATTGATTTACTAATATCAGTCATTTTTCGTATCCACAGTTTTTATTTATATTAAAATTTTATATACTATAAAATCTGTGGTCAACACAAAAAAGCAAAATAATGAAATCCTTGAAAGAAAAATCTATCGCCAGAGGCAGTGCTACTCGCACCGCAAATATGATTAAGCGCCGCGAACACATTCTAGAACGGGCGAGTAATATTATCGCCACCAAGGGCCTCCAAGGCTTTACTCTGGGTGTACTGGCTAACGAAGCTAAGGTTACGGTTCCAACCATACATAATCTGATTGGCAAGAAATCGGACGTAGTCGAACACTTGGTTAAGCAAATGGTCAGCAGAACGGAATTAGTGCTGGGAGAGCAAAATGTTGACGATCCGATATCCGCGGTTGAAGATTTCGTGTCACGCTTGATTAAGCTATTTGACGGAAATCAAGATCTCTATAAGGCGGCATTCATCGCGGGCGAGCAACAAAAATTGTTCGAACACGCAATGAGTGACAAACTATTCCATCGATCACTGGAACTCGCCAAACTGGTTATCGACAAAGCCATTGGTGATGGCTATTTAATGGGACGGCTTAAACAAGACACTCTAGCTCAACAAATTTTCTCCAGCCACCGCACGGCACGCCACGATTGGATGCATGGTTACATCGATTTAGACGAATACAGACGACAGGTTCTCTCGGGAATGTTTTTTACCTTAGCGGCCGATGCGAGTGAAGACTACCGCCTAAAACTGTTGGACAAAATAAATTCCGTGGAATCTTAATCCACGTGTATCGTTACCTATCTTTTTATTAATTCTAGACGCCGGCATGATTAACCACAACACCAGGTGCGCCTTGCTCAAGTTGTGAACGCATATCCTCTGGGATGGTCATTTTCTTATACTCTTTAGCATTTACCATCACATAGACAATTTCAGAAGTCGCAATCTGTACGCCTGTTTGATGATTGCGGATATCAAAGTTGACCGAGTAAGAACTATTGCCGATTCGGCCTGCCTTAACTTCTATCGCCAGCACATCGTCGAAGGTAGAAGACTCTTTCCATGAAATATTCAAATTAACCACTTGGCTATCCACACCTCTGGCCAAAATTTGCGTATAGCCACCCCAAATCGTTCTTATGAATTCGGTTACAGCAATATCGACAAATTCTGCGTATTTACCGTTAAACACCACTTGTTGTGCGTCGCACTCAGAATACCGAACACGTAAAAGGTAGGTAAAGTCATTCATTTATTACTATATCCACACGTCATTTTGCGCTGTTAACTCGCTGGTTTCACTGTCACCAGTGTTTAAGACACCTCGCGGCTCTATTAAAAGCATTTTAACTTCCTTTTCGGCGTAGGGTTTGTGATCAACGCCTTTTGGTACGACAAACATTTCTCCTGCCTTGACGTCAACCGCGCCATCCTTGAACTCAATTCTTAACAAACCTTCTAGTACGATAAAGGTTTCGTCGGTATCTTGGTGATTGTGAAACACGAAGTCTCCTTTGATTTTGACTATCTTAAATTGATAGTCGTTCATCTCAGCGATAACTCTGGGAGACCAGTGTTCAGAAAATAGTGATAGTTTGTCTTGAAAATTAATAGACTTATAATTCATGGTACGCGAAGAAGTTTACTGAGCATTTAAAGATGATTATCTTACTTTAGATTATCACTGTTCGGTTGAAGAAAATGAAAACAAGCCTTAGGCTAATCGGATCATTACTGTGCTTAAAATGATAAAACCCGGTATGCGCTAAACGCATACCGGGCTACCAACAACAACATGTAACAAAAACTAATTATAGGTAATGGGTATTAAATTTGCCTCTGCTACTGCTGTAATTTCGTCGAGCGCTTAGAAACGATACTCAACAGACGCCGAACCAAATTGGCTGTCTTCGTTACTACCGTACTCACCTTCATAGTTTAGAGAGAAAGTCCAACCTTGATCATTAGTAATACTCAAGGCTGCGCCGACATTAAACAAGTCATCGTCTAATTGATTTCCAAGTTGCGAGAAGTTAACCCCACCGATATTCGCAGCAATCGCCGTAGCATCATCTTCGAAATCGTGCTCCCAGGTAAGTCTTAGGCTCGGTACTAAGGTCCAAGCGCTTAGCTTGGATGAACCACTGATCAAAATACCCAGTTCGCTTCTTAATCGATCGAGGTCAGCATAGTCAACACCAAGGTTTACACCACCGACCTCATTGAAAGAATCAACTTCAAGAGATGAGTAAGCGATGCTCGAAATAGCGGACAGTTTCCAACTCGAATCGATTAAATCGTACCCACCATTAAGACCCACGTCCAACAAGTTACCATCGGTTGACCCAGTGATGACACCTTGGCCTGGAAGGCCTACGGTACGACTAAGGTCATAGCTTAGATCAGAGTAAGATACCAAACCACCAAAGTACCATTTACTGCCTTTAGCACGGTAATCTCCGTAGACTGATAACTGATCATTCTCAATATCGACTCGATCATTTAGTGGACCATTGTTATCTACGTCTGCCTCGGTACTTGCGTATGAAACACCCAGATTCCAACGATCGAACTGACGGTCAAAGCCGATTCCAAAGCCACTAATATCGCTATCGAACCCACCAATACCGTTGTTATCATCTTGCGACCCGCTGCCATCAACAACTTCTAACCACACACCCCTATCGAGATCACTTGACGCACTGCCACTGGCAAATTGTCGGCGTGTCACTCGTTGACTTGCGTCGGCAAGTTGATAGGCCCCTAGGGTAACCGCACCACTAAGCGAGGGCGTTAAATCGTTCAATATGTTTTGGAAACCAGCGACATTGTTCTCATCAAAATCGAACAAAATATCAGCCAAATCAGAGGTTGCTGCATTTCGTGCGCCAATCGACTGTGCGATTGCTCCCGCAAATGCCACGTTATTGCCACCACTGGTTAAGGCAGCTAGATCTCTTACCACTACTTCTGCACTTAGATTTTCACCCGCACTGATCACGCCGTTGAAATCTAACAAGAAGTTACTCTCGTTAAAAATCACGCCATTATCAGTAATCGAAGTCGCTTGAATTAAGTTAGTAACCTGGCCAGCGTCGGCCGCGCTACTAAATTCCGGCAAGGTGATAGTACTTCCTGCATTCAGTGTGACGTCGCCAGTTTGGTTCAGAATCGGCCCATCACCCGCGATAGGAGTAAAATCTAGGTTACCGTTTGAAACAAATGCTCCACCACCGTTGATCGCCGAGTCAATCGCCAATGTGGCACCTTGAGAAACTGTAGTCGTTGTTGCTGCGGTTGAAAAATCACCGTTTTGTTCTACGCGGCCGCTCTGAATATTAAAATCCTGAACGTTGTTAACGCCGTTAGAAACAAACACACCGTTGGCTCCTAAGTTCACGTTTACCACACCCGAACCTTGACCAACAACTTGACCGCCTATTTCACCACCAGTAATGGTTAGAATATCGCTGCCAGTTCCAAGAACAACATCACCCGCAATTGACCCACTTCCGAGAGCTAGACTATCGTCGCCCGAACCTAGGTTAACCGAGCCTGAAACATTGCTATCAGCAAGGCTTAGCGAATCGTTTCCACCTCCTAAAGACACGTCACCGCTTACGGTAGTTTGATTTAGCTGTATGCTGTCACTACCGCCGCCTAGATTGATGTTTCCATTAACCGAGCTACCGTTAAGAGCTATTGAGTCATTACCGTTTCCAAGCGATACGGCTCCGTTGATCGCGCCTCCATTTAGCGAAACCGAATCGTTGCCATTGCCCAAGACGACCGCACCGTTAATAGTGCCACCATTCTGATTAATCGCGAAATTCTGGTTGCTGACTTCAGCATTGATCGCTACCCCGTTTACTGAATTAATTGTCCCAGTATTATTAAACACCGTATTTGCGTTGTTAGTGAGTACGCCATCTGCATCGATAACGAATCCAGCTAGACCGTTACTGGCGTCTAAACCATTAATTGTTGAAGAGTTGTTAATGGTTAGTACACTGCCACTGTTTAGTGTTGCATCGCCAGTCAAGGCTAATGAATCGCTACCTAGGTTAAAGGCAAGCGAGCCGTCAGACACCAGACTTCCGTCTATCGAACGATCACCCAATACTTGTACGGTCGCGCCGTTGCCAACATTAACCGCTACGCCGTTTTGGAAATCAATATTGAGCTGATTACTGGTTCCATCAGCAAACGCAAAGTTATCGGTTCCATTTGTGCTTCCTAAGAAATCGCCACTCAAGGTTCCACCGGCTTGAACAAAGTCAATGCCCATCGCTGCTGAACTTGCGTCTACAGATGACGTACCAGACAAGTCGCCAGAGTTGGTGATTGTTCCAGTGAAATTAACGTCTTCAATTAATATCGCTGAACTCATTTCTGAACTGATTGTACCGGAGTTAGAAATATCTCCGTTGACGGTAACAACGCCACCGTTAGTGCCATTAAAGAGTCGTACACCGGCTGTTTGGCCCGATGGCAGCAAACCACCTCGGCCAGCAATCGTACCGCTATTGCTCAAGTCAATCGTGCGGTTGTCGCCATCTGCGACCCCCAATTGAAGAGATACACCGGAACCTTGGTTTCCTGCGCCTGCGTCTATTAGACCTTGGTTATTAATAGTGAAATTATCAGCAGTACCATCTGCATAAACGGTTCCGTTACGCTGATTACCCGTACCGATGATGCTGCCTGTCGATAAGTTATTAATCGTTAAGCCGGTGCCGTCGATGTTCAACGCTCGGCTGTCTGATGAGAAAGTACCGGCGTTGTTCACCGTTCCTGTGTTCTCACCACCGCCCGCTGGCGTGGCGTTACCAAAGTACACCCCGTTTTGCGTGCCTGAGATCGTACCGCCTGCTTCGTTGGTCAAGGTACCTTGGAAAGACACACCGTTAACCGCTCGGAAACCAGCAACTGTACCATTGGCGCCCTCTGATGAGATCGTACCTGAGTTAGTAATAACTCCTGTAAACACACCTTCGGTTGTACCGTCGAGCATACCCTCTACGCGAGTGCGCTCTAAACGGATACCGTCACCAGCCGTTGCTGCGCCTGCGGCTGCATCACCTCGACCGACCAACTGACCTTCGTTGTTAATAGTAAAGTTATTGCCGTTCTCAGAAAGTTCAACTGAGAAGCCAGCACCTAAGTTACCTTGGCCCGCGTCGATTAAGCCTGCATTATTAAGAGTAAAATCTTGAGCCGTTGAATCCGCGTACACCGTACCGTTACGCTGATCACCCGTACCAATGATCTCACCGCC
>CAYQVT010000182.1:0-7542 GCA_964420885.1 uncultured Gammaproteobacteria bacterium
TCAGTTTGCTAAAGTCGAAGGCGAGTACAATGTACTGGTTGGTGATTTGGTAGAGGTGGCTATCGAAAGCGTCGAGGACGGCTATGGCCGCACTAAACTGTCGCACGATAAAGCACGACGGGTTCGCGTCTGGGCTGAGTTAGAAAAAGCGCATGAAAATGAAGACATCGTCGTAGGTCAAATCACTGGCAAAGTTAAAGGCGGTTTCACCGTATCTTTACAAAATGTCCGTGCTTTCTTACCTGGGTCTTTGGTAGATGTGCGTCCTGTAAAAGATTCTGCGTATCTTGAGAACCGTGACCTAGAGTTAAAAGTAATCAAGATCGATAAAGCGCGCAACAATGTTGTGGTATCACGTCGTGCCGTAGTAGAGCATGAACTAGGTGCTGAGCGCGAAGAGTTACTTAAAACCATCGAAGAAGGCCAAATTGTTAAAGGTATCGTTAAGAACCTTACAGACTATGGCGCATTCATCAATCTTGGCGGTATAGACGGCTTGTTACACATCACCGACATGGCGTGGAAGCGTGTTAAACACCCATCTGAAATTTTAGAAGTGGGTCAAGACATTGAAGCTCGCGTATTGAAGTTTGATAAAGAAAAAGCACGCGTATCGCTTGGAATTAAGCAAATGGGTGATGATCCTTGGAAGGATCTTGCGCGTCGCTTTATGGTTGACACTCGTCATTATGGCAAAGTCACGAATATTACCGATTACGGTGCGTTTGTTGAATTAGAAGATGGTGTTGAAGGCCTAGTTCACGTTTCAGAAATGGATTGGACTAATAAGAACATTCATCCAAGCAAAGTATGCCAAGTGAACGACGAGGTTGAAGTTGTTGTGCTTGAGATCGACCCAGAGCGCCGCCGTATTTCACTTGGTATGAAGCAATGTCGTGCAAACCCGTGGGATAGCTTCGCTGCCACTCATAAGAAAGGCGACAAAGTAACCGGTAAGATTAAATCGATTACTGATTTCGGCGTATTTATTGGCTTGGACGGAAACATCGATGGATTGATACACTTAAGCGATTTATCTTGGAATGAAGAAGGCGAAGACGTGATTCGCAACTTCGCCAAAGGTGATGAGCTTGAAGCGGTTGTGCTTGCAGTAGATTCTGATCGCGAGCGTATTTCTCTTGGTGTTAAACAAGTATCGGGTGATCCGTTTACCGATTTCGTTGCATCGAATTCAAAAGGTTCTGTGGTTACTGGTACGGTTAAAGAAGCCGATGCTCGTGGCGTGACTATTGAGATTGAAGAGGGCGTTGAAGGCTACCTTCGTGCCGCTGAGATTTCGCGCGACCATGTGGAAGATGCTTCTGCTTTATTTCCTGTCGGAACAGAAGTAGAGTCTAAAGTCACAGCCATTGATCGCAAGACTCGTCGCATATCGCTCTCAATCAAAGCCTTAGAAGCGCAACACGAAAGTGAAGCGATTCAAGAGTACGGCAGTGGTTCTGGTGATTCGGGTAGCAGTTTGCTGGCTGAAAAATTAAAACAGCAGCTGAATAAGTAAGCTCACCATAGCGTGTTTTAAGCATAGACTTAAAACATCTCTTAAGAAGACCTTGGTTGGCCGTTGGCCACCAAGGTTTTTTTTGCATTTAGCGAGTTTAATATTATATTTATCCGATAAATGAAATGATATCAGTAACTTAGCCAAACTTTTGCGTCTAGAGTTATTGCGCACTAAGCAATCAATATCTATACTTGTTCGCCTGAAATTAATCACGGGTATATGGGTAATGATTAAAACACCAACAATTACTAGGTCGGAATTGATCGAGTCATTGGTTGACAAGCAACCGCATTTGGCTCATCGAGACGTCGAGTTAGCAGTGAAAACCGTTTTGGAACGCATGGGTGGCGCATTTGAAGACGGTGACCGCATTGAGATACGTGGCTTTGGAAGCTTCTCCTTGCATTATCGGCCGGCGCGAGTAGGACGTAATCCGAAAACAGGCGAGTCAGTTGCCGTAGAAGACAAGTTTTCTCCTCACTTTAAGCCTGGTAAGGAGTTGAAAGAAAGGGTCGACGCGCTTAATTCATAGTTAATCGCGAACCAGTATTGGCTTAAGGCAATATAGCCACGCTATCCAACCGTAGAAAATTGGGCACATCAGTCTATGAAAAAAGTATTATCAATTATTTTATTTTTAGTGTTCGCTTTGTTCGCGCTCACACTTAATCTTAAGAATCCCGACGCGATAACCTTACGCTATTATTTTGGCATTGAGAGTCAAGTTGATTTATTTATTGTAATCTTGGTTCCGTTTGCAATTGGTATGTTGCTTGGTGTCCTATTGATGAGCTTCTCAGTTGTACGGAATAAAATGCAGGTAGGTAAAACTAAACGAGAATTAGCTAAAGTTGAGAAAGAAGTACAGAATTTGAGAGCTGCACCAATAACTGAACCAATGAAGGACGAAGCGTAGTTGGAGAGCCATGTGCTTTTATAAGGTTTTCTTTAAATGAATTTCTTGTCTGAATGGAATTGGGTTTGGCCGGCGATTGCGCTGGCCTTTTTATTGGGGGTGCTAGGAAGCCGCTGGTTGATAGCTAGGTTAGGCTTTGGGCAAAAACAAACCGTTAACAAGGAGTATTTCAAAGGCTTAAACTTCTTATTAAATGAAGAACCGGATAAAGCCATCGAAGTTTTTATTAAAGCCTTAGAAGTAGACAGTGAAACGGTAGAACTCCATCTGGCTTTGGGGGGCTTGTTCAGACGGAAAGGTCAAGTTGACAGAGCAACGC
Organism: uncultured Gammaproteobacteria bacterium; assembly: GCA_964420885.1. GTDB lineage: Bacteria > Pseudomonadota > Gammaproteobacteria > Arenicellales > Arenicellaceae > Arenicella. The sequence goes on from CAYQVT010000182.1 coordinate 2,758, forward strand.
GTATACATCAAAACCTAATCGCTCGGCCAAGTTTGACCGATGATCAACGAATGCAGGCTATTCACGAATTGGCGAACGATTATTACAAGGCTGGTTGGCTTGATCGAGCTGAAAATTTGTTTAATGAGCTTAAGGATTCTTCAACCTATCGAAAACTAGCCATCGATGGCCTAGTGAGAATTTATCAACAAGAAAAAGAGTGGCAAAAAGCGATTGACGTTTTGCGTCTACTCAAACGAGCTGATCGAAATAACCTTGGCAAGCAAGTCGCCCATTATTACTGTGAGCTCGCTGAATTATCGATTAAGATAGGGGATTTCCAAATTGCTCGCCAACATTTACGCAATGCTCGCAGTGAATACCCGTCTGTTGCTCGAAGTTTACTACTTAGAGGCGATTTACGATTAGCCGAAGGTGATCACATCGGTGCCAGAGAGATTTGGTTGAGTCTGGCAAAATCCTATCCAAACTTTGCTGAACTTATAGTTGAAAGAATGATCAAAAGTTTCCGCAGTAAGAACGATGAGGTCGGCTTAAAAAAATACTTGATAAATATAGCTATCGTACCTAGAGATGCCGACTCATTTGAACTGTGGCAAGAAGCTCTGCATGAAATATTGGGCGATGCTGCTGCCATCGGCCACGTCATCGAGAAAACGCAGAATGATGGTATTAGTGCACCACTTGCAAACTATCTATTTAAGGCGCTTCGTGGCAACAAGTTAAAAGATGATTTAAGAAGCGATTTATTGAATAAAATGTTGGGTCGAGCCAAAGCGAAAAAGATTGAGTATACTTGTATAGGCTGCGGTTTCGATACCAAAGCGCTCTATTGGTTTTGTCCCAATTGCGGTGAATGGGAGAGTTTCCGTTAGTTGTAATGAGTGCTTAGAAGAATGGGTCTTAGACAAAAGACTCGATAAGGTGTAAGTTGTTACTAGTCACTGGTTCAATCAATACACAATTTAGATGCTAATCGTGATAAATAGTATAGCAAGTTGTACATACATAAATTAATAGGGCTAGAAAATTCCTGTGGTAACCGAAGTAAAAAATTTAGTTTTCAAGGGAATTGAAAAGAAAGAGCAAATTCTGTTTAAGTCGTTCTTAAATCTTGCTAAGAACGAACTTGAGTATCAGGTCGTTATTTTAAAGGAGGCTAGAGATACTCAAGAAAGCGCCAACATCGTTATCGCGGACGCAAATTACGAATTCCCACCCGAAGAGGCGTCATTACGTAACTTGCCAACAATCAGAGTTGGCAATGAATTAAATGATGCGGCTGGTTATATTGTTCGCCCGGTTCAATGGAGCGATTTTAAGATGGAATTAACGCGGCTTGATTTAGAAGCGGTGGCCGATACTCAAAGTCAAACCTTAGTAGAGCAAATCCTGCCAAAAAATATGGAGTTTGCCATCGTTGAGATGGATGAAGAATCGGAGACAGAGATCGAAGAAACCGATGAATTCTCCGACGCGGATGAATACGACTACGAATTAGACAATTTAAGTATTGATTACCATAGCTTTACCAATAGTGAATACCTAAAAGTTGTTAATGATGTAAAAGGTTTCAAAGAAGAGGGCGAGGAAGAAAAAGTCGAAGCGCCCCAAGCGAGAGTTTTGGTCACTGATGACGAAAGCGCGCACAACAACAGCGTTCTCATTCTCGAAACGAACAGCTTAGACGCTTGGGAAATGAGCGAGTCTGAAATCGAAGAAGATTCTTTTGATTCCGTTAGCGAATCAGCTGATAGTGACTCGAGTTATGTTGACGCTAAGGTTGAAGCAGAGGTCTCTCGTAAGCTAGAGTCTGGTACTGTTGTTAAACCTGGTAGTGAATTTTGGGACAGTGATACCGAGATATTTGCGGGTCGGCAGCCGTTAATGGTGATTAAGCCGGAGCGCGAGATGGTTTATGCTCATAGTGAGCCGGGAAAATGGGTTGCTGCCTTGCGTAAAGGGCCGGTAACCAAGGTTGATATTAATGCTCGTTGGAGACCCACGGATGAGCTAAAGGCGTTTCCGATGAGTCGTTTGATATGGGCTAACGCCATTGCCACAAAGAGCAGTCGATTGACTGAGGGGCTTGACGCTCATACAGATTATATTCTTGAACGTTGGCCACACTTTGATTTATTAGAGTTGGACAATATGCTACTCAAGCTTTGTACAATGCTTTTTGTCAAGGCTGAAAGCCCCCATGGTTTAATGCAGAAATCGGGTTATAGCCGGACCGTGGTGTATGGTTTGGTAAATGCCTGTCATGAACTGGATATACTACGGGTATCTGACGAATTTGATTTAGAGAAATTTTCAGAGATAAATGAAGACGAAGGCGTTTTCGGTAAAATCAAAGACGTGTTTCGAAGCTAGGTTGACCCTAAAGGCCGATTTAATCGTAGACCTTTCACCCTTCACTAATTGAATATTAAAAGGTATAGCTTAAGTGCTAAAAATTGCAGTTGCCGGAGTCTCTGGCCGAATGGGGCGAGCCCTAATTAACGCGGTTTATCACGCGGAATCCGACGATCTTTCCTTAAGTGCCGCCATACAGAGACCTGGAGGCTCTCTGATTGGAGTAGACGTGGGAGAGCTATCGGGTATTGGGAGAATAGACATTCCAATTGTAGCAACACTGGAAGAGGCAGATTTTGATTTATTGATTGATTTTACAACCGTAGAGTCAAGCATTGATAACCTTGAGTTTTGCAAAGCTCATGGCAAGTCCTTGGTTATTGGCACAACTGGATTTAGCGAGGGTCAAAAACAAGTGATCGATCGTGCTGGTGACGCAATCCCGATTGTTTTTGCGGCCAATATGAGCGTCGGAATGAATCTTTGTTTTCATTTGTTAAAGCAAATGTCTGAAGTGTTAGCGGTTGATTCGGATATTGAAATCATTGAGACCCACCATCGACATAAAGTTGATTCCCCTTCGGGCACTGCGCTGCGTCTAGGCGAAGTGATTGCCGATACGCTGGGCCGTGATTTAACTCGCTGTGCAGTCTATGGACGAGAAGGAATAGATAAGCCCCGAGCCAGAGATACCATTGGATTTGCCACGGTTCGAGGAGGTGACGTGGTAGGTGATCACACTGTACTATTCGCTAGTGAAGGAGAACGAGTAGAATTAACGCATAAAGCCTCATCGCGAATGACTTTCGCGAAAGGTGCGGTACGGGCAGCACAATGGCTAGTTGGAAAACCCGCCAATTGTTACAATATGGAAGACGTGCTGGGATTATCGAGTATTGATTAACGCCATACCAGAGAGTTAAAGCTTGGATTAATTTAGGCTAAAAACAGTGCACGTAGATTTGTCCATTTTATCTCGCTTTTAGGATGCTTTCACATTGCATAAATGACTGCGCTTCGGCTAGAATACGCCCCGATGAAAAGGCCATATAACATGCTTGCTTTGCCCCATTGGGTTACCGCTAAGCCAATGGTTTTTGTAGACAAAATTCAGAAAAGGGAGAAGCCTTGCTCAAGGCTTCTCCCTTTTTTTAAGCGGAATTTACTGCTTCTGAAATTAGTTTGAAAATTTTTGCGCGCTCATCAACAATCAAATTACAAAAAAGGCTCAGAACGTGAAATATACGGCACTATTAGCACTCGCGGACGGCTCTCTATTTTGGGGGCAGTCAATAGGCGCAGAAGGTCAATCGGTGGGAGAAGTGGTCTTCAATACATCGATGACCGGCTATCAGGAAATCTTGACCGACCCGTCGTATTCACAGCAGCTAGTTACTTTGACGTATCCACATATCGGCAACACCGGTACCAACCAAGAAGACGTTGAATCTTGCTCGGTTTATGCTAATGGGTTAATTATCCGAGACTTGCCTCGTATGGCGAATAATTGGCGCAATACCCAAAATTTAGACGACTATTTGAAAGATAATAATACGGTTGCGATTGCTGATATCGACACTCGCCAGTTGACTCGCATACTGCGCGAAAAGGGTGCGCAAAATGGATGTATTGTTGCCGGTGACAATTTGGATGCAGATTTAGCGGTCGAAGCAGCCAAAGGGTTCCCAGGTTTAAAGGGCATGGACCTCGCTAAAGAAGTGACAACACGAGACCCATATTCTTGGTCCCAAGCGCAATGGTCACTTACCGATGGTTACCAAGAAAAGAATAATGACACTTATAAGGTTGTGGCCTACGATTTTGGCGTAAAACACAACATATTGAGAATATTGGTTGAACTCGGCTGTGAAGTTAGCGTTGTTCCGGCAAAAACTCCAGCATCCGACGTTTTGTCACAAAACCCAGACGGCGTATTCTTGTCAAATGGGCCAGGTGACCCCGAACCATGTGACTACGCTATTCAAGCCACTAAAGATATTGTTGCGAGTGGCACTCCGATTTTTGGTATTTGTTTAGGGCATCAAATTCTAGCCTTAGCATCTGGCGCAAAAACGGAAAAAATGAAGTTTGGACATCACGGTGCAAATCACCCAGTACAAGACTTGCTTACTAAGCAAGTAATGATTACCAGTCAAAATCATGGTTTCGCGGTTAAGGAGGCAGGTCTGCCAGACACGCTCGAGGTTACCCATCGCTCACTTTTCGACAACACAATTCAAGGCATATCACGTAATGATGTGCCTGCGTTTTCATTCCAAGGCCATCCTGAAGCCAGCCCGGGCCCTAGGGATGTTGCGCCGTTGTTTGAGCGATTTATTGACATGATGGGCAAGCACAATAGCGACGCGAAAGCTTAAGAGGATTTAGAAATGCCAAAACGTAATGACATTCAAACCGTCTTAATCA
>CAYQVT010000183.1:0-7531 GCA_964420885.1 uncultured Gammaproteobacteria bacterium
ATTTATATGCTCTGTCGAATAAACTTGGAAAGCGTCGTCGTGGTAGTGGAACAATAGAATTTGAAATACCGGAACCGCTGATTATTTTTGATCAAAACAGGAAAATTGAACGCGTCGAAGCACGAGTAAGAAACGACGCCCATCGATTAATTGAAGAGTGTATGCTCGCAGCCAATATCTGTGCATCTCTAATGTTAGATGATTCTGGAGCAGCCGGTATTTATCGCGTTCACGACGCTCCAGACGAAGATAAAATCGCCGACGCCAGAGTGTTTTTGCGGCAATTCAAATTGCTGCTAGGTGGCGGTGACGCGCCCACACCAAAACATTTTTCTGAAGTGATTAATGCAGTAGATGATCCGATTACCGCAAAAATTGTTCAGACTGCATTGCTTCGAAGTATGAAACAAGCTCGCTATGACGCCGAAAATACCGGACATTTCGCTCTTAATTTTGATTCATACACGCATTTCACGTCGCCAATTCGGCGCTATTCGGACTTATTAGTGCATCGTCAAATTCGCCGACTATTAGACAAACCCGATTTGCAGGACAGCGACGAGAAATTTGTTCAAGTTGATAAAACCGCTGAACAAACATCGTCAACCGAGCGACGAGCAGAAGCGGCCACACGCGAGGCTGTGCAGTGGCTAAAGTGCGAATTTATGAGCCATAAAATTGGTGATACCTTATTCGGAGTGGTTTCCAGTGTCACTGAGTTTGGTGTCTTTGTGGAGCTCGAAGAATTCTATATCGATGGTTTGGTTCATATTACCTCTCTTGGTCAAGACTACTATCGATACGAGGCAGATCATCGCCGTTTGGTGGGCGAGCATAGTGGCCGAATTTATCAGACTGGCGATAGACTGGAAGTGCAAGTAGCGCGTGTTGATATGGAACAAGGAAGAATTGATTTCTCTTTAACCGATATTAAGAACCAAAAGTTTAGCCATGGTAAACGAGGTAAAGCATTCAAAGCTAGTGACGCCAAGCCACGGCGCTCTTCTTCTTACAATAAATCTAACAACAAAAAGAACAAGCGTAAATAATGGCACAACAACTTTCATGGGTGCTGGGTCACCACGCAGTTAGCGCTGTATTAGAGATTAATCCAGAGCGCGCTATTGCCCTTTGGGTGGTTACGAGTAGTAAAAACTCCTCACAACAGAAAGCCGTGCAACAAATGAGGAAGCTTGGCTTGCCGGTCCATAGTGTTGATAAACGCGAACTTGCCCAGCGTTGTGGGGTTGATCAAAATCAGGGAATTGCTCTGTGCGTAAAGCCCAAGCAAGATGGGGGCGATAAGGAGTTAGAATCGTTCATCAAAAAGCTAAGCATGAATAGCCACGAAGCACTCCGTAAACCCGAAGATACGCCGTTGCTGTTAATCTTAGACCAAGTGCAAGATCCCCATAATTTCGGTGCGTGCTTAAGAACTGCCGATGCCGCGGGTGCAAATGCGGTCGTTGTTGCTAAAGATAACGCCAGCCCTATGACGCCGGTTGTTCAGAAGGTAGCCAGCGGTGCGACCGAAACCATGCCGATTTTTAGGGTCACTAATTTGGCAAGAACGATGGGAAATCTCCAACAACAGGGTGTCTGGATGATCGGCACGTCAGACAAAGCAACACGTTCTATTTATCAACAAGACTTAACGGGTGCGGTTGCGATTGTAATGGGGGCCGAGGGCAAGGGGATGAGAAAATTAACTGAGAAAAAGTGCGACTCCCTTGTCAGTATTCCGATGTCTGGTAGTGTGGTTTCCAGTTTAAATGTTTCGGTAGCCGCTGGCGTTTGCCTCTATGAAGTAATGCGTCAACGCAGTCTTTAATGAGAATAGTTACTTGTACATGGGCTAAATTAGAGTTTGATTGAAACGCATGAACCAATTTACCATCATTCTCGAAACGTCCGGTCGAGGTTTTATTGAAATAAGCTCGAAGTTATCTGACTTGGTACGGCAAACAGGCGTTGATACCGGCCTAGCAAACGTATTTTTACAACACACAAGTGCTTCATTGGTCATTACTGAAAATGCTGATCCGACGGTACTTTTGGATTTGGAGACCGTTATTCAACGTCTCGCTCCTGACGGCGACCCTGAATATCGCCATGACTATGAAGGCGATGACGACATGGCCGCACACATTCGTTCAATTCTCACGGTGAATGAATTAACTATCCCGGTCAAAAATGCACGTCTTGCCCTAGGAACATGGCAAGGCGTGTTCCTGTGGGAGCATCGTTATCGACCGCACCGTCGTTCAATCATTGTTACGATAATGGGCTAATATCGCGAAAGTTTGCCTGCACCCTAACGGTTAAGCTCCCTTGATTGTCGGTTTTTCGCTAATATTCTTACCGTTTTTTTTCTCGGTTTTCAAATACTAATATGAATCCTGAACAGGGCTTCAATGCTGAAATTACATGTGTTTTTGTATTTCTACAGCACTTCCTATCATTTGCTAACTTATTTTGGCTTAGCTCAGACTGGTTTAAAAAAAGGCCACTGAATGCATTCCATGCACTAGCGGCCTTTAAGCAACAAAACAAGTCTCCTTGATTCGCTAAAGCTGCTCGACCAACCTTAGGTCACTTCCAGGTGATGCTTCGTTGAAATAATATTAGTCACTTGGCCTGGCTCTCGCCTCACCCTGCTAGGTGATATTCACTTAATTGTGATACGCCAGGTTAATTAGTTACCCGCTAACCAATGATAAAAATTCAGTACGTGTAGCTTGATTGCTTCTGAAAATGCCAAGCATTGAAGAGGTCTTCATTACTGAGTTTTGCTTTTGCACGCCGCGCATCATCATACACATGTGCTTGGCCTCAATAATCACACCAACACCTTCAGCGCCAGTTACTTCGCGGATAGTTTCAGCAATTTCGGTGGTGAGCTGTTCCTGAATCTGCATGCGTCGCGCGTACATATCGACAATTCTGGCTACTTTTGATAAGCCTAATACTTTACCGCTGGGTATATAGGCCACGTGCGCCTTGCCAATGAAGGGCAACAAGTGATGCTCACACATCGAATACAGCTCGATATCTTTAACAATTACCATTTCACGCGAATCTGAAGGAAAAAGCGCGTTGTTAATTACGGTGTCCAAATCTTGCTCGTAACCTCTTGTCAGAAACCTCATTGCCTTAGCGGCACGCTTTGGTGTGTCAACTAATCCTGGGCGGTTAAGGTCTTCCCCGCATTCGATAATGATTTTTTTGTAGGCGTCTTCCATTCTAAAACTCACTGATTGGGTGTATTAATACAGTTGCTAGGATTTACTGATAACTCAAATTTTGTAGGCGATTTGAAATCGCATTGATCCAAGCACATTTACAATGAAAAGAGTTGCAAATGCATTAATTGCTAACGTCGCTCAGACCAAATTGATGGATAAAGAAGCAAGAATTTTTCCTGTTTCAAAATTGAATACTTAATAGGCCTCAATTATGCAATAAAAAGGTTAAATTCCAAGCATTTTGTTTGCGCGGATATCGCATTTTCCTAATGCGGACTATGGTAATCTGCATGCCACTTAATGTGTTGTTTGGATAAGCCATGATGGAAAAGAATATTATCAGTTTTTTGATGCGTCGCAGGAATTGGCTCGCGGCCATGAGCATTGTTATTACAGTGTTGATAAGTTATGGCGCTAAGGATCTTTATTTAGAGTCCGACTATAAGATTTACTTCGAAGATGATGAACCTCAGTTGGTGGCCCATGAAGCCATCCAAGACATATATACCAAGACCGATAATTTGGCGATTATGTTGCGACCCGAAACTGGGAGTGTGTTTACGCCAAGAATCCTAAGTTTGATTCATGAGTTAACCGAACAAGGATGGCAAGTGCCATTCGCAATGCGCGTAGACTCGATTACCAATTTTCAAAATACCACCGCAGATCAAGACGATTTGTTGGTTGAAGATTTATTACTCGAAGTCGATGATTTGAGTGCTGAGAAGATCACTTGGCTGAAGCAGGTGGCGCTTAGTGAGAAGCAATTGGTCAAACGCTTGGTGTCTCCCGACGGCACTACGGCAATGATTAATATCAACCTTGAACTGCCTCCAGAAGCCGATCTTACGGCAAGCAAAGAACAACAAGCTGAGCAAAGAAACCGTCGCGACCAGTCGCACCCCGAGGTGGTGAATTTTGGACGCGAGCTCCTAAGCGAATACCGACTTAAGTACCCAGATATTGAGATGCATTTGGCGGGCGTGCCGGTCATCAATAATTCGTTTAATGAAATGGCGAATAAAGACATTGCGACAATTGTACCGGCCATGTACGGTTTGATTCTAATATTGTTAGTTGTGTTTTTTCGTTCATTTGGTAGCGTTGTTAGTACCCTAGTTGTTATTGCTTGTGCCAGTGCGGTGGCTATGGGCAGCGCAGGCTGGATTGGTTATGCCTTGAATACGGCTAATGTAATGACTCCGACCATTGTTCTCACTATAGCGGTGTGTGACGCAGTCCATTTGCTGTCTGTTTATTTGAGGGGCCTATCGCAGAAACTCACAGCGTATGACGCCATGAGCGAAAGTCTTCGACTGAATTTACAACCGATAGTGCTAACCAGCGTGACGACTGCGGTTGGTTTTCTGACCTTAAATTTTGCCACATCTCCTCCGTTTGCTGAGCTCGGTAATATGACAGCCATTGGCGTTATTTGGGCGATGGTTCTCACTTTCACCTTGCTGCCGGCGATTACCATGCTGATCACTCGCTCGCGTAAACCGTCTACCATCAACGACAAATTGATGATAGGTTTCGCTAGACTTATTGTGGTTCACAGAACCAAGGCTTTGATCGGTTCTTTGCTGGTAGCATTTGGTCTGATGGCAATGATTCCTCTGAATGTGATTGACGATGACCCAATTGCCTACTTTGATAAGGGCGTGCCGTATCGGGATTCCATGGAGTTTGCAATTAAACACTTACCCGGTGTGAAAGATATAAATTTTACGCTCGAATGCGGCGAAGCATCCTGCGTCACCAGCCCTGAATTTCTAAACACATTAGAAGGTTTTCAAAGGTTTCTTGAATCTGAGCCTGCGGTTACTCACGTTGATACGTATATCGATGTGATTAAACGGTTAAATCGCAGTATGAATGCCGATGATCAGGCATTTTATACGGTGCCCGAACGTAGTGACTTGGCGGCGCAATATAATCTAATGTACGAGATGTCATTACCTTACGGCTTGGATTTGAACAACCAACTTAATTTGGATAAATCAGAGACTAAGGTTGGGGTGCTGGTGAGTAATATTATTAACTCAGAATTAATCGCACTCGCCGAGCGAGCTCATATCTGGTTGAAAGAGAATCACCGCGCTGACGCAAAACCTGGCTCTAGCGTTAGTTTAATGTTTGCACATATTGGTGAAAACAACATTCGCTCAATGTTAGTAGGTGGACTTTTGGCAATTCTAGGCGTGACACTGACCATATTAATCGCCCTGCGTTCTATTCGGTACGCGATCATTAGTATTATCCCAAACTCCGTGCCTGCGTTTATGGCGTTCGGTGTTTGGGGAGTCATTAATGGACAAGTCAATATGGCCGTAGCGATGGTGTTTAGTATCTCTCTAGGAATACTGGTGGACGATACAGTGCACTTTATCACCAAGTATCGACGCGGGCGAACAGTCAAGGGCCTTAGCAAAGAACAATCAATAGAGTACGCCTTTTCCAATGTTGGTGTAGCGCTTATTATTACCACATTAGCCTTGGCGATGGGCTTTAGTTTGCTTGGTACATCGAGTTTTAACCTAAACGCAATGGCTGGTAACTTAACCGCAATCACCATCGTTATAGCGCTTATTTTTGATTTTCTGATTCTACCGCCCATTCTTATGCTGGTTGACTCCGATGATGTGAACACGGCTTAAAAAAACCAAACAGTAAGCTGGCAAGAGATAATGCCTTTTTAGCGAGACAAGACCATGATTAATAATAGAATAACGCTTTCAATAGACAACCACGTTGCAATTGTGACTCTCTCAAGAGCGGATAAAATGAACGCATTGGACAGCAAGATGTTCGAAACGATTCCAATGGTGGGTGAAGAAATACGCCAAAATTCTAGCATACGGGTTGTGGTTATTTCTGGTGACGGCGGAAATTTTTGCGCTGGCTTAGATAAATCGAATTTCTCCTCGATGTTAGATCCTGATGGTGAGAAAAATAGCAGCGATGGGCTTCCCCCTGCGCTCGCTGATCGTACTCACGGAATCGCCAACGCTGCACAGTACGCGGCTTGGATGTGGCGTGAATTACCGATGCCAGTTATCGCGGCGATAGACGGTTTTTGTTTAGGTGGTGGTCTGCAAATCGCTCTAGGTGCTGATTTTCGTTATGCCACACCTAATAGCCAATTTTCAATTTTGGAAATGCGTTGGGGAATTGTGCCAGACATGAGTAGTACGCAAATAATGCGTCACTTAATTCGAGATGATGTGATTAGAGAGCTTACTTACACGGCAAAAATTTTTGATGCTAAACAAGCTAAAGAATGGGGTTTCGTAACCGACGTCGTCGACGATCCATTAGCACATGCTTTGAGTGTCGCCGATGAGATAGCCAATAAGAATCCAGCCGCAATACGATCTGCCAAAAAAATCATCGATGCCAGTTATTATCAAACCGCTGCACAAGGTTTGTTAATGGAATCTGTCGAACAAGATAAGATCATGGGAGCGCCAAATCAAATAGAGGCGGTCATGGCCGAACTACAAAAGCGTAAACCGAATTTTATCGATTAACTCTACACCATCGTAATGAGTTAATAGTATTAGTAAAAAACCGCGACGTTTTGTCGACCCGTAACGATCAATTCTCCAGTTTTGTTCCAAACCTGCATGTCTTGACTCGAGTAGCCGTCACTCGAATGTTCTGCGGCGGACCTCATTAGCCACCATCCGCTTTCAGTGTGTATATCTTGTTTGAGGAAATTCATCATCCACGTCATAGAGCTAATTGGAGCGGGCTCTTTGAACATCGGTAACACAGCTGGAGGCGGCATATCGGCAATGCCAATTAAGGCGGCAATGTCATCCGCTTGTTTGTCTTTGTGTCGAACCCAAATAAAATGCTCATGAGCTTTTGAGCCACTCACCGGGTGACCGCCTTGTGCCAGTAGGCAATCGTAATTACCTGCAAATGACGGGCCTGAATTTGTTGGCCCAAAGAAGTTGCTTGAATCTTCTACGTCTGGAACGTTGGGAGTGTGAGTGAAATGTTGATTGAGCCGCGATTCCCTTGCTTTGCCAAAACAAAATACAGCATGGGTTGCTAGGCCTTTTTCACCAGCCATCTCAGCACTTAGATAGGCCACCGAGCGCCCTCGGCGCATCACCTTGGTAGAAATGCTGACCGTCCCACCTGCTGGACCAATAAAGTTAATTTGTGCTGATCTTAGTGGGGGTAAGTCAGGATGATCGTTAATAACCGCTTGATAACAAAGAGCAGCTGACATGCCACCATAGGTGGTACGGCCTTGCATCCAATTGCCATCG
>CAYQVT010000184.1:0-7527 GCA_964420885.1 uncultured Gammaproteobacteria bacterium
CCAATCCAATTCAACACAGATTTTTTCATTTTAGATTTAACCTCTTGTAATGAAATCTATTTAGCTAGATTCAATTTTCATCAGCCTAACTCTGCAAATCAACCTACTCCATATTAAGAATAGACCACCCCGCAATAAAGCTGATTTCGTTTAAATTCCCCGCACCTTTACACCCATTTTTTACGACAGCTAATGTTACGAACTAAAAATAGGCATACAGATGAGAAGAATTGAAATTCAGTTATTCAACTATATTAACCTTACATACCAACAATGATACGCGCGGAAATCTTAATAACAAACGTTAGGAACAAAGAATGAAAGACATGGGGTAAAGCAAGGCGGATTTGTAATCAAACATGCTGCAATCAAAGGCGAATACAGATTTCAAATAAAACCGACATAGCTAAACACACGACTATTACTAATAACTAATCAACGATATACATAAGAAATCGAGTCAACTACAGCAACAAAAGCCCTTGAGCATCAGTGCAACTTCCATTTGTAAATAACTAGGCAGATCCAAGCATGGTTAGCTGATCCATCACTGATTTATTACCAAGGGCATTTACACTCTTGCGCAAGCAAGGCAAACATCTTCTCCTAAGGCTAACCCAAACTGAAACAATTAAACGCTAAGATCTGTGGAAAATTGCTTCACTTGTATTTGATCCCGCGAGACCAACCCTTCGAAACACTTTTCTGAATCTTTAGTTTTAACAATTCCGTATGGAGTTGTTTATTATTTTTTCGGCTCTGTCTAATGCAGAGCTTACGCTTCTAAGTCTATAACGGATTTGCAGTACAAGCCAAGTAATTAATTGCAACACGGACCTAATCGAACAAAAAACCCGATGAAGTCAGATCATCAAAGGCGGTTAGCTTGCAGTTTACTGCATGAGTCAACACACTAAGAATTTGAAATGACTGCCATAAGCCGCGCAAAGGCCGTTATAAACTTCGTCAATTATTCTAGCAGCCAAAAACTTAATGGTCACGAATCTATTAATTTTTTTTCATTTGCATGCGTTAATTCATGCTTGTGAAAACTCTTTCTTTGTGTAAATTAACAATTTGTCTTACAAATAAGCTTGACCATTAAACTCGCTCAAGTAGCGCCGACTCAAAGGCTTTTAAACCTGCGTTCAAGCGTTGCAAACTTCGTTCTCGTCCTAGCAGTTCTAGGGTCACATCGATTGATGGAGACATGGTACTGCCGGTAACCGCTATGCGAACCGGTTGCGCAACCTTTGCAAAGCCAACCTGATTTTCATCGACAACCGCCTGAACCGATGCCTGCACAGCAGCGGCATTCCAATCGTCTAACACCTCGAGTTTTGAGAGTAAGGCTGTCAAGAGGCTCGGCGATACAGGCTTTACCCATTTCTTCAACGCGGTTGAATCATAAGACTCAACCTCGGTAAAAAAGAAGCGAGTCTGATCAACCACATCGACCAAGGTTTTACAGCGCTCTTGTATCAGGGCTACAACGGACTCTGCATAGTCGTCTGTCGGCGGTTCTAGACCAGCTTGAGCAAAATGCCATGCACTTCGTTGCAATAGCTCCTTGGCACCCAACGCCTTGATCTTTTCTTGGTTTACCCATAATAGTTTTTCTGGATTAAACGCCGAAGCAGACTTACTAACATCTTCAAGTTTGAATAATTCTAGCAATTCCTGAATAGTAAAAAGCTCTTGATCACCATGTGACCAGCCAAGTCGCACGAGATAGTTCAATAGTGCTTCCGGCAGGAATCCGTCATCTCGATACTGCATCACACCCACCGCGCCATGTCGCTTAGACATACGCGCGCCGTCTTCTCCTAAAATCATAGGCACATGACCATACAAAGGCAATTCTGCACCCAGTGACGCCAATATATTAATTTGGCGAGGCGTATTATTGATGTGATCATCGCCTCGAATCACGTGAGTAATACCCATATCCATATCGTCCACCACCACAGTAAGATTATAGGTTGGGACGCCATCGGGGCGTGCCAACACGAGATCATCGAGTTCACGATTGGAGATTACGATATTGCCTTTCACAATGTCTCGAATGACCACATCACCATCAAGCGGGTTTTTAAACCGTACCACCGAGTTCTTGGTTTCAGGCAAATCCAAATCTCGACAACGGCCATCGTACTTTGGCTTTAAGCCCTGACTCTTTTGGGTTTCTCGCATCTCATCTAAACGCTCGCGCGAACATTCACAATGATACGCCTTGCCACCGCTCAATAATTCGCCAATCACTTCTCTATATCGATCGAATCGCTGAGTTTGGTAATACGGGCCTTCGTCATAATCGAGACCTAACCATTGCATGCCGTCCAAAATAGCTTGCACCGATTCAGGCGTCGATCGCGCTAAATCTGTGTCTTCAATACGCAATACAAATTTGCCTCCGTTTTGGCGTGCGTGTAGCCACGAGTAAAGAGCCGTACGGGCACCACCTATGTGTAGATAACCTGTCGGAGATGGGGGGAAACGTGTAATGGTCATTTAATAGTTGCCTACGAGTTTGTGAGCTGCGAATTGTAGTATAGTTCAACTAACGAATAACACCCGATTTACACTCATGCCACGCCTTTTTGTAGATAATTTGACCGTAATTGATTGCTCTGTACTAGACCCCAAACGAGGCCTTATAGGAGCCAGCTGGTCGGTGAGCATAGAACTGGGTGGCAGGCTCGATAAGCAAAGTATGGTATTTGATTTTGCCAAGGTTAAAAAAAGCGTCAAACAATGGATTGACCAAGAAGTTGACCACAAGCTCTTGGTTCCAACAGAGTATGAAGGGCTGGCACTCACTCAAACAAACTCCGATACGCGGCTTGAATTTAGGTCCGCATCAGGCGAACTAATACGACACGCCTCACCGACTGATGCCTTATGCTTAATTAGCGCCGAGCACATCTCACTTAAATATCTTCGCGAATATATCGCTAAACAATTAGCTCAAATATTGCCGAGCAATGTTGACGATATCAAAATCCGCTTAGAAACCGAATCCGGCAGTGGGCCTTACTACACCTATAGCCACGGCTTAAAAAAGCACGACGGTAACTGTCAACGCATCGCACATGGCCATCGGTCTAAAATTCAAGTATGGAAGAATAAACTTAGAAATAGAAAGCTTGAAAAATCTATCGCCCAACGATGGCAAGATATCTATATTGGCACCAGCGAGGACGTAAGTAAGCTAGCGGGCGGCCAGATGCGTTTCGACTATCAAACCGAACAAGGTAAATTCAGTTTGACGTTACCTGAAGAACGAGTACACCTAATGGATGCCGACACGACGGTCGAGTGCATTGCCGAACACTTGCTCTTACTGCTTGAGCAAGAAATGCCAAGAGCGAAATTCAAAGTAAAAGCCTTTGAAGGAATCGGCAAAGGGGCGATCGCCGAATCCAGTTAGCGCAGTCTACTACGAACTCTTTTTTGAAACAGCGGGTGAGTTTGAATAGGGACAGCAATTCGCCCATTTGATGCCGCTATGCTACTCTGAGCTCCTGATTATTAGGAGGCATTATGTGGCAACCCATCATAACAATTAATAACCTCTTAGCCGGCGCACTGGCTTTTTGCTTTTTTGCAGCCGCATGTTCCACGGCCTACGCGGATCAACAAAAATTGGCGCTGGTCGGCGGCACCTTAGTAGACGGCTTAGGTTCGACTCCCGTCTACAATAGTGTGATTTTAATCGAAGGTAATAAAATCACGGCAACGGGTACGCAAAGTGAGGTGGATGTTCCCAACGATTTTCAGGTTGTCTCCACTGAGGGCAAAACTGTTATGCCCGGTCTATGGGAGATGCACGCGCACTTAATGCTGGCAGGGCACTCTGACTACGAGCATTGGGATACGGCTTACCCAGACCGCTTAGAAAACGAAATCATGCCAGCATCAGCGGAACAATTATTATTGGCAGGCGTCACCACCGCTCGCGACTTAGGCGCACCACTGAAGGAATCGGCGTCAATTAAAAAGCGTATTAACAAGGGTGAGCTGCACGGCCCTCGATTGTTTGTGTCAGGTCCATTCATTCAACACAAAGCTTATCCAGGTACGGAAAATTTTCGCTGGGGTATCAACGGGGAGGCTGACGCGCGGGCCAAAGTTCGCAAACTCCATACAGCCGGTATGGACGTTGTAAAACTGATTGACCAAGACGAAATGTCTCTGCGTGAGGCAACAGCCGTGGTCGCTGAAGCGCACAAATTGGGTATGAAGGTTGTAGGCCATTCGCACAGACCTGAGGAGATTCGGCGAGGGCTGGAAATTGGCGTAGATAACTTTGAGCACACAGGCTTGGCAACGTCACCCGAGTACCCTCCTAGTGTGATGCAAGCATTGAAAGAGCGGACCGCGACCGGACGAATTCGCGGTGGTCCACTATATTGGACACCAACGGTCGAAGGCTTATGGAATTTTGACGAACTGCGCAAAAACCCCGAAGCCACCGACAACCCTTGCTGGAAGCGCGGTTTAAAAGAAGACACAATTGCTGACATTGAAGCATCAATTACTCACCCTGATCGTCTTTTGTACTTCCAGTTAACACCAAAACGGAAACCGACCTTGAAACGCAAATTCCATCAATTGCGTGACGCTGGAGTGGTCATGATGATTGGCACCGATTCAGGCATTCCATTGAAATTTCACTGTCAATCCACGTGGAACGAGATGGAAGTATGGGTCAACGTAATGGGCGTACCAATGATGGAAACCATTCAAGCAGCAACCTATTGGCCGTCTAAGTTCATGGGAGTTGAAGAACAATGGGGAACCATCGTTCCTGGTCGACTGGCCGATATCATTGCGGTTAAAGGCGATGCCTTAAAGCATGTAGCCTTAATGCAAAATGTCGACATGGTGATGAAGGATGGGGTTATCTATAAACAAGATGGCCGAGCGATTGAAGCAAGTTTCAGACCCAGGCAAGAGTAAATCGGCTTGCTTCTAATATAACTTGAGGCTCATTCAACACGATGGACTTGCAAGAGTCATACAGCGGGATAACGACAAATGTCTGATAAACTTTAGAGCGACTAAATTTCTCTAGTCTCTCTAAATTCAACCTCAGGCCAACGTTCCATGGTGAGTTGCAAGTTGACCATATTTGGTGCGACATAGGTAAGGCACTCTGCGCCGTCTAGCGCAATATTTGATTCATTTTTACGGCGAAATTCGGTTTCGGTTTTGTCATCTGGAAAATGCAACCACCGAGCCGTCGCCACTTGAACCGCTTCGAAACTACAATCAACGTTGTATTCTGATTTTAACCGGTGAGCAACCACGTCAAACTGCAACACACCAACCGCACCTAGAATCATGTCGTTATTAATTAATGGTCTAAACACCTGAGTTGCACCCTCCTCTGATAGCTGAATCAAGCCTTTTTGTAAGGCCTTAGCCCGCAATGGATCTTGTAAGCGAACTCGCCTGAACAATTCAGGAGCGAAATTAGGAATACCTGTGAATTTTAATTCTTCTCCTTCGGTAAAGGTATCGCCAATCTGGATAGTGCCGTGATTATGAACACCTAAAATATCCCCCGCATAAGCTTCTTCGGTAGCATCGCGCTTTGAAGCCATAAAAGAACTGGCATTATTAATCGCCATATCTCGCTTTAAACGTACGTGCTTCAGTTTTTTACCCTTAGTGAACATGCCAGAGGTAATTCGCATAAACGCGATTCGGTCATGATGAGAGGGGTCCATATTGGCTTGAATTTTAAACACAAAGCCGGTGAATTTTTCTTCGTCGGATTTCACCACTCGGGTTTCAGCCGCACGACCTTGAGGCGCTGGGGCATGCTCGGCAAAACCCGCCATTAACTCATCAACGCCAAGATTAGAGATCGCTGAGCCAAAAAACACAGGTGTCAAATCACCGCTCTCGTAGAGTTCTTCATCAAACTCGTTACTAGCACCCTGCACTAATTCTAATTCTTCGCGAAGTTCATCGGCCAGAGGCCCAAGGAGCACATCTAACTCGGGATTGTCTAAGCCTTTAATAAGCTGATCTTGCTCTTCACTGTTTCCCGGACGACCCGCAAACAAATGAACCGTATCGTCGTAGATTCGGTAAATGCCACGAAACAATTTACCCATACCAATCGGCCAAGTCATCGGAGCACAGAGGATATCGAGCACCGACTCTACTTCATCCATCACCTCAATTGGGTCTCGACCTTCGCGGTCCATCTTGTTGACAAAGGTCATGATCGGCGTGGTACGCAATCGACATACATCCATGAGCTTGATGGTGCGTTCTTCAACCCCCTTAGCGATGTCAATTACCATCAGGGCCGAATCAACCGCGGTTAAGGTACGATAGGTATCTTCAGAGAAGTCCGCGTGGCCAGGCGTGTCAAGCAGATTGATGATCTTGTCGCCGTATTCGAATTGCATTACCGATGAGGTAACAGAGATGCCACGTTGTTTTTCAAGCTCCATCCAATCGGAGGTAGCATGGCGCCCGCTCTTACGAGCTTTAACATTACCGGCCATTTGAATAGCCCCGCCTGAAAGCAATAGGCGTTCAGTCAGCGTGGTTTTACCCGCATCGGGATGCGAAATGATCGCGAAAGTACGTCGCTTAGCGACTTCGACAGGCAAACTCATGATAGGCAAACTTTATTGTATTCACATTGGTTGGCACGGAGCCAAAGCGCGGATTATAGCGAATGCCTACGATCTATGCGCTATGCTTTTATGCGGTTTTAATACTTGATTCAGCGCGCTCAAAGCGTCGCTGCATCGATTGATTTTTATGGGCGGCGAATGACCTTTTCTCCACGCACGTTAAATACAACTGCATCAAATTTGATTTCGTCGACTTTAATACCAGTATCGACAAACTCGCCTTCACGCACTAACTTGCCGTTAACCATGGCGAATCTAAGTGCTGGATCGTCTGAATAGACCACGACGTTAACTAATATTTCACCGTTTGCCGGATCGGTTTGGGCTTGTTTACCAATTGCGCCCTGCTGACCAACTATGGTACTCGCTGCGCGGGCATTCGTTGATGCACCCGGTTGAATAAACCCTTGTTGATCATTGTTCGATTGTGCTTCGATGACAGCCGGCTTACCATTCCAAAGGAGATAAGCCAAAACAACTAGGGCTGCTGCTAATACCGCCAATGTCACACCGATAATCATTGGCCAGCGCGATGGTTCTTGAGGCGCAGCAATATCGGTCAAGGTTGGTAGCTTGTTCAGCTTACGTTCTTTTTCAGATTTTTTTAAAGCGTCTAATATAGTTGACATAACACACTCTATTGCACGCGCTGGCGTAGCACGGGAGTTTCCTCGACGGATAACACCTCGTTCATTAGCAGATAGGTTTCGCTGCCTATCTTACTATCAGCAACCAGTGAGAAGCGAGTCTGTAAAGCGAATACAGCTTGCGCTAAGGGCAAGTCAAACGAATTTGAAGACAAATCATCCAAAGTCGCCATATTGAGTTTTGACTTCATTGGTCTTGAGGTCAATGGAGCTGAGTT
>CAYQVT010000185.1:0-7497 GCA_964420885.1 uncultured Gammaproteobacteria bacterium
GGTCGAATCATTGTAACTTCCATTTACGTTTTGATTGTCGATGACCCCGTCATTAAGAGGGGTGAGCGGATTTATGTCAAGACCAAGCGTTTCAAATGGAACCACTTTCCCCTCTTTGAAGGTAGCCCAAATTGGTTGATAATTTGTTTCTCCATAATTCCCAATGCTTACTTGGCCAGTATTCCCATTAATTGCCAAACTACTGTCATTGCGTAATTCCTGGTAATTTGCTGCGACGCTATATGCATCGGACCCAAGCGCAAATAGCATGTTTAATTGCCCGGCGTAGGGTGCGACCTCAGCGGATTTAAGCACCCAAGGCATAACAGGAAAGCGTGTGCCATCAAGATCAAAATTATTAACTTCGTCTTGTATACCGTTGAATATCGATGAGGTGGCATAGACCGGAACTTTAGAACCGCTAAAGAAATTCACTTGTGGGCGTATGAGCCGACCGGTTTCGGTGTTCGCGATCATTAATATGAAGTCGATGTCGGAACGTTGATAGGCTGAAAATTTTGGTTTGTAACCTAAGGCTTGGCTAATTTGATCGTAGCGATTTTGGCTCTGGTTAATATTAAATAATTGCTTTAGTTCAACGCTGTGGTCGTATTGTTCAGGCGAGTAACGCACCAGTTCGCTTATTTTTCCCCCCAAGCGTTGCCACTTTCGCGTGAAAGCGGCAACGATTCGCCGACTATTGGAAGTGTCGGTGACCAATAAGCCAGCGCTCAGGTGACCATCTCTCCAAGCGCGTTCGGCAACTCGAGTTCCTTCCATCTCCGGACTTAGAGTAAACCGAGACGTTGAAGCGTTAAGGGGAGTGTCTCCGCCGAGCAGTAAGGTTGCGGTACGTGCCAATCCATACTGACTTTCACCATATTGATCGACGTCGAAATTACTGATTTGGTTTGCATAGTCTTTTCCAAGCGGGCCAATGATAAAGTCGGCGCCCGACCTTAGTGCACTGGAATAGTATTGTGCAGCCATTGCCGGCTGGTCGCCAATATCGTAAAAGCGTAACTCTGGTCGATACGGCGAGTCATTCGCCTCATGTTGATAATTGATGCCGTCCTTTACCGCCTGCGCAGCTTTATTGAATTTAGATGTGATTGGAAGTAAAACGGCAATATTGCGCGGCGACGATGCATCCCAAGTATCGTTTACTGCTTGTTTGGTCAGGCCTTTTTGATCTCGGCGCCATTGGCTAAATTGCTGGGGTTCTTGAGCCACAGGCGCCAGTTGAGCATTTAAGCTTTGCTCTATGCGATTCCTTACCAGTGGATATTGCGTACTATCAAATATAATTTGGCGCCGTTCTAACGGCAAAGAGGTAATTACTTGCCATATGTACCGGGTTGTTTCGCTGCGCGATTGCCCAGTCAGCGAACGTTCACGAGTGATGAGCGCATCAATCGCTGAATCATAGTCCCCGAGCGCTTGGTAGCTAAATGAACCTAGTAATAGCGCATCAACTTGTTGGGTCGATAGAGTTGGCAGCTCAGGAATGATCGGCAATACTATTTCTTCAAACTCGCCATCCACGCCCGCCTCAACAATGTTTTCCTCTTCAGCCAATTCGATGATCAGCTCGGGTTCGCGGCTCCAAAGCGGCTTTAATATAGAAATCGCGCGAACGTATTCTGATTTGGAGTACGCAACGTAAGCGTTGATTATATCTAGGCGATCAGTTTGTACTTCGTTCAGCGCTTCGCTGTTGAGCCCGGTCGCAGCTCGTTCAGCATCGAGATAATTTTGTGCCTGGATATAGTATTCGGCCGCACTCAATGCCGAATCCACTTGCCTGCCAAGGCCGTCTTGGTTCTCAGATTGCTGTTCGAAGTATTCACCACGATCTGAATTGAGATCTTGTGCGGTCAGAGCCGGTTTATCAAAACGGTTTTCCGCGGGCGTTACCGGCTCGTCAGGCCGGTTGTCACTAGTCTGAGTATTTTCGGTGATCGGTTCAGTGACCACAATCTCTCTTGCCTCAACGGTTGCATTAGGTTGAGTAGGCACAGAAGAGCAACTGGCGAGAAAAATAACACCAACAACGATGCAAAAGAGTTTCATACGGCTATTTAATTCTGGATGCATTTTGGGAGTATTCCGATTATTCTGGTCAGCCTTTTGATAATTAGCGAAGTATACCGAGTGAGCGACCTTGATAGCAAAGACAGCTTAGCAAGTAGCAATCCGAACAGAGAGACAAATTCATCTGAATTCGGTCAACTATTTGTGGTGGCAACTCCGATAGGTAACCTCGGTGATATTAGCCACCGGGCCCTACAAGTGCTGGGTTCGGTAGACTATATACTCGCAGAAGACACTCGGCATAGTAAACGATTGTTAAACCATTACGGCATTGGCAGTAAATTACGTTCTTGTCATGAATACAACGAAGAATCACAAATTGATTGGGCCAAAACTCAACTAAATAGAGGCCTTAACTTGGCACTGATCAGCGATGCAGGTACTCCTTTAATAAGTGACCCTGGTTTTGTGTTAGTCCGAGCTTTGCGTGAGGCCGGTTATTCTGCCGTTTCAGTGCCTGGTGCCAGCTCAATTATTGCAGCGCTCTCGATTGCTGGCCTTCCGACTGATGGCTTTGTCTACGACGGCTTTCTGCCATCAAAAAGTAGCGCACGAAAAACCGCGCTTGGAGCCTATAGCAATCAACATCGAACCACAGTGTTACTGGAATCGTCGCATCGAATTAGAGCATGTCTGCGTGACATAGTTGATGTGCTAGGCGCCCGGCGTCAGGTGGTGATTGCGCGGGAATTGACCAAACGGTTCGAAACAGTATTATCGGGCGAGGCTGCGGCGATTTTGGATGAGTTTCAGCGCAACGAAGACCAAAGCCGAGGTGAATTTGTATTAATGCTGGGCGGGGTAGAGCCTATAAAGAGTGGAGACGACGAAGTTGTACCGATTCTCAATGTGTTGTTGCATGAGCTTCCAGTCAAACAAGCGGCGGGAATAGCTGCAAAACTCTGTGGAATGCGCAAGAACGAGATATATAATCTGGCATTGAAGCTAAAGCAAGAATTAGAAATCTAGGTGGCGAAGGTGAAACTACTGCTTCTGTTTGTTATCTTACTTTCTACAGGCGTGCCCAAAGCGCATTCATCGCTGTTAAGCGGTGTAAAATTGACGAAAAATGATTCCATCCTCGTCGTTCAAGAAAGTGGCGAGCCGCTATTCTCTTGGCAAGTGTCAAAGCCATTGATGCCCGCATCATTGACTAAACTGGCGACAGCATTACTTGCAATTGAAAAATGGGGCTTAGAGCATCGGTTTCATACCGATTTTCTGATCGAGGAACAAACTCTCTGGGTAAAAGGGTATGGTGACCCCTATCTAATTTCTGAAGAGTTAGACCGAATTGTTGCTAGATTAGTGGCGAGCCTAGAAGCTCAAGGCATCGCATCCATCACCAATATATATATCGATAATAGTCATTTTGATATTGCCGCGGTGCCAGGTAGAAGCAAGGTTGCAGACCCTTATAACGCACCTGTTTCGGCGGTTGCTGCCAATTTCAATACCGCCAAATTACAGCGTAACAACGGGAGGTTAGAAAGCGCAGAAGTACAGACTCCATTAACCAACACGGCGCGAAAACTGGCACACACACTGACTAAACGAATTGAGCGCGTGAACCTCATTAATACCGAAAATGCGCAGTCGAATTTTGCCGAGTTATTGGTCGCCAAGCTCGGGTGGTCGAAGGTAGAAATAGAAACAGGGAGAAAATTGGCATCGCAGGCAAAATTGGTTTATCGGCATGAAAACTCACACACCCTCGCCGATGTGCTTCGTGGTACCTTAGAGTTTTCAAATAATTTTATTGCTAATCAGGTTTTTCTGAAACTGTCAGAGAGCGTTGATGTCGAAAGTGTATCATTTAATCTGAGTAGTCAGTATTCAAACACAGAGCTTGCAAGTCTCTTTGATTGGCAAGGGCATTACATTGCCGAGGGATCGGGTTTGTCACGAAGCAATCGACTGAGCGCCGAGCAGATTGATGATTTACTTGCCGCCTTAGAGCCGCAAAAAGATCTACTTAAGAAGATAAAGCTAACATCCACATCGGCGAGTGTGTACGCCAAAACCGGCACTTTGAGCGGCGTTCGTAGCTATGCGGGTTTTATTGAAATACCGTCAAAATCGTCGGTGGGTCCGCATCGTCGATACCGTTTTGTGTTTAATTTTAATCGAACGGTTCCCTATGGTTATCGTGATCGGATACTCGAGCAGTTAGTGAGTGACTTGGAACAGCGTTAGCATAGGTGTGATATGAGGGGTGCGAAGCGCGGGTCAGGAAATTCTGAAAATATAAAAAATGTGGATTGGTCCAGCCTAAAGCAATTGATCCCGTTTATGACCGAATTTAAGGGTCGAATTGGCTTGGCTGTTTTGTGTCTGGTTGGCGCTAAGTTAGCCAGTGTTGGTTTACCTTTTATACTTAAACAGATTGTGGACCGGCTCAACGGTGATGATGCTAGAAGTATGATCGGCGATTCTTCGGCTTTGGTGATCGTACCGGTTGCGCTGTTAGTCGCTTATGGTTTAGTGCGGTTTTCAAATGTATTATTTGGCGAGTTGCGCGATACCTTATTTGGCCGTGTTACAGAGAGAGCGATGCGCAGAGTTGGGCATAAGGTCTTCCAGCACTTGCACTCGCTTGATCTTGCGTATCACTTAAATCGGCGGACCGGGGGAGTTTCCAGAGATATCGAACGTGGCGTTAATGGCATTAGCTTTTTGATGCGTTTTATGATTTTCAATATCGTGCCCACATTTGTCGAGATTGGCATGATCATGATTTTGTTATTTTGGAATTATTCGATTTGGTACGCGCTTATCGTTTTGCTGTCGGTGGTGGCTTATGTGGGTTTCTCCGTGATTGCCACCGAGTGGCGTACGGAAACAATTCGACAAATGAACAGTGCTGAAAGCAAATCCAGCACTCGTTCAGTCGACAGTCTGTTGAACTTTGAGACGGTTAAATATTTTAATAATGAATCCTTCGAAGCTGAACGATACGATGAAAATTTAGCCGATTGGGAAGCGGCTAGGCGAAAAAATCGATTAACTTTATTTGGCCTAAATGGTGGGCAAGCCGTGATAATCTCCACCGCAGCAACTGCGTCGATGGTCCTCGCGGCATTTCATGTAAGTCAGCAAGTAATGACGATTGGTGATTTCGTTTTGATCAACGCGTTAATGATGCAGATCTTTTTACCGCTGAATTTTCTCGGTTTTGTCTACCGCGAGATGAAAGGGTCGATGGCCAACATAGATGCAATGTTTGCATTGCTCAAAGTCAAACCCGCAGTGCAAGATATCGCCAACGCACCAAGCTTAAATGTCCATGAGGGCACAATTGAATTTCAAAGTGTCGGTTTTTCATATCATTCTGAACGACCAATACTCAAAGACGTGAGTTTCAAGGTAAAGCCAAAACAAAAAATAGCGATTGTCGGTGGTAGTGGCTCCGGAAAGTCGACGATAATGAAGTTGCTGTTTCGGTTTTATGACCTAAAATCAGGGAATATTCTTATTGATGGTCAGGATATAGCCAGTGTATCTCAACAAAGCTTACGTCAAGCGATTAGTGTCGTGCCGCAAGACACGGTTCTGTTTAATGCCAGCATTCTGGAAAACATCCAGTATGGCAATGTTAATGCGAGCGGTGAAGAGGTTTGGGATGCGATACGTATGGCCTATCTCGACGATTTTATTCAACAATTACCGGATGGGGGAGACACTCAGGTTGGTGAGCGAGGCCTGAAACTTTCCGGTGGCGAAAAACAGCGAGTCGCCATTGCCAGGGCAATTCTCAAGCAACCCAAGATCATGGTGTTTGATGAAGCAACCTCATCTCTTGATAGCCGCGCCGAACAACGTATTCTGCAAGCCATGGAACGTGTGCGTGGGGATTATACCAATGTCGTCATTGCTCATCGTTTATCCACGATTGTGGATTCCGATTTGATCCTAGTATTAGAACAAGGGCAAATAGCAGAACAAGGAACGCATACCGAGTTACTCGCTATCAATGGTTTATACGCGAGCGCATGGAAGTTACAAAACTCTGACGAATTAGCGGTATAAGCGCATAAAATCGTTTTATCTGTCTTTATTTACGGGTAATTTGGAGGGCGTCTGATATCCTTGCGCCTAAGCAAATTTCCCTCTAGAGAACATGACTACTCCGTCAAAACTAATGTATTCATTCGTTAAGCCTGCCTTATTCGCTCTTGATCCAGAGCGTGCTCATGACATTACCTTATCGAAGTTGGCCTTTGCCTCCAGAACGCCATTTTTGACCGCACAAATAGACCGCATTTTTGGAAAACGTGTTCCAAATTTACCGGTTAAGTGTATGGGTATCGACTTTCGTCATCCAGTTGGCCTTGCTGCCGGCTTAGATAAAGATGCGCGCGCGTTACCGGCGTTTTCAGCGATGGGTTTCAGTGCCGTTGAGATGGGTACCGTGACGCCTAAACCGCAAGCTGGCAACCTCAAGCCGCGCATGTTTCGCTTGCTAGAGGACGAGGCTTTGATTAATCGTATGGGGTTTAACAGCGAAGGTGTCGACGCCTTTTTAAAAAATATCGTCAAGACTCCAAATTCGTCTATTGCTGGGATTAATATTGGCAAGAATGCGGTAACAGACATTGAAGATGCACATTTTGACTACGTTTCAGCCATGCAACGTATTTATTCTCAGGCCGACTATATTACCGTTAACATTTCGTCGCCTAATACCAAATCGTTGAGAGACCTACAAAATGAATCGTTCTTAGATGATTTATTATTGAAGATTAAGACGGCGCAAAAAAAATGTGAAAAAGTTCATAAGCGCTATGTGCCAATTGCCTTAAAAGTGGCTCCAGATTTGGAAGAAGATGAAATTGAGACAATATCTGAATTGGTCATTTCTCATCAATTTGATGCGGTAATTGCGACCAATACTACGATAGCGAGACCCGATAGCTTATTGAGTAAGCACGCACTAGAACAAGGTGGCTTGAGTGGTGCGCCAGTTAAAGATATGTCGACTCAATGTATTCGACGATTTCATCGTTCTCTAAGAGGGCGGGTTCAGATTATCGGTGTCGGCGGTATTAAGAATGCCGACGACGCTTGGGAGAAAATGCTAGCCGGCGCTGATTACTTGCAAATTTACAGTCAGTTTATTTATCAAGGGCCGGCCATGATACGTGACATTGTAAATGGTCTAAAAACAAAAGTTAGCTCACACGGTTTCGACGATTTAGCAACAGCATTAGAGGAATTACGTAAAAACTAAGAAATCTTAGTGTCTTTCCTGAGCTTTTATCTGATCAATGATTTACTACTGGTCTTTGCTTAATAGAGGGAATTTAAGTAGACTCCGGTTCGAGTCAACTGGGCAGTCGCCGCTTCGTAAGAAGGGGAGGAAAGTCCGGGCTCCAAAGAGCAGAGTGCCAGATAACGTCTGGG
>CAYQVT010000186.1:0-7466 GCA_964420885.1 uncultured Gammaproteobacteria bacterium
GCCGATGGCCAAGTGATCTTCATGTTAATTCTCGCTGTCGCAGCGGCTGAGGTATCTGTAGGCCTGGGCTTAGTATTGCAAATCAGAAGACGCTTTAGAACGCTCGACATGGACCAAGCCACGAGGTTAAACAGCTAATGTTGAATTCTGTTTGGTTAGTCCCGCTTCTCCCATTTGTAAGTTCAGTGCTGCTGATATTAACCGCAGGGCGCATGCCTCGTAGTTTGATCGCCATATTCGGTGCTGGCTCGATTGGGCTCGCAGCCTTATTAGTCTTGGTGATCGGGCTAGAGTTCATGCAGTCTCAGATACCTTACACAGTGCATCTATGGACTTGGATGCAGATAGGAGACTTTTCGCCGGGGTTCTCTTTTTACGTGGACCAATTAACCGTCATCATGATGTCGATAATCACCGGCGTTGGATTCTTAATCCACCTTTATTCAACCGAATTTATGCAAGATGACAGTGACTACAGTCGTTACTTTGCGTATATGAATATGTTTGTCGCAGCAATGCTAATACTGGTGCTCGCAGACAATTTGCTATTGCTTTACCTCGGTTGGGAAGGTGTGGGTGTTTGCAGTTACTTATTGGTTGGCTTTTGGTACAAAGATCCTGCAAATGGTGCGGCGTCACGTAAAGCCTTTGTGGTCACGCGTGTCGGTGACACCGCCATGGCCTTAGGCCTATTCCTGCTCTTCACTGAATTGCGAACATTACAAATTCAACCGATGCTCGAAGCCGCAAACAACACTTGGGCGATTGGCGATACGATTCCCGCGATAGCAGCGTTACTCCTGCTTGGCGGAGCGGTTGGCAAGTCGGCTCAATTGCCATTGCACACTTGGCTTCCCGACGCGATGGCTGGCCCTACCCCTGTGAGTGCCTTAATACACGCGGCGACGATGGTAACGGCGGGCGTGTACCTCATTGCGCGAACGCACGATGTGTTTTTGCTTGCACCGGATGTATTGCTTCTGGTCGCGATTGTCGGCTTAGCAACACTCTTGCTTGCCGCCTTCACCGCATTGAACCAAACTGACATTAAACGCATTTTAGCCTATTCAACGATCAGCCAAATCGGCTATATGTTTCTGGCTCTTGGTGTAGGCGCCTGGAGCGCAGGTATCTTCCATTTAATGACGCATGCATTCTTCAAAGCCTTATTGTTTTTGGCGGCGGGTGCGGTTATTCATTGTCTTCACCACGAGCACAATATCTTTAAAATGGGCGGTTTGAGAACCAAGCTTCCGGTGGTTTTTTGGAGTTTCCTTATTGGATCTGCGGCCTTAGCTGCGCTGCCGTTTACCTCCGGCTTCTTCAGTAAAGACCCGATACTGCTAGCCGCCTTCGAACTACACGGTGCTAGCGGTGCGAACATCGGACCTTGGCTGTGGGCCGGAGGCCTACTAGGAGCTTTACTAACAGCGATTTACAGCTTTCGCTTAGTGTTTATTGTGTTTTACGGTGAAGCGCGGACAGAGCCCGACAAACAACCAGGGTGGCGTATGGCAGG
This sequence comes from uncultured Gammaproteobacteria bacterium, assembly GCA_964420885.1. Classification (GTDB taxonomy): domain Bacteria; phylum Pseudomonadota; class Gammaproteobacteria; order Arenicellales; family Arenicellaceae; genus Arenicella. The sequence goes on from CAYQVT010000186.1 coordinate 1,520, forward strand.
CCCGCTTGTACTGCTCTGTGTCTTATCAATGATTGGCGGGTGGTTTGCATTGCCGCTTGCAAGTGTCTTCCCTGCCATGTCAGAGCATAACGTGAGCCATTTGGTAGAAGGTATTTCTATAGGGACGCCGGTACTCGGCGTATTTCTGGCATGGTTAATTTACTACAAACGAAGCGTGTCGGTGTCTTCGCTTACTGAATCATCCGGTGGCGAATCACTGCGTCTATTCTGGAAAGGCGGGTGGGGAATTGACACGCTTTACAATGCGCTATTCGTACGGCCTTATGTTTCGGTTTCAAATGCGATGCGCGGTGAATGGCTGGACACGCTTTATCACGCAGTTGTTACGGGCTGTGTCGGCTTGTATCAACTATTGAGTAATTCGCAAACCGGTAAAATGCGTTGGTACATTACCAGCATGGTATTTGGGTTAATCCTTTTAGTATCAATATTGGGGTGGGCTGCGTAATGTTAATGCTGAATCTAATCTTAATATTGCTTGTCGGTGGCGCATTGTGTTGGTGGTCTGAGCGTTTCAGCAGCACCACCCCTCGCCTAGTCGCCCTGTTGATTGTTATTGCTGACTTAACTTACCTATTGGGTGCGGTCAGCGGCACTTCGGCTGAGCCGTTTGCCCTAGGCTCGATCGATGCGGCAACATGGCTATTAAGTTATCAGGTCGACTGGATACCACGATTCGGTATTAGCTTACACCTAGCAATGGACGGCTTAAGTTTGATATTGGTCCTTTTGACCTTAGTCTTAGGCGCCATCGCAATCATCTCATCGTGGGACGAAAAAAATCAACGCCAAGGTTTCTTCCAAGCCAACATACTGTGGACTCTTGCGGGGGTAATCGGCGTCTTTCTGGCGATGGACCTTTTCTTGTTCTTTGTGTTCTGGGAAGTAATGCTGGTACCCATGTATTTACTGATTGCCATTTGGGGTCATGAAGGCAAGGCTTATGCATCGATGAAATTTTTCATCTTTACTCAACTCAGTGGGCTGCTCATGTTGGTCGCCATATTAGTGCTGGCCAAGCTGCATCACTCCACTACCGGCTCTTATAGTTTTAACTACTTTGACCTGCTAAGTCTCAGTATCGACAAAAGCACCGCGTTCTATTTGATGCTGGGCTTTTTCATCGCTTTTGTGGTAAAGCTTCCAAGTTTCCCGTTTCACACATGGCTACCTGACGCACATACCCAGGCACCCACGGCGGGCAGTGTGATTCTCGCAGGTATTCTACTTAAGACCGGTGCGTATGGCTTAATGCGGTTTACGGTACCCTTGTTTCCCGATGCAGCCTTAGAATTTGCACCAATTGCCATGGGTTTGGGTGCCGCTGGCGTTATTTATGGAGCCATACTCGCGTTTGCTCAATCTGATTTCAAACGCTTAGTAGCTTATAGTAGTGTTAGTCACATGGGCTTTGTTCTGCTCGGTGTATTTGCCTGGAACGCCCTAGCACTGCAAGGCGCGGTGATCCAAATGGTGGCGCACGGCTTTAGCACCGCCGCCTTGTTTATGATCGCTGGTGCATTACAACAGCGTTTACATACACGAGACATGAACGAAATGGGGGGCCTATGGCACCATATGCCGCGCATGGGTGCGGTGGCATTGTTCTTCGTCCTAGCATCACTAGGCTTGCCCGGCTTAGGCAACTTTGTCGCCGAGTTCCTCGTTCTAGTGGGTTTGTTTGCGGTAAACCCGTGGATGACCGCTGTGGCTGCTTTAGGTCTAATCACAGCCGCAGTCTATTCGCTTATTTTGATGCAAAAAGCGTTCTACGGAAAACCAGCGGCTGAGCTCGACGTCGCCGATTTCTCCTCCTTAGATATGACCGCGATGGCGGTTATGATCATTGCTCTGATTGGTTTGGGCGTTTACCCACAACCGGTTTTCGATATGGTACAGCCGATGATAGATGCGCTCCTCGCTCAAACGTCTGGGAGGCCTTACTAATGAACGATATGGGAATGTTTGAAGTTGGCGTGCACGCAATGCTAGCGCCTCTAATATTGTCGCTCGCGATTTTGTTCATGATGATGCAAATCGCATTCTGGCGAAACGCATTGACTTCCTGGCTATTAGCTTGCATCACCCTACTTGTCTCTATTGTGGGTGTGTACTTTTCTTCGCAAGTTGGTTCTCAAACGGTCTCGGCGATATTGGTGACAGACCAATACAGCTTATTCTTTAGCGTGTTAATACTTTTTTCGACCCTAATTACCGCCCTACTCGGTAAAGACTACCTAGAGCAACGTACCGGCGAGAATGAAGAATTCTATTTGCTATTAATGCTGTCGGCCTTAGGTGGGCTGATTCTGGTTTCATCAACTCACCTAGCCTCTTTTTTACTCGGTTTAGAATTATTAGGTGTAGCGCTCTACGCCTTGATTGCTTACCCAGAACGTGGGCGTTTACCGTTAGAAGCAGCCATCAAATATTTAGTGTTGTCAGGTGCCGCTTCAGCAATTTTACTATTTGGCTTTGCACTAATCTACGCAGCACTTGGAACGCTCTCGTTTAATGGCATTGGCGAGCAACTTGCAACTCAGATAACGGCAGACCGCCAACTACTGGTTCTGATTGGCACCGCCATGGTATTCGCTGGCATTGGTTTTAAATTGTCTTTGGTGCCATTTCATATGTGGACACCTGATGTGTATCAAGGAGCGCCAGCGCCAATCGCTGGTTTTTTGGCCACGGTTTCTAAGGGCGCCATCTTTGCGGCCCTGATGCGTCTTTTTATAGAAGCGAATTTGCACCAATACCCCAGTTTGCTAATGGCTTTAGCACTGGTCGCCACCGCGTCAATGCTATTCGGTAATTTGTTAGCACTAAAACAGAATAATATAAAACGACTATTAGCCTACTCTTCAATTGCTCACATCGGCTACTTGCTGATCACCATTGTGGTCTTAGGGTCGATACAAAGTACAGATCTAGCAGTAGAAGCCGCGAGCTTCTATCTAACCGCGTATATCGTGACGTCGCTTGCCGCGTTTGCTGTGTTAAGTATTCTGTCTTCGAAAATCGAACTCGATGCAGATGAATCAGACGCAGACAACATTGAGTCGATGCGCGGTCTATATTGGCGCCAACCGTTGCTCGCGTTGATCATGACCGTATCGTTATTATCATTGGCGGGCATCCCACTCACCGTCGGCTTTGTTGGTAAGTTCTATATTTTTACCGTTGGGATTAACGAAGGTCTTTGGTTGCTCATTGCGGCTCTAGTAATTGGCAGCGGTATTGGTATTTACTACTACTTACGCATTGTTTTCGCTATGACTGAGCGAGCTGATGACCAATCACCACAGCAAAGTTTGTCTGCGGTGGCAAAATTAGTTGTAAGCCTACTCATATTTATGATGTTATACCTAGGTGTGTTACCACAGCCTTTAATCGAACAAATAGCTAGTCTTTACTAGCACAAACGAGGAGTCCAAGATGTTACGATCCGTCGATATGCAAGACTATATGTTGAGCAATCCAGTTAAAATAAGAGCCGACACCGATGTATTTGAAGCCATACATCAAATCTTGGTGTACAAAGTCTCAGGGCTTTGCGTGGTCGACGAAAATGACATTTTGATTGGAGTATTGTCAGAAATGGATTGCTTGAGGGCTATTCTTAGCGCAGTTTATAACGATTCTCCTGCCGCTGGCACAGCCAGTGAATTTATGACCAGAGAAGTGATCAGTGTCGCGCTGCACGATAACATTGTAGATGTGGCCAATGACATGCTTAAACACAAGCATCGTCGTAGGCCGGTTATTGATGACGCAGGGAGACTCGTAGGCCAAGTTACGTGTCGCCAATTATTGCGAGGTGTTAAGGAGTTTGTGTCTCCCGAAGACCCTACTGAGCATTAGACAAACAGAACGATTGATCACACCAGGACTAACTAAGCGATTAGGCTGTCGCGGTTCTAAATCGCGTAATCTTGATATTTAGGAAGGCAAAAACCAGCGCGATAACCGGGTTGATTAAGTTGAAAAAACAATAGGGTAAATAACTGATGGTTGCCACCGCTAAAGTGCCAGCCATATAAACCCCACAAGCGTTCCAAGGAATTAATGGCGACGTCAGCGTGCCCGCATCTTCCAGCGTTCGCGATAAATTAACGCTCTCGAGTTTTCGTTTCTCGAATTCAGATTTCCACATCTGACCCGGCAGCACCAGCGACATATACTGGTCTCCGGTAAGCACATTCACTCCCAAGCAAGTCGCCATGGTTGAGGCGACAAGTGAGCCGGTTGATCGCACCAGCTTAACCATGGCCTTCATCAATGCATCGATAAAGCCAATTCGCTCTAGTACGCCGGTTAACATCATCGAAGCGATCACTAACCAAACCATATTCACCATCGACAACATGCCACCTCGAGACAAGAGGCTGTCAACGCTCTCGTTGCCAGTCACTATGGCAAAACCACCAAACAACACGCTCCAAAGTGCTTGAATAAGAGCCAGCGTGTCATCACTGCCTGCAAACCTTAACAGTGCCTCGCTTTGAAACAGGGCTGCAAAACAACATGCCAATAAGCAAACCCCCATAATCGCTAAAAATGCTGGCGTCTTCTTTACCGCTAACCAAAGTAATAAGGCAACCGGTATTAGGTTGATCAGAGAAATATCGAAATACTGATCGAGCGTATTAACGAACGCATCGATACTTGCTTGGCTACCCGCCGCTAGGGTCGAATTTAAACCGATTATAAAAAATATCGACACCGTGATGACGAAACTTGGGATCGACACCCACGCCATGTGCCGAATATGATCGAATAATTCACTACCAACAATCGATGGCGCTAAATTAGTGGTTTCGGATAAGGGAGACATCTTGTCACCAAAGTAAGCGCCCGAAATAATCGCGCCAGCGGTAATATCTGGCGATAAAGAAAACCCGTACGATACGCCGATTAGAGCAACACCAATTGTGGCTGCGGTGGTCCAAGAACTGCCAATGCAAATTGCCACCAGCGCACAAATCAAACAGGTCAGTGGGTAAAAATACGTGGGCGAAAGAATGTTTAGTCCGTAGTAGAGCAAGCTAGGTACGGCACCAGACAACATAAACGCCCCGATCAGGGCGCCAATCGACAAGAAAATCAATATGGGCCCAGTTGTACGTGACGAGGAGCGCACAATGCTCTTCTCAATATCGGCCCACGCTATACCATTTTTAATTCCGACTAAGGCACAAAGAAAGCCAATGACCATCATCGCGACTTGCGTGGCGCCCGATAATGCATCGCTGCCGTAGAGCGCGATCACCGCTCCCATCAGCCCCAATAAGATTACGGTAACCAGTATAGCGTCGCCACTACTCATGGGTTTAGTTGCTGTAACCTGTTTGTTTAACTCGATGCGACTAACCTCATCTTTACTCCTTCGATCTAATTGTCACGTAAAATTTCTCGTGCCGCATTGTGGCCGGGTGCACCGGTAACGCCGCCACCCGGGTGAGTACCAGCGCCACACATGTATAGGCCTTTAATCGGCGAACGATAATCGCCGTGGCCAAGTAAGGGCCGAGTGCTGAACATCTGATCAAGGCTCATATTACCGTGCATAATATCGCCGCCCGTCAAACCAAATTCTCGCTCTAAGTCTAGCGGACTCATAATTTGTCGCCCCAGCACGGATTGCTCAAACCCAGGTGCATATTTATCTAGATGACTGATAATTAAGTCCGCCGCTGTCTCTCGGTGTTTATCCCAATCTGTATTTGGGTCAAATTGTTGGCAAAATAAACTGGCTACATGCTGCCCTATTGGCGCAAGTGTGGAGTCGATGGTTGACGGGATCAGCATCTCAATTACCGGTGCTCGAGACCATCCAAATTCTTTAGAGTCTCGATAGGCTTGATCGATATACCTCGAGGTGGCACCAATAATAATACCGCCGGTAAGATGTTCTTCGCTGGCG
>CAYQVT010000187.1:0-7419 GCA_964420885.1 uncultured Gammaproteobacteria bacterium
TAAACGGTGCTCCATCTTCCGTCAAAATATGCAGCGCCGATGAGGCTTCATTGATATGACCATTGATTAGCGGGGCCTCGCTAAAAATCTGATCAGTGATCGCCGCAACGTCCCCTCGCATGCCAACATAGATTACTTCATGGGTTTCAATCGCAGACTGATGATCTAAAGATAAGAGAGGTATCTGAGGTAGTTGTAGCCAGCCTATTGAGTTGTTGGTGCCTAAATAGAAAGTGTCACTCAAGATCAACATCGCGTTGGTTGTATCGTCCGCAAGTGCAAAGTGGGGTAGATCATAGCGACGATCTCCTTCGACGCGCTGAGCGGATCTTAATTGCCAACCGTATGATATCCCGATATCTGCTGTCGGTGGGCTGGTGGTTATAATGGTATCAGCATTATGTGCGGCTATTCGTATCGCGCTGAAGCCTCGCGATACAATGTCTTCAGTGTCAAATCCTCGGTTGAATGACTGATCTTTACTATTAAAAATGAAGGGTTCTAAAGAATGGTAATTAAAGTTTACTGACGTAAATAAATTAAGTTTTTTACCTTTTGTGTTGATCAGCTTTTTTACGATATGTACTTCGCTGGGTTTATCTACATTTAGGCTGTAGCGCGTTCTTAGTTCAACACTCTTGCGTTTGCTGTATACATTGACGTTAGCCGATTTCTTATTGTGTTCAATGTCGATTTTAACGGCGTCAAGAGGGCTCTTTTGACTGGCATTGAGTAGATCATGAGTCGCGATGAAATGATCGTCAGCGCGTCCACAGAACCCAAGGTCAATCAGCGAGCCTCCCTTGGTTGATAGCTGCCCTTCATGGTCAACATCCGATACTACTCCGCAAAGGGTGCCATTAGTGAAAAACCAATCGTTAACACCGCCGATGGCATCTGGACCGGTACTGATCAATGCATGCGCGTTTTCTTCAGTGATTTGCGTAGCGAAAACAGGTATCTGAGAGATAGCATCGCTACTTATAAAAGAGCTAGAGATTGTTAAGGTGAGAGCGAGCAAAGCGCCCTTTTTAGATGGTTCGATAATAGCCTTCATTGCCTTAGCCCGTTGTTAATAATCTGCGGGCCGTAAAGTATAGGGTAATAAACCCAAAAACGGCTAGCGGAACTTAATCATAACCCTAGCCGTTTTATCTATATTAATACGCTATGCGCTAGCTGTTTGGAGTCCCTTGAAGGGTTTTAGTAATCACGTTTTTATTTCGCTGATTGAAGTCGTGTAAAATACGTGCGGCCTCAGTGTGATACACAATATTCCAATGTTCGTCTTCACCTGGCAAGGGGTTGTCCTTACGAGTTTCCTCGGTCACAGGTTTAAGGCCAAGTGATTCACGATACTCATTAAGGTTAGCTAACGACTGAGCTTCGCGCTTATCGCTTTCGGTTTGTCGTTCCTCAAAATTGAGAGACAAGCTCTTGATATTTTTATTGCGCATAATGCGCTCAGAATTTTTGCGTAGCAGACTAAATGCAGCCGATCTTTCAGATCTGTTTAAGTGCTTTGCATTGAGTGAATTGAGTAGATTTTGATCAAACGAGCCTGGGACGTACTTCGCGGCTTCAGTCTTCGACCAAGGCAAAGCATTGTCGTAGGAGCGCTCGCCAAACTCAGTGTCTTCTTCACCAGAATTTAATATTAGGTCAGGCACAACACCTTTATGTTGGGTCGAGCTGCCGCTAATTCTAAAAAATTGAGCATTAGTGAATTTTATTTTACTCTTACGTTCATTGTCACGATCACGCAAGTTTTTTGGGTATTGAACCGTGCCCTTACCAAAGGACCGTTCACCCACTATTAGGGCTCGCCCGTAATCTTGCAGAGCGCCAGCGAAGATTTCTGAAGCCGATGCGCTGTAACGATCAATCAGAACAATCAGCGGCCCATCGTAAGCCACTTTGGTATCGCGGTCACGGTGCACTTGGCGTTGATTTGGTCGTGACCCCACCACTTGAACAACTGGGCCCTGATCGATAAATAAACCCGTCAGGCTAACAGCTTCATTTAAGTAACCACCACCATTGCCACGAAGGTCTAAGATCAAGCCTTCAGAGTCGGATGCGTTTACCTCTTTCAGTAATTCATTGACATCGTGCGTGGTAGCGACAAATTCTCCGCCGCCGTTTCGAACTTGGTCGGCGTTGGAGTAAAATGACGGAATGCTGATAACCGAATAATTATGTGTATTGGCACCGTCGGGAATTTCAACATTGCTTAGTTGAACCGCTTGATCGTCCAGCTTTATTAGGTCGCGCACTAGTTCTAGTCGTTCGGGTGGAGAACCCGGAGCATTTGCTCCTGAAAGAATATCAAGTCGAACTTTGGTGCCAATGTCTCCGCGAATCATTTGCACAACGTCCATTAAGCGCCAGCCAATGACATTGACCATTTCTTCGCCTTCCTGCCCGACCGCGATAATCTTATCCTCTGCTTTAATGGCGTTACTTTTTTCAGCAGGACCACCGGTGATTATGCGGTTAACCACTGTGTAGTCTTCGTCGGTGGTAAGCGCCGCACCAATGCCGGTTAATTGTAAAGACATGCTGATTTCGAAGTTTTCAGCTGTCGCATGTGACATATAGGTAGTGTGTGGGCCATGGTCGCGAGTAAAGGAATTCATGAACCATTCGAATACTTCGTCTGACTTCAATTGGTAAATCACATCTCGTTGGCGATTGTAACGTCGCTTAAGATTATCGCGTACTTCAGCCAACTCGGTCTTTGCCATTAATTGCTGTAGCGTATCGTTCTTAATGCGCTTTGCCCATTTCGCCTGAACGTCCTCAACACTCGCAGCCCAGGTGTAACTGTCTCGGTCGATATTGATCGACTCGTCTTTAGTGAAATCAAAGTCGGTATCGATAAGTTCTAAAATATAATCAGTACGCTCACTTAAGCGCTGCCGATATATCTTGAAAATATCAAACGCTATTTCTACATCGCGTTTCTTAATTAGGTCATCTAGCTTGGTACGGTATTTTTCGAACCCATCCATGTCCTCTTGCGTAAAGTATACCTTGTTTGGGTCCAATACCTTGATGTAGGCGTCGAAGATTCTTGAAGAATAGTCATCGTCTAATTCTTTCGGCGAATAATGCCCGAAGCGTAACCAATAAAGTGTACTGTGTAGATCATAGCTGAGGTTTTTGTCCATGGTCAGCTCAGCGTCTGACACTTTCTTAATGTCTGCTAAGACCGCACCGGTTGTCACTGAGAAACTAATCGCTGCGATAATTCCGAATTTAAGGCTTTGGCTTGCGAGTTTGCCTAATGGCAGATTTAAAATTTTTGTGAACATAAACATCAAATAAAATTAGTCTTACTCTAATCATGCCATTATAGACGGCAGGAGTGTAGTAAAGAGAGCTTGTATTTCAAAACCGTAATCAGCTGATTGCGATTTACGCTATGAGTTAGACTCCGAATCGTAAGTATTACCTAATTAGAGATCATCATGGAATCAGAATTATTGCAATTAATCGTCGTTTTTATTATTGGGCTAGTATGTGGGGCCTTGATTATGTTGCTTTGGAATAAACTCAGTAGTGGCTCAGCCTCGCCTGCTGGCCTGAAGCAAGAATACGAGGACTACCAAGAAAAAGTGGAATCACATTTTGAGGAAACCTCGAAAAAATTCCAGGACATGACCGAGCAGTATCAAGATCTATATAAGCATTTATCAATCGGGGCGACGACTTTATGTCGGCCAGATAGCGTTGCGGCAGGGCTGGCAGATGAGTCGCAAGCACAAGTCAAGCTAGAAAATCGAACCAAACCATTGAGCGGCTCTGAAGAAACCCCTTCTCAGGCCGACGTCGCGGATTCTACCGAAAACGATAACCCAGTTGACCCGGTGTCTGAAGAAGTGGAATCTGAGAAACCCGTGCCAACCGAGAAATGAGCGATTACGCAGATCTTTCTTAATCTGATGAACGTCAGGCCCCAAGGCTGATTTGCGTCACAAATTTAGCGATGCCATCCATCAACATCTGGATGGCAATGGCTACCAAGATCATCCCCATCAATCGTTCGATAGCGATCATTCCTCTATTACGAAGAATTCTCGCTAAAGGGCCGGCACACATTAAGATAATACCAGTAAGAAGCCAGGCTATACCTAAGGCGGCAAGCCATTCTGGCCACCGCTGAGGTTCGCCGTTCATGATTAATAGTAGTGTGGCTAAGGTAGATGGCCCAGCGATGTAAGGAATGGCCAATGGAACAATAAATGGTTCTTCGTCATTGGCATTTTGGCCGTGATTTCCGTGAGGAAAGATCATCTTGAGTGCGATCAAGAATAAAATAACTCCCCCCGTGGCTGTTAGCGCTGGCTCGGATATGTGCAAAGCCGACAGAAACGCTTGTCCCGAGAACAGAAAAATAATCATCACCAAAAGAGCTATCAGTAGCTCGCGAATGATGACTTTGAGTCGGCGTGCCGGGTCGACGTTTTTCAAGGCCGTCAGAAACAGCGGAATATTTCCTAGTGGATCCATCACTAAAAAGAGTAGTAAGGCAGCAGAAATTAGAGTCATGAGGCTTGTTTCTTCAGCATCGCTTTGATTGATGCGATGACATTTTTCGGTTTGGCTTATCGTCGAAGCCAGAACTTATATAAGCTCTGGCTTCATTTTTGCTTACATTATTGAGTGCTTAATTCCAACCGCACTGACGGCCTTCATTTTGCTCCTTGAGGTAGGTGTTTAGCGGTGCAAAATAGTCAATAATGGCGCTCGCGTCCATTTGACGTTGCCCGGTTAGTGCCTCCATTGCATCCGGCCAAGGTTTGCTTTGCCCGAGAGCTAACATGTCGCCTAAGGCTTTTCCTGCGTCTTTATTATTGTAGATTGAGCATTCATTCAGCGGGCCAGTGTGACCGGCTTTTTCGCATAAGGCTTTATGGAATTGAAATTGCATAATAAACGACAAAAAGTACCGTGTGTAAGGCGTGTTACCTGGAATGTGATACTTCGCCCCAGCGTCGAAATCAGCCTCAGTACGTTCAACGCCTGGTGCAATGCCTTGATATTCCTTGCGCAGTTCCCACCAACCTTTGTTGTAGTCTTGTGGAGCAATGTCGCCAGAAAATACTTTCCAACGCCATTCGTCAATCATCTTACCGAAGGGTAAGAACGCGATTTTTTCAAGAGCGAGCTTCATCTGCTTATTTAGCGTCGCCTCCTTACTTTCAACCACTTCATCAATTAAGCCTTTCTCTTTCAAATAACTCGGAGTCATCGATAACACAATGGTGTCGCCAATCGCTTCATGAAATCCGTCGTGGGCACCGCCTTTGAACGTTGGCGGCTGATCTTTATACATAAGATAGTAGTAAATATGCCCCAATTCATGATGCAATGTGCTTAATTGTTCTTCATTAATTTCAACGCATTGCTTGATACGAGGGTCGTTGCCATTATCGAGATCCCAAGCGCTCGCGTGGCACACAACGTTGCGATCGCGTGGCTTCTTAATCATTGAATTTTCATAAAAGCTGTCCGGCAAGCTCGGTAAACCAAGCGACGTGAAAAAGCCTTCGGCAGTCTTAGTCATTTTTAGTTCGTCGTAGCCTTGCTCGGTTAAACTCGCCGTGACATCCAATGAAGCAACTCCTTTATAAGGCTCCATGATTGGGTAAATATTGTCCCACGTTTGTGACCACATATTACCTAGCAAATGCGCAGGAATAGGGCCGTCTTGCGGTACTTTATCTTCGCCATATTGTTCGCCCAGCTTAGCGCGAACGTGGCAATGAAGCTCATCGTAAAACGGTTTTACTTGGTCCCATAATCGACGCGCCTCGGTGGTAAATTCGGCGGTGTCCATATCATAGTTCGACTTCCAGGCGTCGGCTAAGTCGTTAAAGCCAGAATCCTTGGCGCCCTGGTTGCCAAGTTCAACGAAGCGTTGATAAGTCTTGCGATAGGCAGGAGAAACAGTACGCCATCCCTGCCATACATCGAGTAGTTCGTCGTAATCGCGTGATTTGGCGAGTACCGCTTCGAGTTCTTGCAGCTCGCGGCATTCCCCTTTCTCGTTACAGTACTTTCCAGAACCGTACTTTCCCTCCATTTCAGTTAGAACTTCGGCTAGCTCGGCCTGTAATTTTGGATCATTTGGAGCAGGGGCTGACGAACCTCGTAACATCAACTCAATTGCTCGAGCGGTAACGGGGTCCATCTCGGTGCCTTTGAATTTTTTGGCTTGTTCGACAACCGAACTCGAGAAAGCGAGAGAGCGTTCGCCTGCTTTGGCCGCTAGAACCGCGGTATCAGGTGTTATGTATGTATTGCGAACCCAATATGCCGCTTCGATTTCTTTCGCTAGAGCCAGACTCTCCGCTTCGATACGACTAACGAAGTCTTTGGCGGTTTCGCTTGGCGTTGAGACCTCGCTTACCGTCGGCGCTGGTGCTGCTGTTGTGGAGGCTTGTTCAGCCGTTTGATTGCCGCACGCGACTAAAAGCGCGGCTATGGTACTGCTTAGGAAAAGTGGTTTTATGTTCATGATTGTCTCCTAATCGGCGTCGCGCATCATTTTTTTGATGACGGGTGATATTAATAACATCGCAAACGCAATGCCAAGAGCGATGTAACCTACTTGGGTATATACCTCAACATAGCCCGCTTTAGCGGCGGCTACATTGGTCATTTGTCCGCCGATGGTTTCAGCGCCTGTGGTGCGAGCAATGACTCCTGCCAAGTAGTTTGATAATCCTGAATATAGGAACCACGCTCCCATTGTCATGCCTACAACGCGTGCCGGTGCGAGTTTCGTTACTACTGATAATCCGACGGGCGATACGAACAACTCACCCATGGTGTGAATCCAGTAGATTAGAAAGATGAATAGAACCGGAGTTAAGCCAGCCGCCCCGGAGCCTTTCATTCCCGCAACCAGTGATAAGAAGCCTAGGCCCGCTAATGCGACACCGATTGCAAACTTAACCGGTGTGGATGGGTTGAGGTTTTTCTTTGCCAGGGCAATCCAAAGCCAAGCCATGAGCGGTGCAAACATAAAAATAAAGCCCGCGTTCAACGATTGAAATACTGGACCGGGAACCGACCAACCCAAAATTTCACGGTCGACCAAACGTGTGGTGAATAAATTTAGCGATGAACCAGCTTGTTCGAACAGAGCCCAGAAAGGGATTTGAGCGAGCACGAAATACAAGGCGGCCAACATTCGGGAGCGCTCGTCGCCTTCCAGTGCGCTGAAAGAATAGATCAAAAAGCCTACGAACATGGCGATGCCAATTGGGCCTAGAATTCCACCAACCAAGTCTTCGTTCATAACTAGGAGCATTGAAACAATTATGATTCCGACGCCAATGAGATAGCACATCAGTTCATAGTTAATGAAAAGAAACGCCTTTTCCTTTAGTTTTTCAGGGTGTGGCG
>CAYQVT010000188.1:0-7399 GCA_964420885.1 uncultured Gammaproteobacteria bacterium
CGACTTTTGCCCAAGTGTCTCTCAAGCTAACCGTTCGGTTCATCACCACTTTTTGTTTAGAATGATCAATCGAATCGAAGCAAAAATAACCAACTCGTTCAAATTGAAATCGGGTTTCAGTGTCCGCTTCAATCACGCTTGGTTCCAGCTGAGCGTTAGCAAATACTTGTAAAGAGTCGGGGTTAATCAAACTAATAAAATCGTCTGAGGCTGCCGGATTGGGCTCGGTGTATAAACGATCGTATACCCGTACCTCAGCGCCAACAGCATGTTCTGCGCTAACCCAATGAATAATGCCTTTGATTTTTCGCCCATCTGAGGTTTTGCCTTTGGCGGTGAGAGGGTCGTAGGTACACCTTAGTTCGATTACCTCTCCATTATCGTCCAGAATAACGTCATTGCAGGTTACTGCATAACCATAGCGCAAACGCACTTCGCGCCCAGGGCCAAGGCGAAAGAACTTAGAAGGTGGTTCCAGCATAAAATCGTCTTGGTCGATGTAAATTTCTCGGCCAAAAGTTAGCTAGCTAAGACAGCTAGTATTAAAAAGGAAACTCGAAGTGCCATCTATGGTTTTCTGTCCTTGAACTAGGTAGGGGGGGTGGTTTAGGCCATTGCGCGATTCAGCGAATTTTAGAGGGATTATCGCTCAATAGAAGAATTTTGAGCGAGTAGAAATCTCGCGAACCATGATTAATGGGCGTGTTAGGCCTTACTGATTAGCCAAACGAGGTTTTTTACCTAGCCGTTGACGAAATTCGCTAATAGTGCCTGTCTGTGTAGATGCGTCTGACGATGCTTTCAAACACAACCCATTGCATGAATTGTTGTTCAAATTTGGTTTTGAGTACTACCCACCCCTCATTATTCTACTGCTCCAGACGGCCAGTTTCAGATACTCAATAAGCCTGAACTGAATCCCAACAACCTCCGATTGGCTATCTACGAATGACACGATATAAGTCAACGTAACCCATGTATGTCAGCAATGTACGCTTGCTACGTAACGCTTGACTATTGAACTAACCTTACCCAAATCGGCCTGTGCACTAGTCCCCATCGTTGGTCTTGTGTGCTATCGATTCATTAACGATGCGCATAAACCGAGAGATTTCACCAAATCTCTATGTCTTTTGCAAGCCGCTTTGCTTGAATGTAATTTAGAGGGGGATCATTTAACAAGAAGCGTTGATACAACAAATTATCTGAGAAAAGCCGCCGCAACCGCCGCGCAATCTCACGATCAGACCATGCGTTGGTGAGATCGGCTTGCACGTGTAAAGCGACATGATAGTAGTTCATCATAACCGTGTAGGCGCAAAGTTTTATTGCAAAGGCCGATGCTGTGAAATGGAGTTTGTCTTCCAGCTATTGTCAGCGATGTTCATGTTTATTACCGGTGTAGTGGTCAGTGCCACAGAGAAAAGCACTGCGAACATAGCGGGCAACGCGACGATAATAGGGCATGTCGGTTAAACAAATGATGATGCTTCTGACTTTGGTGACGCCAATCTCAGCGCAAAAATTACGAATCGTGACCGGTGTACAAAGGCCTCGACAACGGCCGACTGTAATCGACAGCAGATATTCAATCTTCAAATAAAATATGTTCCGACTTTCTCGCGATGTAGAATGAACCGAACACTGAAAAATGATCGTCATCTGCGTATAAAAAATTACCGTTTTTATACGCGATACAGGCAGAATCAAAGCAAAAATATGGCTCCACATCGATTACTGTCACGTTCATAAATTCAGAACTTTCACGTAGGGTGGACTCTTTGTATCTATTCATCCTCAATTGGTAGAGGTCTCGACTAACGGTGCTCTCTTGTGTAGACACGCCGAAATAGTCAAACGGTCTTGGAATAACTTCTTTTGGTAGGAAATCCAATTCTGGGTTTTCTAAATAGTAATAAATCGCTTGTATATGATTTATGCTTTGTAGCTCGTTGAGTGTGTTTCTAAAGCCACTGAAATAGGTTTCATATGATTGGCGGTCAGGGTTAATGGTCTTCTTTAAATTAAGCTCAATTGACTCTTTTGTGAATTCCTCACCAACCTCTCCGTGAATGTAAACTGGTCCTCTGGTAAGGATGACTACCTTTTCGATATTGATATTAAGTTCTAAGAAAAGCAAAATTTGGTCTATTTTACGCTGGCACAGTTTGATTTCCTTTGGACTTCTTCCCCACATAAAGCCTTTTAATGTTGGACAAGACGAGTTTGCGAGCAAAATTGAGTTATATCCATTGTCAGCGGCCACAGAAGCAACGCCTGGGAATATCGCATGAGCATGGGAGTCCCCAATGATCGCTAAGGTTATTTCATTATCGTTATTAAATTTTGCGCGGCAATAGTCAAATATTAGTTCGGTGCTTAACGTGTCCGATACTAATGATTCACAGGTTTTGTCTTTAGCGGGCGAGCGTTGAAATTCAATTCCGAATTTTTCACTTGGATACAAGTGTTGCCGTTTTGGGAATCCATCATAAGTTGTAATCACATAGCCAGTTACTCCGATCGAAACCGCAATTAGAACTAGACTAAAGGTAGTCTTTGGGGAATTCGAGTAACGCATTCGCTCAACATATCTATATGTTAGAAATGCTAATAAAATAGAGATGATAATTGCGGCAAAAAGAAGTGCTTCGCTCGGCGTCTTGCCTAAATATATATACAAATATGAAATGATAACCCAATGCCATAAGTACAAAGGGTAACTGATCAATCCTATGGAGACTAAACCAAAATAGTGCTTCACCTTAATGTTGGTTATTATTATAAGTGACGCGCCAATGGTAGGTAATATTGCGTACCATGAGGGGTAAGGGTTCTCAGAATTTATCAAAAATGCCGCAGACAAAATCATCAGTATTCCAATAGCGTACACGAAATTAGAGCTAAGACTGTTTTCTATGGCGGACTTATTTTTATTATGTGACGAGTAGATGCTCAGCAATGAGCCAACGCCGATTTCCCAAAAGCGAGTTAGAGAATGAAAATAGACGATATCCTTATGCTCTGAAACAAGTATAAGATTTGTACAAAAAGATAAAAAAACCAAGGCAGCACAAAATGACAAGGCATTGATTTTGGTTTTATGAATAAGAAGAATAAAAACTGGCCAAAAAAGATAATATTGTTCTTCAATGCTCAATGTCCAAAAATGTAATAGAGGCTTGTAGTAATTAGAAACGTCAAAGTAACCTATTTCATTTATTAGAGCGAAGTTCTGGACAAAAGTGACGGTGCTCAGCGCATGGCTGCCAAGCTTTCGATACTCGTCTGGAAAAAGAACCAGCCAACCTACGACCAACGAGGTTAATAGTACAGTGATGAGCGCTGGGAATAGCCTTTTTATTCGTTTTCCATAGAAAGTAAAAAAAGAAAAATCGTTGTCTATGATTTGCCGGTGAATAATTGTTGTAATTAGGTAGCCCGATATAACAAAAAAGACATCGACGCCAATGAATCCTCCGGGTAAAATGTTGGGAAACGCGTGGTAGACAACGACTAAGAGGACGGCGATTCCTCGAAGAGCATCAATGTCTCTCCTGTAATTTATAATATTCATTTATTATTCAAGTTCGATCTAGTCTACTCAGACTGGACGCCAAATCCTCGATTTTTCATAGTTTTCAAGTCCATGATTAGAGCCATAACCGTTTAAACAGCGCCTTGTGTATGGCTAAATCAAAAAATATTAGGAAACTACTTTAGCCCACGCATCTCTTAGGCTGACAGTGCGGTTCATTACCACCTTGTCTGGCCTATGATCAACCGAATCGAAGCAAAAATAGCCGACTCGTTCAAATTGAAAGCGGGTTTCAGTGTCCGCTTCAATCACGCTTGGTTCCAGCTGAGCGTTAGCAAATACTTGTAAAGAGTCGGGGTTAATCAAACTAATAAAATCGTCTGAGGCTGCCGGATTGGGCTCGGTGTATAAACGATCGTATACCCGTACCTCAGCGCCAACAGCATGTTCTGCGCTAACCCAATGAATAATGCCTTTGATTTTTCGCCCATCTGAGGTTTTGCCTTTGGCGGTGAGAGGGTCGTAGGTACACCTTAGTTCGATTACCTCTCCATTATCGTCCAGAATAACGTCATTGCAGGTTACTGCATAACCATAGCGCAAACGCACTTCGCGCCCAGGGCCAAGGCGAAAGAACTTAGAAGGTGGTTCCAGCATAAAATCGTCTTGGTCGATGTAAATTTCTCGGCCAAACGGGATTTCTCGCGTGCCCATGCTTTCGTCTTTCGGATGATTTTTTACGGTAAACGTTTCAGACTCATCTTCGGGATAGTTGGTAATCAATAATTTCAAAGGTTTCAGCACGCCAAACACGCGTGTCGCAGAGGCTTCTAAATCTTGACGAATGGCATTCTCTAACACTGCCATATCAATGGTGCTGTCTTTTTTTGTGACACCAATTTCGGCGCAAAAATTACGAATCGAAGCGGGAGTATAGCCTCGTCGACGAAGGCCCACTAAGGTCGTCAATCGAGGGTCATCCCATCCGTTTACATGACCGTACTTAACTAAATCGATTAATTTGCGTTTGCTAGCGACGGTGTATTCCAGATTAGACCGGCCAAATTCGATTTGGCGAGGCATCAATTTGCCTTTCTCACTGATAAGATTTTCTTCTAGTGTGATGTTGGCTAAGAACCAATCGTACAACTCCCTATTATCTTGAAACTCCAAAGTACAAAGCGAATGAGTGATGCCTTCCAAGGCATCAGAGATACAATGGGTAAAATCGTACATTGGATAAACACACCATTTATCGCCAGCACGATAGTGGTTCGCATAGCGAATACGATAAATAATTGGGTCGCGCATCGAGATATTTGGTGACGCCATGTCAATTTTTGCGCGCAAGGTAAAGGCACCTTCTTCAAACTCACCGGCACGCATGCGTTCAAATAAATCGCGGCTTTCTTCAGGCTGTCGATCTCGGTTTGGGCTATCTGTGCCGGCTTCGGTCAGGCTGCCACGGTACTCGCGCATTTGATCGGCGTCTAAATCGTCGACATAGGCTAAACCTTTATCGATAAGTTCCAATGCAAAGGTGTAAAGGTGGTCGTAATAATCAGACGCGTAACAGAGTTTTTCCCATTCAAACCCGAGCCAGGCAACGCTGTCACGTATTGCCTCCATATACTCAGTGCTTTCTTTTTCCGGATTGGTGTCATCGAACCGTAAATTGCATTTGCCGCCTAAATCTTGGGCTAAACCAAAGTTAAGGCAAATCGATTTCGCGTGGCCTAAATGTAAGTACCCATTTGGCTCCGGAGGGAATCGAGTGTAGACATAATCGTGTTTGCCATTTTTCAGGTCGTTCGACGCGATAGCGCGAATAAAATGATTTGGATTGGGTGCTTTGCTCATGGTGAAAACGAAAACGGGTTACTGGAACTCAATCGCGTGATTATAAAGGATAGTTGTTGGGGATGCGCCTTAATAGTTCTAACAGTGTTTGCGAGCGTACACGCCCACCGAAACCATAAGCCTAAACTATTGGTCTTTCATCGACACTTCATTAATTTGTATGCTTGGAGTCGCCAATGAAATATCAGATCGAATCGATTCCGCTAAAATATAGGCACGGAATATCTGTTTGATTCTTAGCAGTTGCTTAACGTCTTTGATGTAGTAGTAAACGGCCCAAGTGACCGCATAATCACCGGTTTCGTATACCATAACCTCGGGAGCAAATTGTTCTTCTCTCAAGCCTTCTGATTTATCGATTTCATCAAATGCACGACTAATCATATCCGTTACTTGTTGTTTAGAATGACCGTAATCGATGTTGAAAAATAAGCACTCTCGTAAGCCCTTTGCAGAGGCAAAGCGCGATAAATTTTGTATACCATAGTCTCTGAGCTTGGCATTACGTACCATCAATCGATGGTTGTTTGCTAGATCTAAACACTCCGTGTGAAAAACCTTGGTTTTGAATATGCTGGCAACGATCGTGCAGCCATCCATATTAAACTGGACCACATCGCCTTCTTCGGCCATTCGGCTATTGAGAATAATTAAACCGCTAATAATATCAGGTGCCCAAGAGGCTTGGGTCATCGCTAAAAACAGCCCGATAATGCCAATGGCACCACCAGCCTCTAATAAAGAATTAAGCCCGAGAATCCTTAGGCAGCTAACGATCGCAACCACCGAAATTACCGCTGAGACGAAGAGGCTCAAGCCTCTACTTGAATAGGTGTCGGAAATCTGTCGTTTATTTTTTGCGTTACGCACCTTGCCAAAGCGTTGGCGAACAAAGAAATTAATGAACTGAGTGCCGACGACGGCAAAATAGATCACTATTAGAGAATAGGTGAGGCCGCTTAATAGGCCGGTGTTGCGCAACACGATATCAGCAAGGACACCGATTATGATTAGCGCGTTTAATACCCGCATCATGCTGATGCGAGTATTAAGACCATCGTCATCATTTAACCAACGGCAAATTGGCGCCGCCGCGATAGAAAGTATTAAACTTGCCGCAATAATGAAGAAATCTAAGCGGCTAACGTTGTCTGCAAAGTTAGAAAATATTTCGGTCATAAATCCATTATAGAGTGATAAGTCGCTCATTTGTAAGGTCAAATACCCAGGTGAAGATGCCTATTCACTTAAAAAATAGCTGCCATATAGCGTTTCCGATGCGTTACAGTCTAGCCTAGAGGATGGCTGCTCGTATAAAATTGTGCAGTTAGATAAGACACCTCGTTTACAATCGTCTAAAATCGGCCGTTAAATGTAATCTATGTAAAACAACTGGAGCTCTCTCAACATGATTATCAGTATCCCCAAGGAGTCGTTTAAAGGTGAAAAACGCGTTGCGCTTACACCCGAATCGGCCAAGCATATTCAAAAACTCGGGCACATCTTACGCATTCAAACCGGCGCTGGAAAGTTGGCTGAGTTCAGCGATGCTGACTATAAAGAAGCCGGTGTTGAGGTGGTTAAAGCCGATAAAATTTGGACCGACACCGACATAATCATGAAGGTGCGTGGTGTTACCGAAGCAGAGTCAGCTAATGTCGCTGCAGGTACTACTTTGATCAGCTTTTTCTGGCCAGCGCAAAACGAAGAGTTTATGGCTAAACTGGCAGATGCAAAAATCAATGTAATCGCGATGGACTGTGTACCGCGTCTCTCGCGCTCTCAGAAGATGGACGCCTTAAGCTCAATGGCTAACATAGGTGGTTATCGAGCAATTGTCGAAGCCGCAAATCAATTTGGGCGTTTCTTTACGGGGCAAGTAACAGCCGCAGGTAAGGTGCCACCCGCAAAAGTAATGGTTATCGGTGCCGGTGTTGCTGGATTGGCAGCGATCGGCGCCGCCAAGAGCATGGGCGCAATCGTCCGGGCTTTCGATACCCG
>CAYQVT010000189.1:0-7355 GCA_964420885.1 uncultured Gammaproteobacteria bacterium
CGAACTTAATTCATTAAAATCAATGAGATATGCGTTCTTCAGGGCCGACTATTTATAGGATCGTCGAAATCAAGATCTGATTGCGGCAATACCGACGGTGGAACTGTTTGACGCCATCGCAGTGCGCTACGTTCCTGAATCGCTGGATCGAGAACCGTATTCGATCAATTTCGAATTTACTGATACACAAGAAAAAGTATTGCTAGAAATTGGCGAGACAAATGTATTTCCGAGATTAGGTTAGCATTCCGATCAAGCAGCGGCAACGTTCACTATCAGTCGCGCGATGTTCGACCAGTTGATATTGGGCCGACGTGGTGCTCTGAGGCTTATGCTGACCGGAGAATTAGACCTTGACGGCGATCGCGGCGCGGTTAGTGACTTCTTCGGGTCATTAGATTCACCTTCGGCGACATTCAACGTGGTGACACCTTAATGTTTGACAGGAGACTTAGCTATTGTGTTGTTGGCGATGGTTTTGGGTATAAAGCACTTTGGATGCGTAAGATTGTGCAAGTTGGTTTCCCAGTGGTCTATAGGTTTACCTTAAGTCAGCGCTTAGTAAACGCCCAAACAGCCCTCTGAGGCTGGAAACGATTATATCCTTAGGTTTAGTGACTTTATATCGCCGGTGCAGTGCCGTGTTTTCTTTGAGATACAAGTGGCGGCGAAAAGCCGATTCGATTGCTTGGTGCAGGCCATCTGCATCGATAGGTTTGGCTAAATACCTAAACACTTGCCCCTGATTAATAAGCTCCACCGCCATGTGGGCGTCGTAGTCTTCAGTCAATGCAATGGTGACGAGTTCGGGGCGCGCCTGTTTTAACAAATTGATTGATTGAATTATCTGTTTTGACTTTTGGCCCGAAAGCTCGATCATTGCGACCCCAATATTAAATCTAGAAGTAGCCGTCGAAATGATTTGTTCCACGTTTTGAACGCTGTAAATCATAATGTCATTTCGACTACACAGCTTGCGAATTTGATTACGAACGTTTTGATTTTGTTCAAGAATTATAATGGCTTTGTCTTTGGTTGTGGTGTATACGTCGTTACTGCCTCCACTCTCGATCATGGTATCTACAGACGACTCAGATGCCAAAGCGGCTTCGGCTATGATCTCTTCTATCTCCTCGTTTTCCCATGGCTTATTAATAAAACGGTATACCTCACCATCGTTAATCGAGTCGACTATCGCTTGACGATCCATAAAACCGGTCAATAATATGCGCATGGTTTGGGGGTATTTTCGGCTGACCGTAGAGAGTAATTCACTTCCCAGCATTTCCGGCATACGTTGGTCGCTGACCAAAACGTCAATGGGCTGTTGAGCTAGTATCGACAATGCTTCTTTACCGCTATTGGCGACAAACACCTTATATTTACGTCTAAAGAGTGCTTTTAACGAGCACGTAATCCTTAGCTCATCGTCCACAAAAAGAATTGTATGTTTTGCTTTTGATTTATCCATTGCGCGCCCCCGTTTTCATCGATCTCCTAGAAAATACCCTAGTTTTAATTGCATTGAATAGTTTAAGTGCCGCTAACCGGCAATAGAATAGTTAATGTAGTGCCTTTATCAAGCACTGATTCAACCTCTATTCGACCATCGTGCGCTTCGATAATTTTGAATGCGATGGCCATTCCCATACCTGTTCCCTGACCAACATCTTTGGTGGTAAAGAACGGGTCGAACATTTTTTGCTTGGTTTCTTCATCCATACCGACACCTTGATCGGTAAAGTCGATACGAATATTGGATGCTTCAGTTGTGGTTTTTACTGTCAGAGTGCCTTTTCGTTGGTCCATCGCTTGGCACGCATTGGTAATAATATTAAGGAACAACTGATTCAGCTTAGATGGCAAGCATTCTATTGTCGGTAATTCAGAAAATTCTCTAACAACGCTTACATCGTATTCCTTAATGGCATTGCTGGCAATAGTCAGCGAGCTTTCTAAACAGTTATGTATATCAATATTCTCGGTTGCTTGACGATCTAATCGAGCAAAGTCTTTTAAACTTTTAACCAATGTTGATATTTCTTTAAGCCCAAAAATACCATCGTCAAGCAATTGCACGCTTTCCTCTATGAGTTCGTTTGCCTCTTCTTTGTCTTCTTCTATTGAATCTGAAGTGATGTTTGACGTTTCTGTCGTAGTCTGTTTGCCCGTTATTTGTTTGCTTAGTCGTTCAATCAGCTCATTCAGATCGGTTAGATTCAATTTTAACAAGTTTGAGTTGCTAGTGACGTAGCCGAGCGGAGTGTTAATTTCATGCGCCACACCAGCGACCATTTGCCCTAGGGAGGCCATTTTTTCGTTCTGAATTAACTGTTCTCGAGATTCCTGTAGTTCTTCGTACGCCGCTTTGATTTCCTTAGTTCGGTCCACAACTTGTTGTTCTAAAAACGCGTAACTACGCCATATTTTATAAGCAAAAAATATCAGCGCCAACAGTAGGGTCACTCCATAAGCTGACAAGCCATTGCGCAGTAAGTTAGAGCTTTCGATGGCGTCATTATGATAGTCGGCGTAGTCGGTCTCTATTTGATTCAATAGTCGATTAGTGCCAATCGCAAACAATTGTTGAAACAGGCCATCTGCAATTGAGTACTGCTCGCTTATTTTAGCAACCGCTTCCTGATGCTCAAGCATCTGCTCAGAGATGGTAAGAGGTGCCTGAAACTCAGGGTTTACCAGTTCGAGATCACCTTCTAAACCATTGCCTAAGGTTAGGTCGAATAAGTCCGATTGAATCGTGGCGATGGAGCTGAATAAATCGTGTTGCTGTTTTATTTGTTGGTTTTTTTGCAGTACTCGAGAGGTGCGATTAACCACTAATAAACTCTCAGTAATCTGAGTGTTGGCGGATATGTATTGCTCAAGTAATTCGTAACGAGTATTAAAGGCCGTTTCAAACGCGGTGACCGTTTCGCGTAATTGAGCACTGCTTTCGATTTCCTCAAATAAGGCTTCAAAACGTAAAGTGTCAAATTCTCGGCTTAATTCGAAATTAGTATCGCGTAATTGGTGGTGATCGAAACGGCTATTAAAACGTGATTGATTGAGCAGCAATCTTAGATTTTCGTCTAAGGTTTGTAAATTTCGTATCGATTCGGTGGTGCGTAAGTAAACCGTTTGATCTAATTTGTTGTCCTGAGTAAAAAACTGAACAGTGAGCGTCAACCCTATTACCGCGAGCACCAGTAAAATAATTGCATAGTTACGCATTAAACAAGCCCATTAGTGCCAAGAAAGGCTTAATACAGAATGCCTGTGATCAACGGTCGCGGTGTGCCGAGAAATTGAAAACATAGTTACTCCTCCTCTTCAACCGATTCTTCTTTTTTCTTAGGAGCAAATTGTTTTCCAAACCAGCGCAAGGCATTGCCAGCCAATGTACCTGTTCCCTTATTTTTCTGCGTTTCCTGTCGTGGTTCTATGGTTATTTCTTCAAACTCTTCATTTGCGTCTACTGACGTCCCAGAAGAATTATCCGCAATGCTGGTGGGCGGGCGATACGGCTCAGTTGGAGGTTCGACCGAACCGTCGGGTGTATTGCGCAATAAGGTCAAAAATTCTACTGACAATCTTTTAACGTTATTTTTACCTAATTGCTGCCGAACTTGGGTCATGCTCCAGTAAGTGTAAGCACCTGCGATGCCATCAATACGGGATTCATAAATCCCTAATCGTTTGAGTTCTGTTTGAATGGCTTTAACCAGTTCGGTTTCGGCTTGAGCTTTAGCGTCTTGCACACGGTCAACATTGCTTCCTAATGTACCGTTTGATAGCAACACCTTGGGCCCAGGTCCTGTGTTCGCTGCGCTTGGAATAACAGTCGTTTCTGCAAGGAGAGATTCGCCATCGGCGTTAACGGTGACACCCACTTCGCTTTGGTCAAATAGTCCAGCGGCGATATAATCTGAAGCGCCAGTATACTTTAAATACAGTTGTTCCCTTAAGCTGGTATCAATGGCCGTAAAAATGGGGCGGCTATGATGATTGATGTCGAACGGTTGTTCTAACATGCTCAAACGTTGTTTGTCGCTATAGCGCCCCAATTCATTGCGCTCTAGGCTGAATTCAGTAGACTTATACGAAAGTTCTCCAGAACTAACGCCATTGATTTCAAACGTGACCTTGGCCACAAAGTTGTTCGTATCGTCCAAGGTAGAGCTTAGATTAATTCGCACCGGATACTGTTTCCCAAATTCACAGTATTGGTTGAACTTTGATTTTAAAAAGATTAATTGTTCAGTAAACCCTGTTTGGCGCAAACACGTCGCTATCCCATCAGTAGTATAAGCACCCAGTTCGAAAAAATTTGACGCGTGAGGCGTTCTATATTGTACAGGCTTTATGTTTGTGAAGTGATACACCGCGCGCCACTTTCTAAACTCAGTAAGCTGAATTTGTTCCTCAATTGAAAGATTTTCATTGCCCAAATAAGGAGTCTTGCGGTTCCAAATAAGCATTCCATAATCATTGTCCCAGAGCTTTGTCAGCAAGGCTCTGTTTTGTTTCATTAACTCTCTATATCGCGCCTGTTCAGCCAATACATTTTCGACTGTTTTTTGTACTAAACCATCGTCATCCAGCGCAGGATTAGAAAAATTTTCCACTCGAGACCCAAGTAATTGAGGGTGTCTCACAGTTCCTTCTAAAATATAGCCATCACCCCCGACTCTATATTTTAAGTTAGCCGAAAAATTGATTTCGAAACCTGGCTTATGTTCGATTTTCAAAAACGTATAATACTCAATCTCGTCGCCTGGTACTCGAGTCGACGCTTGAACAACACGATTGTAAATAGTGTGATTAATTTCCTGCTCTGAAAAACCATTTCGACGCAATGCTTCAGCTACGTTCTTTCGAAATATTCTATTCCCTTCGTCTTCAACGTACAGTGGTTCGACCAGCTCTAGTTTTCCCGAGACTTGTATGGTGCCCGCTTGCTTGTCAGCTTGAGGTTTAACGTCGTAGGTCATGGAACCCACTTTAAGGCCATGAACTATTTGATAGTTTTCAACGTAACTTTGAATTTGCTCCGAACTCGGCTCGGATTTACCGCACGCGCTGAGCATTAATGCACCAAGCAACGCTAACATGGGCAGTCGAGCAAGGGCTAATGACGATATCCCAATGGGACTCGCTAGCGATGTTCGGCCAAAATTTCTATAAAAAGGTATCGTGATCATCGGTTGATCAATTACTACGGTTAGACGATTGAATATATTAACAGGAGTTTTAACTCGTTTGCCAATTGTGGCTGATAAGGATGTCTCCAGCAAGCAGGCACAGGGCAAAAAGCGGCAAGGTTTAAATACTAGACGCGAAAATAGACTTTATAATCGCAATTAAATTCCAATTGCCCGAGCTAACGTATCATTTTGCACTAATTATGTGACACTAAGGTGACGTGATGTTCACTAGGGTGTTTATTGATATGTGCTCGTAGGTCAATTATTAGGTACTCATCTATAGGCCCAATTAAGGGCGATTTATCAATAGAGTTATAATACCACCAGAACTGAAACACATTAGGGAGTCATTCACCTTTTTACGCAATGAATTGGTCGTCGTGCTCTGTTCATTCTTGTTTGATAACGCGGCATATTCGGCCCTGGGAATTGAAAGACTGCGTTACTCAGGAATGAATAAGACGTGTTATATTGTAACATAGTATGAAGTGAGCTGCGATTTTGGTGCAGGCGCCGTTTCAGTAAATCACATTAGAAATTTCGAATGCCAGTGTTAGGTCTTGACACGATTCGTCATCATTCCCGAATAGGTTTAAAATTGAGAAGCGAACTTAAAGCACTTCCCGTGCTCAGTATTTTTTTGCTGTTTTTTCTTTCTGGATTAGCGGCTTTGATTTTTCAAGTGCTGTGGATGAAAGAACTTTCTTTATTGTTCGGAAATAGCGCTCAAGCGGCGGCCGCGACATTAACCGCGTTTTTCACCGGAGTTGCCGCTGGAAATGCGTATTGGGGACGGCGTGCATCTCAACTCACCCGCCCATTAATGACGTACGGTATTCTGGAACTGTGCGTGACATTGAGCGCACTTATCTATTTCGTCATCTACCTCGCCTACGACGCGATTTACCCTGTTCTGTTCAACATGTTTGAATACCTACCTATGGTCTTTACGGCGGCGAAGTTCGCGCTAGCACTGATACTGCTTTTTCCTGCGGCATTCTTCATGGGCGGCACTTTTCCAGTGATGACTCAATATTTCGTCAGAAACCCTAATAGTTTGGGCAAACGAGCGTCATTGCTCTATGCGATAAATACCTTAGGTGCTGCAAGCGGCGCTATTGCAGCTGGGTTTTATTTGCCCCAAACTTTGGGAATAGATGCGTCATATGTGCTCTCTATGTCGGTTACGCTGTTGGTGGGAACCATCGCAGTCGTCTTGGGGCGGAATAAGACCGCCAACGAAGTTGCAAGTATCGTTGAGCAGGGGTCATCTACGTTGCGCGAAAACACTGACCCGACTTCGCCGCAAATCGTCACGGCCCTTGCGTGGATCTCAGGGTTTGCGTCTCTCGCGCTTCAGGTACTTTGGATTCGAATGTTTGCTCAAGTGCTGCACAACTCAATTTATACCTACTCGGTAATTCTATCTGTATTTTTGATTGCTTTGGCGATTGGCGGAGCCCTCGCACGCCAGCTGGCCGGTCGGCAAGGGCTTGCGCAATGGTTTTTGCCAAGCTTACTTTCCTTGACGGCGTTATTGGTAGCAACATCGCCAATTCTCTTCTACTACTTAACAAATGGGGGCTCGTACATCGGAGGTGACGAGGGTTTTTTCGCCTATTTGATAAAAGTATTTTCTATCGTCATCGTTGTTATTGGTATTCCCACTTCATTGATCGGAATTTTGTTACCGTACTTATTCAAGCTTGCTGAGGAAGCTCGTTTCGGCCCGGGTGAAACCGTAGGCCGCTTGGTTACGGTTAACACCTTTGGGGCGATATTAGGTTCGCTGGCGGCTGGTTTTATGTTGCTTAGCTGGATCGGCTTGTGGTCTAGTCTAAAGGCTATTGCAATGATCTATGTAGTGGCCGCGTTTTGGTTGCTGGTGGATAATTCAAAACCTAGTGCTGTAAGTAAACTGGTGCCGACGGTTGTGCTCTTATTATTGGTTACCGTGTTTGACGCAGGAAAGCTTCCGATCGTTAAAGTCGACGCAGCCGAAAAGAATGAAGTGCTGCTTAAAGTATGGGAAGGCTCCGATGCAACCGTGGCCGTTGTGCGGCGCGACGGAGAATTACGCACTAAGTTAAATAACTGGTATACGCTCGGTGGAACTGCCGACATGGCCACTCAACAACTGCAAACACATCT
>CAYQVT010000190.1:0-7348 GCA_964420885.1 uncultured Gammaproteobacteria bacterium
GCAATCAAATCATTCTCAGTTTTCCTGGCTAACTGTTTTGCGCTTGCAATAAAATTCGACCGTCAGGTGATTCTACAAGCTCTCCCCCACCGCGTTGAATGATACGTCCGCCGTGTAATGCTGCGTTACCGCCACGGGCAATAATCTGGCCGAGGTTTAATACTTCATCAGCCGATGCCTGAACCTCAAAGGTTATATGGTCTAAATCGGCAAAGGTAAGAGAAATAGAGCGGCCAGCCGCCAGCACTATATCGCCAGAATCGGTACGCAATATGCCACTGTTCTCGACTGAGGAAGCAAGCAGAATAATGTCTCCCGAACCAGAAACATGAACTAAGCCTCGGTTAACAATCGCACCACCGTCACCACTGAATGTTCCTTGCCCGGCTTTAAATGCTTCATCTGATAAGTCCAGTGTCGAACCTACAAAGCCAGCCGTATCAATGACCGCGCCTTCACCGATTACTAAGCCAGCAGGGTTAATCACAAATACTTGGCCGTTACTTTCTAAGGACCCCAAGATTTGGGTTAAATTGCCTCCTGTTACTCGGTTTAACACCGCCGAGTTAGCTGATTGTTGAATAAACCGTGTTATTTCGTCTTGAGAAATTGAGAAATCTTGCCAATTGATTATCGCGCCTGGGCTATTGGTTATTTGCAATATCGAACCGTCAAGTTCAATGGTTGCTGTGCCGTTAACGACCGTGGCATTCGTTGGGTTGGCCATAGCACCACCAACCCCGATTGACATACCAAGTATATGTGCCGAAACATGCGTTAAAATTCTTTTCATAATCTCTTAGACGTCTTTTTAAAAACGTTGCCCCTTTATTAACACCACTGAATTTGATTCTCGAACCAATTGATGATTTTTCTTTGCGTATCGACATCGCGCATAACTTGCCCATTCGCTGCCTATATTACGTGCTTTCTGCGTTATTAACCGTTAGCCCTCAACTTCGCACTGACTTTCAGTACTCGATTGATCATTAAACAAGTCGATTAATTCAAGGCTCTCGTCGTTCAGTTCAGAAAGCTTGAAGTGAGGGTCTTGTTTAAGAAAATGCGGCACCAACGGCAACACACCATTGCCTTGTAATTCCCCTGCGTTGAAGCCTGCGTAACCCGCTTGCCCGGCGTTCAATTCAACCGAAGTACAATCTTGTTGTTGACCGATACGGCACTTCCCGAGTTCGAAACCACCGATTTGCCCAGCACATTGGCTTACCGCGATCACGCCAGTTTCACAGCTATTGTAAAGACCCGCTGGCAATTCTTTATTAAGCTTTTCAGCCAAGGTGGGTCTCGGTACCGGACTGTAGTCCTCACCAAAGTACTGAGCTTCGTCTTTTAAACACTCGTCACCGTCACAGATGCGAGTTATAAAGTCGGTGCCGCGAATGCCGATCGACGCAATTGGAGTATCAAGTTGAAACGCCTCAGGTTTACGCCTACCAATTAAGCCAGTTACCGCCCGCAAGCCACCTTTGACCAAATTAATACAGCCTTCTTCTTTGCCTTCGGTTAAATCAAATCGTCCAATCGCGATGGTGGTACTAGGTTTAAGCGTCAGCTTGGTGTTATCAAGCATTCGAATTACCGCAAAGCTCTTTGCCGAAGTATTGATGACATCGCCTTCAAATACCGGCCCAGATTTGGCCAATGTGCGATTTGTCTGGTCTTTGGCTGTCGCGGTGACTAAGCCTTTGGCTACCAACACACGGCCACTGGGCTCCTGCTGGGCAAGCACCATTAAAGGCAAAAACAACAAACTAAAAAATACCGCTTTCAACAACTGTGTTTTCAAGCTTACGGCGCACATCAATGTGTTATGTTTTTTCATCATCTAAAAGCGGTAACTTAGGTTGAAATGCACTTTGCCATCACCGTCTTGGGTCGAAGACGTTAGAGCCGGATCACCAAAATCGATTCCATCTACGACGTAACCATAACTGGCTGACGCGGTGATACGGTTGCTCGGATTCCAATTGAACATTAAACCGACAGATGAAACAGACTCCGAGCTAAATTCACCTTCGATTGACGCATTGTTTTCAACCCGTCCAATATCAATAAACGCAATTGCTCGCAGGCGTTCTCGAATCGGTGGCGCCCATGCTTGAATATTCAGCCGGGCTCCTTGGTCACCACGTAGCTCGCGTTCTTCTAACCCACGTACCGAATTGCTGCCTCCCACTGCGAACTGTTCGCCAGTGATCAAACGGTCGCTTGTGTCACTGTAATTCACTGACGCTAGGTAAAGCCATTTACCATTGGTGTATTGAACATTCAAACTTAAGTCAACTTTACTCCAGTCGCGAACGGCGCCGATGCGTGAAGCTTGATAGGCCAGTTCATTATTGTCACTGCCACCACTGAGGTTTTGCGTCGCTACTACACCGCCATTAAGCTCAAAACCTTTGCCATTACGCCAACTGCCTTGATAGGCTAATGCGAGTGGTCGACTGCGTACGTCACTGGCGATCTGTAGCCCTTGAAAGCTAATATCATTATCAAATAGCTTGTCGGTAAATTGCAAAGACAATTGATGACGGTATTCTCCTCGTTTGGAAAAAATTTGTGTGTAGCCCGCACCGAATACTTCACCACGACCTGCCACATCAAAAACATCGGCGACGGTACCCGTATCTACTTCTGACTTAACTGCAAAAAAGTCCAAGTTACCGCCGAGCGTGTACACTGGAATACGATAATTGGCTGAATATTGTTGAACATCGCTAAAGCCTTCAGGAGAGCTGATGAAGGTCAAGCCAGCGACATGATCAAGACCGAATAAATTTCTATGCGTAACATTTGCGCCAACTCGTAAGTCGCCCGAGGCCTCTGTACCCGTATTATTTAACCATACACTTGTGACCAATGGGCTTTGATCGACAACACTCAAGGTTGCGTCAATTTCACCATCTTGAGCGCTACTGGCAAGCGTCAAACGGGTGCGTTTTCCTGGGTTTTGATTCGCGATAGTAAGCGAGCGTGCCATTGCGCGGGTGCTTGGTGAATTCCCTGATCGCAGTTGCGGAAGGCTAGAGGTAATGTTTTTCTCCGAATAATATTTATTGCCACTGACACGAACCTTGCCCACTTTGTAGCGCTTTACGGTTAAGTCGACCGACCCATCAGAGAGTTCTTGAGGAGGAAACGAGACTCGATAAAAGCTATGCCCTTGAGAATGTAAGACTTGCTCTAATTCCTCGGCAGCCGCTTCAATATCTTCGATACTTCGACCGGCTCCAATGTATTTATTGACAATGTTATAGCTTTGTTCGCTGCCAAGCGGGTTGTCACCACTGATATTAAAAGTAGCCACATCGATCGACACTGGCTTACTAAACGATTTGATGGAATAAGGCAGACTGGTCTCAGCCGCACTAGATGCAAAGGTGATGCTTGCACAGCAACATGCTGCGACCATTAGCGTGCAAATCACCCTAACAGCAGAGTTCTGACTCAAATTACCCATTCAATGACTTCCCCCGAAGCCTCACCACTTTAACGCTGCACGCTACCCCGTTTCAACAACAAGCGGTTTTATAAAGATTTAGTTTAACGTTACTGGCTCCGCCGTACTTAAGCCTGAACTTCCTGCAAAAAGGCTTTTATTAACGTTTCAATCAACTTAGAGTACTCTTTTTCATGAGCAAACACCAATAATCCATTAGGACTAGTGGTTGCGTATAGCAAATATCAAATAATATCAATACAGATGCGTAAGGTTTGAAAAATACCGCAACACGTGTTGATTTCTAGATACCCTTAGAATCACATCTTGATTTAGTACTGACCAACCCCATCTTAATAAGATAAATGATTGTTGTGATCAACTACCAAGTCAATATTAAGGAGACAGACTATGCAAAATAATAATATGCAAAGCCATGAAGTAGACTACGAAATTTTTGGCGACGATATGCAAATTGTCGAAGTTGAACTCGACCCCGCCGAAACAGTGATCGCTGAGGCAGGGGCTATGAACTACATGGAAGATGGTATTAATTTCGAGACAAAAATGGGTGACGGCTCAAAACCTGCCGGTGGCGTAATGGATGCATTACTAAATGTAGGCAAACGCGTACTGACCGGCGAATCAATATTTATGACTCATTTCACCAATAGCGGCAGTGGTAAAAAAAGGGTCGCGTTCGCAGCCCCATATCCCGGAAAGATCATTCCTATCGATATGAAGCAAGTAGGTGGGGAGTTGATTTGTCAAAAAGACGCGTTCTTATGCGCGGCCTATGGCACGTCGCTAGACATCGCTTTTCAACGCAAACTTGGCGCCGGTTTCTTTGGTGGAGAAGGCTTCATTCTTCAACGCTTAAGAGGAGATGGCAAAGCCTTTGTCCATATCGGTGGCACGGTTATTAAACGAGAACTTAAACCCGGAGAAGTACTCAGAGTTGACACCGGTTGTTTAGCCGCATTTACCAGCAGCGTTGACTACGACATCGAACGAGCTGGAAACCTAAAATCGATGATATTTGGCGGTGAAGGCTTATTTTTAGCAACCCTGAGAGGGCCTGGAACGGTGTACCTGCAGAGCCTACCCTTTTCTCGTTTAGCAAATCGGGTAATACAAGCGGGCGGTAGTTTTGGCGGCAAAGGTGAAGGTTCGGTATTGGGCGGCTTAGGCGACTTGTTCGGAGACCGCTAACATTTCAGTGGCCCGTCATCTTGCTACCAACAGAAGGTAACGGGCCAATAATCGTGTGCACTATTTTTTAATTCTAAACTCCACTTCTGAATCTGCGGCCAAATATATTGCTGCCGCGTAGGCCGCTACGTTTTGCGCTAACTCATCTGGGTTGATTTTGTCGAGGGTGTCGTCTGGCGTGTGGTGTAAGTCAAAATAATCGCGACCATTCTGGTTTAATCTAAACGTTGGCACCCCTTTCGCCTCTATTGGAATAATGTCAGGCCCGCCGCCTTTAGCATCGCTTTTCCCTCGTACAATGCCAAGTGGCGAAAGGATTCGGCTAATCTCATCCATTAACACGGTCGCTTCTTCACCAACGTTGGAACTTATCTGCCAGATTGTACTCGCGCCAAAGTCTGATTCAGTTGCTAACACGTGATTTACAAGTTCTTCCACATGCTTTTTGGCGTAGGCTCGCGCGCCAAGTAAACCGACTTCCTCGGCACCAAACATAATAACGCGAATTGTTCGTTTGGGGCGCTTGGGGAGTTTAGCGATTAAGGCGGCCGCAGCGGTCGTGATGGCAACACCCGCGCCGTCGTCCACCGCGCCAGTGCCGAGATCCCAACTGTCTAAATGGCCACCAATTAAAACAATTTCTTCTGGCCGCTCGCTGCCGACCAGGTCCATGATCACATTGCCACTCGTTACGTCACCCATCCATTTAGCGCCAGAAGCAAGTCTTACCTTAAGCGTCTCGCCCAATTTATGTAAGCGACGCATTTGGTCAGCATCGGGATTTGACAATGCGATAACAGGGATACTCGCCCAGCGTCCATCCTTAGAACTCATCATTCCAGTGTGAGGAAAACGATGTGAATCGGAGCCAACAGAGCGAACCAAAAGCGCTCTAGCATCGCCTCTCTCTGCATGTTGCCAACCAATTCTTCTGCGTTGATTAGCATGCCCATATCCAGCACCGGTTTGGCTCTTAACAAGAATATCACCGTCAACAAATGCAACCTTTCCTCTAAGTTGGCCTTTGGAAATCTTTTTTAGATCGTCGATCGAGCGAAAATAAACCACTTCAGATTCAAGCATGCCATTTGACGCTGCTGCACCTCCTAACGACGTTCCATACATATGCTGGTGATAGGGTTTGCTTAGCGAAACAGTTAACTCACCTCGGTCCCAAAAGGGCATGCTGAACTCTTCCACAGTCACGCGATCAAACCCCAGCTCCTTACCTAAGGCTTCACCCCAAACTCGGGCACGCTGCTCAGCCTCTGAACCGGCCATTCTTGCCCCAATTTCGGTGGTCAAGGACTCAACTATGTCCCATGCAAGATCACTCTCTAACGCCTCATCGATCAAGCTGTTTGCCTGTGCACGTTGCTTGTCGCTGATGAGTGCATGATCATCAGCAACAGCTGAAAATGTGAGTACGGCAAGGCCTAGCGAAAGGCCAACTTTGAGAAAATTATTCATCGTAAACTCTGTCTACCATTTTCTGGTTGTTTTTTTGAAGTGGAAGCTGATGTTCCACTAATATAGTCATTAAAGCGTCATCAAAGGGCAAACGTTTGCCTTTTTCAAAATCATAATGCACCATTCTGGCATGAGCTTCGGCAGCAACCAAGCCCATTTTTTCACTGTACAGTAAGTGGATTAAACCAAACTGATTCTCCTCTATTTTAGTCACAGCGGTGCCGATTAACAAATTATCTGGAAACGTCACTGGTAACTTATACCGACAACTGGTTTCAGCCAAAGCCAAGCCGGTTTTCATAGTCTCGGAAGTGTCACTACCAAAAGTAGGAAACAACAACCGCATGAACTCGATACGCGCCGTTTCACAATAATAAAAATACCGAGTGTTATTGACGTGTTTCATTGAGTCCATGTCACCCCAAACGATTTTCTGGGTATGAACAATTTTATAGTCAGCCAAACAACTTGGCTTTTCGATTATCATAAAAGAGTGGGACAATTTACTGTGGAATAAACCAATGTTAACGCATCTTATAGACAATCACATCAACGCAAAAAATACAGCGTTAGCTGTTTTACTCGTTTTATTTGCGAGTATCCAATGAGCGCTCTCTCTCATTTAAGAGTATTGGATTTATCAAGAGTGCTCGCTGGCCCGTGGGCCAGCCAATTATTGGCCGACATGGGCGCTGAAGTTATCAAGATAGAAAACCCACAGGGTGGTGATGACACGCGTCATTGGGGCCCGCCCTATCTCAAAAC
Organism: uncultured Gammaproteobacteria bacterium; assembly: GCA_964420885.1. GTDB lineage: Bacteria > Pseudomonadota > Gammaproteobacteria > Arenicellales > Arenicellaceae > Arenicella. Next base: position 6,908 of record CAYQVT010000190.1, read on the forward strand.
CAGCGACGGAAGAGATACCAGTGAATCAGCGTATTTCTTGTGCACGAACCGAGGCAAGAAATCGGTGTGTGTTGATCTAAGCACCGTCGATGGCCAAGCTACAATCAAATCGTTGGCATGTGAATGCGATGTATTAATCGAAAATTTTAAGGTCGGAGGCCTGAGTCGTTACGGCTTAGATTACCAATCACTTAAACAGATTAATCCACGACTAATTTACTGTTCGATTACCGGGTTTGGTCAGACCGGGCCGTATAAAGACCGACTGGGTTATGACTTCTTAATCCAGGCAATGGGCGGCTTAATGAGCGTGACTGGTGAACCTGCTGCAAACGGAGGGCAACCACAAAAAGTTGGTGTTGCCTTAAGTGATATTATGACTGGTCTCTATGCCTCAAACGGTATATTAGCGGCGTTGGCCGAACGAGAACAATCAGGCCT
>CAYQVT010000191.1:0-7298 GCA_964420885.1 uncultured Gammaproteobacteria bacterium
TAACGGCTACTACCCCAAAGGCGAAGCCGAACCAGGCACCTGGATTAAAATGCTGCGAAAAGAAAAGATCGAGGATTAGGCCTACGAACTCACTAATGCCGATGTTAGAATACACTGTTTAAGCAACACCAAAACGGTAACATCATGGCAGGACACAGTAAGTGGGCAAATATTAAACACCGCAAAGCGGCGCAGGATGCCAAACGCGGTAAGCTTTTCACTAAACACATTCGAGAAATCACCGTAGCAGCACGCGAAGGCGGCGGTGATGTCGACTCTAATGCCGCCTTACGTATTGCAGTTGATAAGGCGCTGGGCGTGAATATGACCCGAGATACGGTTGAGCGCGCGATAAAGCGCGGCACCGGAGATCTAGATGGTGTCAGCTACGAAGACATGAGTTACGAAGGTTATGCGCCTTGCGGAATCGCGATACTCGTGGAATGCAGTTCTGACAACAAAAACCGCACCGTTGCTGAAGTGCGACATGCGTTCAGTAAATACAATGGCAATATGGGTACTTCTGGTTCGGTATCCTATATGTTTAATGCCTTAGGAGTGATTATTATGGCCGAAGGCGCCGACGAAGAAGCGGTGATGGAGGTTGTGTTAGACGCTGGGGCGGAAGACATCGTGACTCATGACGACGGGACCGTTGAAATTAATTGCCCATCAAGCAGCTATTTATCGGTAATGACCGCTCTTGAAGGAGCGGGTATGGCGGTTGAGTCTTCCGAGGTGACAAAGCGCGCTGAAAACGACATAGAACTAAACGCCGATGACAGCGTAAAGGTCATGCGCCTTGTCGATGCGCTTGAAGATCTTGATGACGTGGTCGATGTCTATACTAACGCAGATTTTGACGAGTCAGTGTATGCCTAAGTCGATTCGCCGACACGCTTTTAATTGTTAAGAGACCAACGAATTGAGACACGCTAGAAACACCGCTCAGAGCACTCAAGCAGTCACGACAATATTGGGTATTGATCCTGGGTCTCGCATCACCGGTGTTGGCGTCATCCAAGCCCAGGGTAATACGCTTAAGCATATTTATTCAGAGTCACTGAAATTACCCAAAGCCGAGTTACCCGCGCGCTTACAGGCGATTTACTCGCGCTTGCAAAGTATTATCGCGCAAACACGCCCTGACATTGTCTCGATTGAAAAAGTATTTATTGCCAAAAACCCCCAGTCAGCATTGGTGTTAGGTCACGCACGAGGGGCGGCAATGCTAGCAGCAGTTAACAATGAATTGCCCGTCATCGAGTACAGTGCGACGGAAATTAAGAAAACAGTGGTTGGTCGCGGCCGAGCGGATAAATCTCAAGTTCAGCATATGATGCGAATTCTACTCAGCTTGCGCGTTACACCAAACGAAGACGCGTCGGATGCTTTGGCAGCTGCGGTTTGCCATGCCCATCATCAACAAATCAATGTCGCAGTGCGTGAGGCTTAAACGCTTATGATTGCTTGGCTTAAAGGTAAATTGCTCGAAAAGCAGGCTCCCTCGCTTCTTCTCGATGTCAACGGCGTGGGCTATGAGTTAGAAGCGCCAATGACGACCTTCTATGATTTGCCTGCTGAGGGCGAAGAAGTGGCCATTTATGTGCACATGGTGGTGAGAGAAGACGCGCAATTGCTGTTTGGCTTTTCAAGCCGCCAGCAACGCGAATTGTTTCGCAGTCTTGTTAAGGTCAATGGTGTTGGCCCTAAGGTTGCACTCGCGGTACTTTCTACGCTTTCGGCACAAGAGTTATTACAATGCATGGCTGATGAAGACTACAACCAACTCTGTAAGGTGCCTGGTATTGGTAAAAAAACCGCGCAACGATTGGTCGTTGAGATGAAGGATCGTCTGGAGAAAGAATTTGGCGATGTTGCACTCGAAGCGCGAGCTCAAACGGGTAGTGCGACTAATTCCCTGAATGATGCAATTGAAGCATTGGTATCATTGGGTTATCGCCCAGCGGATGCTGGCAGGGTGGTTAAGAGTTTGGATAAAGAGTTGTCTAGCGAAGACTTGATTCGTCAAGCTTTGAGAATGCTTTCAGGAAATGTCTTGTGATGATGGGTGGTTGTTCTTTGCTGGCTATGAGATCTCTCGGCTGCGCTCGAGATGACATATTTTATGCCCAATATAACCTTGTTAATACCGAAGATAGCTTTGTTAATACTCAAGATAACCTTGTTTATGTCCTAGGTGAGCACTTTATTAGGGTTCGTCACCTCGAGCGCAGCCGAGAGGCCTCAATCTAAATCATGATAGACAACAACCCAATAGACCCAGACATTCAAATGGGCGACGAAGACGTGGTCGATAGAGCGCTGCGGCCCGAATATCTGCAAGATTTTGTTGGCCAGCCAAAGCTTAAAGAGCAATTGTCGATATTTATTCAAGCTGCGCGCTCGCGTAATGAATCACTTGATCACGTGCTGCTGTTCGGCCCCCCAGGTCTGGGTAAGACCACTCTGTCAAATATTATCGCGCGAGAACTGAACACAAAAATGCGGCAAACGTCTGGCCCAGTGTTAGAGCGGGCAGGTGATTTGGCCGCCGTACTCACCAATCTTGAACCTCACGACGTTTTGTTTATCGACGAAATTCACCGATTGAGCCCGGTGGTCGAAGAGATTCTTTATCCTGCAATGGAAGATTTTGAACTCGATATCGTCATTGGTGAAGGCCCTGCGGCGAGAACAGTGAAGCTTTCCTTACCACCCTTTACCCTTATCGGCGCAACCACACGAGCCGGCTTATTAACGTCGCCCTTAAGAGACCGTTTTGGCATTGTTCAGCGGCTGGAATATTATGATGCTGACGACTTAAGCAAAATCGTGCAAAGGTCATCGGATATTTTGGGCGTGCCAACCGAAGACCAGGGTGTCCGAACGGTGGCTAATCGAGCTCGTGGAACACCACGTATTGCTAATCGCTTGTTGCGCAGAGTTCGCGACTATGCCGAGGTTAAAGGTACAGGTAAATTAACTGAAGAGATTGCCATGAAGGCGCTCGATATGATGGAAGTTGATCCACACGGCCTAGATTGGATGGACCGGCAACTGCTTAAAGCGATTATGGAAAAATTTGATGGGGGGCCAGTTGGCATCGATAGCTTGGCGGCTGCTATTGGTGAAGAACGCGGCACCATTGAAGACGTAATTGAGCCTTACTTGATCCAGCAAGGATTTATGATGCGGACACCACGCGGCCGAGTTGTGACCAAACGAAGCTGGTCATACTTTGGTCTGAAGGCACCTCAAGACCCCAACGCAATCAGCCCTCAAGCGAAAATGTTTGACGATTGAGGTTTGCTGTTTATGTTTGAAAAGAAACTTCGCGTTTACTACGAAGACACTGATGCGGGTGGTGTGGTCTATCACTCAAATTATTTAAATTTCATGGAGCGTTGCCGGTGTGATTGGTTGGATTCATTGGGCTTCAATATCGCCGATATTCAGCAAAATACAGGCATTATCTTCGTTGTTCGAGAAGCGCAATTGAAATTCGAGCTGCCGGCCCGCTTGTTTGATGAACTGACGGTAACCGCAAAACCATTGCAAGTGGGTAAGGTTAAGTTGCTACTTGAGCAGAAAATCTATAATCAAAGCCAACTAATTTGCCAAGCGACGATAAAACTAGCGACTTTACATCATAGTTCGTTTAAATTAACCGCCATGCCAGAAACACTGCGTAAAATCTTGGCGGGTCAGGCTTAGTTGGTTTTTTTGGCTCTCGATATCAAATATTTTATGGGTAATTTAATATTGATCTTAATTCACTGTCTGGGCATAGGCAACTCTGAAATAATGTCGAGAGATTCGGCGAATAGGTAAACACAAGAATGGCAATTGTAAACCAAGGTCTAGTGGCGCAGGCGGTAGAGCAAGAGCTTCAAACTGAGACTCTGAATACAGCCGCCGAGGTAGCCAGTGATGTGGGTCAAGCCGCCGCTGCGCATGGCGGCGATAGCATGTCAATTTTATCCTTAATGGCCGATGCGAGCTTGACGGTTCAACTGGTCATGTTGATGTTGTTTTTGGCCTCATTGTTTTCATGGTCAATCATATTTTCTAAAACCCGAAGCTTGCATAGTGAACGCAAGCTAACCGCCGAATTCGAAGCCGAATTTTGGTCAGGTGGCAGCATGGAATCGCTCTACAATAAATGGGGTTCTGAAAAAATTAAAGCCTCAGGCATGAGTGAGATTTTCGTAGCGGGCTACCGTGAATACGAGCGCCTGAGTGAACGAGGTTACGCTAATAATAACGATTTGCTTGACGCTGTTCAGCGGGCAATGCGGGTTGAATTAGGGCGCGAGATCGACCATTTGGAATCTCAAATTCCATTTCTTGCTACGGTAGGGTCGACCTCACCGTATGTCGGACTATTTGGTACCGTCTGGGGGATCATGAACTCGTTTAGAGCCTTAGGCTTATCGACGCAACAAGCCACCGTAGCCAGTGTCGCTCCAGGTATTGCCGAAGCGCTAATTGCAACCGCCATGGGCTTGTTCGCGGCCATACCAGCGGTAATTGCTTACAACCGATTTTCTTATCATGTTGAGAAATTAGTGGGTCAATACGAGATTTTCATGGAAGAGTTTGTCAGTATCGTGAATCGTCAATTGACCATTGAAGAGCGCTAATCGGTTTTCTGAATGAGCTATTGGGGAAATAAGACATGAGCAAGTATCGTGATCGTAAGCGCAAGCCCATCGCTGAAATCAATGTGGTGCCCTACATTGACGTGATGTTAGTTTTGTTAATTATTTTCATGGTTACAGCGCCGTTGTTGACCGAAGGTGTGAAAATTGACTTGCCACAAACCACCGCTAACCCGGTCGATTATAATCCAGAGTCGCCTGAGCCCTTTATTTTGACGGTCGACGCAGATGGCCAAATGTACATTGATGACCTAGAAAAAACTCAACAACAAGTCCTCACCTATGCGGCGGCTCTCTATAGAGAAAAGCCGGCTACAGATTTTTTGGTTAGGGGTGATAAAAGCGCCCTTTACGATGATGTGCTCAATGCGATGGTCATATTGAAAACCGCCGGTGTCGAAACCGTGAGTTTGGTGACCGACCCCTTGCCTCGCGACGCGACAACGAGTCCTGAGTAGACAATTAAGAATGAGTGATAGAAGAGAAGCCGGTGTTAAAAACCGGATGATGGCTTACATCGCAGCAGGTGCAGTGCACCTGCTGTTGATCGGTGCCTTGTTGTTTAACTATGTTAGTGACGACCCAGCTGAACTGGTTGAATCTTTTGCCGCGGATAAAATCGACACAGTTAAAGCCAGTGTTATTGACGAGTCGCAAATCAAAGATCAACAAGAAAAGCTAAAACAAGCGGAACTCGAGCGTGAGCGCAAGAAGCGCGAGGAAAAACAGCGCGAACTCGATGAACTGAATAAGATTAAACAACAGGCAGATGAAGAGAAAAAGAGGGTTGAAGACCTCAAAGTCCAACAGGAGTTAGAGAAACAAATAGCCACCGAGTTAGAGAAGGAGCGCATCGCAATTGCGCTCAAGAAAGAACAAGAAGAAAAGCGACGACAAGAAGAAAAGCGCAAACGAGACCGAGAACAACGCATTGCCAGAGAAAAAGCGGCTGCGGAGAAAAAGCGAATTGCGGATTTACAGAAACAGCTTGAGGAAGAAGATGCTAACCTAAGAGAACGGCAGCGTCTTAATAAGCTATTAGCTGAAGAAGAAGCTGAGAAACAAAGAATTGCCAATGAGCGCGCGTTACGACAACAGCAAGAGGCTGAACGTCGTGCGAAAGAGCGAACTGCGACGCTAGTAAGTACGTTTTTTGAAGGCATTGGGCGCAAAATAGAGCAAAAACGCACCGTAGATCCGAGCTTTGAAACATGGAGAAAAAGTGTCGTTGATATTACACTATCTCCATCTGGCGAAGTCAGATCAGTGCGTACGATAAAATCCAGTGGTTTGGCTCAGTATGATCAGTCGGTTGAAAGTGCTATCTTTGCTGCGAGCCCATTTGATATGCCGGATCGAAACCAATATCCAGACGCCGTTAATCGTCTGTTAAATTTTGAATTTGAAGTTTTACACCCGAGAGCCAGAAGATAAACATGATCATCAGAAAAACAGTTTTGTTTAAATGCATTTCGACACTAATTTTATTGTTGGCATTTCAAACGGTTTCGGCCCAACAAGGTAAGCTCCGAGGAACCATTGATGGCGGAGTAGTGCGCGGAAAACCTGTTGCAATTGTGCCCTTTAAAGTGCTTGACGGCAGTCGGATAGAACACCAAATTCACGAAGTGGTGGCGTTTGACTTGGATGCATCGGGTAAATTTGAGTCGATTCCGGTTAAAGACTTTTTAAGCATGCCATCCAAAGATGAAGAAGTACGCTTTAAAGATTGGCGTTTTATTAATGCTGAAATACTGGTTATTGGTGAAATCTGGAACCTAGGGTCGTCTAAATACGAAGTGCAATTCCGTATTTACGACGTCGGTCGACAGCAGCAAATTGGCAAAGGTAAGCGCATCAGTGGTTTGTCTAAGGACGACTTGAGAACCGCCGCGCACGTCGTTAGCGATAATGTGTATGAGGCGTTCGCCGGCAAACCAGGCGCGTTTCAGTCAAAAATGGCTTTCGTGAAGCGCTCAGAGATAGAATATCAACGTTTTCGCTATCGTTTAATGGTTTCGGACTGGGATGGCTATGGCGCGCGAGAAATATACGCATCTTGGAACCCAATACTGTCCCCGGATTGGTCACCAGACAGTAAAACACTCGCCTTTGTTGGTTTCAGCCCAGATGGCACGATTATTAAGAAAATCGATTTGAGAACGCTCGACGATGAAACCGTGGCCGAATTTAAAGGGGTAAATTCCGCTCCCGCATGGTCACCCGACGGATCCAAACTCGCGTACTCCAGTTCACAGCACGGCAGCCCAGACGTTTTCATCTACGATGTATTAACGGGTAAACATGAGCGAATCAATGTGCACTATGCAATTGACACTGAGCCAGCTTGGTCAACAGACGGCAATAGTTTTTTGTTTACCTCAAGCAGAACTGGCAAACCACAGATTTACAGTTACAATATGCGTGATAAGTCAGTTTCTCGAATGACATTTGAGGGCTCTGAGAGCGCTAATGCTTCCTATGATCCCAGCGGCAATCAAATCGTAATGGTTCACGATGGCGGCCGAATCGCGATAATGGACAAGCAAAGCAGTCGAATGACCATGCTAACCAATGCAAAATTTGATGAAAGTCCTAGTTTTTCTCCGAATGGAGACATGGTATTGTATAAAA
>CAYQVT010000192.1:0-7182 GCA_964420885.1 uncultured Gammaproteobacteria bacterium
CCGTCATTGTTTAGGTCGGCTTGGTTTGTATTGGCGTTGATCGGGCAATTATCGACATTGTCATTAATAGTATCGCCATCGTCATCTAGATCGCAGACATCGCCTTCGCCATCATTATTTAAGTCGTCTTGATTTGTGTTGGCATCAATTGGACAATTATCGACATTGTCGTTAATCGTGTCGCCATCATCGTCCAAATCGCAGACGTCACCTTCGCCGTCATTGTTTAAGTCGGCTTGGTTTGTGTTGGCGTTGATTGGGCAGTTGTCGAGATTGTCATTAATAGTGTCGCCATCGTCATCTAGATCGCAGACATCTCCTTCGCCATCATTGTTTAAGTCGTTTTGGTTTGTGTTGGCGTTGACCGGGCAATTGTCGACATTGTCGTTAATCGTGTCGCCATCGTCATCCAAATCACAGGCATCGCCTTCGCCATCATTGTTCAAATCGGCCTGATCGGTATTGGCAATTGCCGGGCAATTATCTAAAGAGTCGACAATCGTATCGTTATCGGCGTCGCTAGGCGGTTCGCAGACGTCGCCAACGCCATCATTATCAGAATCTTGTTGATTGGAGTTAGGGTCGAGAGGGCAGTTATCTGGTGTGATCGGTCGGACAACCGTTGCGAATGGAAAATCAAAATTGCTATTACCATTAAACGCGCTCCATGAACCGTTGTTGAACGATGCAAACGCGGCGCCTCGTGTGTATGCGGCTGGGGCAGGGTTGGTGCCGAGATTAAACCATCCACATTGGCCACTCGATCGCGCCACAATGGCTAATTCTTCGCCAATGCTGGTAGTGTGCGCGCCAATAGTGATGCCGGTATTAGCGTCAAAGTTACCTAAGGTCAGCGTTGCGAAGGCACTTGGCGACGCACTCAGTCCGGACGCCAGAACGATCGAATCGACAACGGTGTCTGAGTTTTGCGGTGTACTAGTGGTTAGCTTTAGTAATTGTATTTCGAGGTTACCAGAAAAGCACGTGATCGGCAGCCTGATCTCATCAATAGTTCCAGCAACGTTGCTAGTAAAAGTTTGGGCAAAGCGACTGGTAAAAGGTGCACCTGTACCGTCGCCAAAAGTGAAAAAGGAATTCGACGCGCTGTTCAAGGAAAGCTGCTGGTCAACACCGATGCTGTTAAATATACCGTCATCGTCAATGTCCGGATCGCAAGCGTCGCCTAAGTTGTCAGCCGGGCTATCTGTATTGGTTTGATCTGCATTTGCGTCATCTGGGCAGTTATCTTCGAATAAACCGATTCCGTCATTATCTGAGTCGTACAGGGTTGCCACCCCACCGATATCATCCGCTTGTGGTGTTTCAATTCCACTGCTGACGAAAGGTTGCATAATCGCAGGCACACCTGTGACATGATCTAAGCCGATGACGTGACCTAATTCGTGTACGGCCACACGACGAAAGTCGGAACTTGATCTTAGGTTCCCATTGTAGACATCCCAAGTAAACGCCGTATTAAAAATAACACCTGACCTGGCGACAATGCCGTTTGAAGAAAACGTACGTGCAACGGCTAAGGTGCCGCTTTGAAATGCAATGCCGCAAGATGTGTTTGAGAATCTTACGCCATTTAGTTGAGAGTTCGAATCTTGAGCACAAGGGTCCACCGCGGAGCTGGTGTCAATATTCAAGCGAAAGCTAGAATTATTGTTCCAAAGATTCGCGGCTTCGATGAATGCTGCATCGAAATCAGGCGTGCCGGTGGTGACTAACGTTGGGTCAAGGACTGAGAAATCAACATTGAAGGTAGCTTCGCCATCTTGCCAAGTAGTTCCGGTAAAGGTTGCCGCGATTGCGGCTGAACTGCTAAGCAGCCAGAAAGAAACAAGAAAGGCAAAGCTCAGTATGCGATGTTTTAGATTTGCCATATTGTTAATTGCTGTCACTGGTTTCCGGCTTGAGCTCGTAGCAGCGATTTGAAGTTGTTGAGCGTCATGGCCTCAGAAAATGAGTCAGAATTGATTTGAGTTACTCCAGTGGCAACTCCATCGCTGATGAATTTAGTCTTTGGCTGGCTCATATTAAGCCCAGAAATGGGAGCCTTATCTTGAGTCATCATTCTCGGCGTGCCTGTTTCGTCTTTTTTGGTCAAAAAATGCCCTTGTGCCCATCCAACAATGGGGTTCACCAATAGTTGAGTGGTGGAACTCACAAAGTACACACCGGACTCGTTTAGAGCGGGCATTTCCGAACCTTCGATAGTGACCGACATTTGATCGACTGTTCCTCCAACAAAGCTTAAGGTTAGCTCGTCGTTGGCATAGGTCCCTACAATGACGTCGTCTACTCGAAATGTGATATCAGTTAGGATATCCGTTTTAGTCGAATTCCAACGTGCACTTTGTTTAATAACTTGACCTTGAAAGATTAATTCGGACTGTTCGATTAACTCGTCGATGTCGAGTTGCTTGACCGAACCGGCGAAGACCAATGGAGGTAGGAGTAAAATAATAAAAAGAAATAGCGAATGTACAAAGTGGCGCATTTGTTCTAGCTCTTGTGGTTCAAATCGATATAGTTTGCGTAGACTATAAGCACCGTAGCAAGGATGTGAGTCATTGAGCAAGTCGGATTTGTCAAAGCTGCACGTATATCGAGAATATAGACCGTTAGAACTTCCATCGAGCAGTCGAGGTAGATAGCTCTATAAATATGCCAAAAAACACATATTGTCCCAAAAACGCCATACCATTCTTTAATTATAATATTTATAGTATTTATGGTTAGAGCCAAATCTTTGATGAACGCTAACTTTAGAGTAGCGATAGATACCGCTTTGAACTAGTTGTGCTTTACCAAAAGCGAACCGTAGCCGGTATGCACAGATATAACTAAAAGATTCTTTGAAGGAGGAATTATGAGAAATACACTAGCGCTCAAATTAGTTGCAGCGAGTGTGATCGCAACTATTGGAGTTCCACAGACATCGTACGCACAAGAATTAGAAGAAGTTGTCGTAACGGGTATTCGTAGTAGTCTAAAACGGTCACTTGATGTTAAACGAAATTCGACACAGGTTGTCGATGCGATCTCTGCGGAGGATGTAGGTAAGTTCCCCGACGCAAACGTCGCAGAATCATTACAACGCATTACTGGTGTTGCTATTGACCGGACTGGCGGCGAAGGTCAATTTATTACGGTTCGAGGACTGGGCCCAGAATTCAACACCGTGTTATTGAACGGCCGTACTTTAGCGACTGATAATGATGGTCGTGAGTTCTCATTTGATGTCTTATCCTCAGATATTATCGAGCGTGCTGAAGTGTTTAAGAGCTCGGTATCGAATTTGCAATCCGGCGGCATCGGCGCGACCGTTAATATTGTAACAGCGCGACCATTATCTAAAGGGCCCGGAAGTAGTTTTAATTTTTCAGCCGCGGGAATTTACCAAGACCTTGGCGGAGACTTTAGCCCAGAGGTGTCAGGTGTTGGTTCGTGGGTTAACGAAGATGGAAACTTCGGTGTTGTGGGTGGAGTATCTTATTCCGACCGTTCGCTGCAGGTAGATAGAGTGTTAACCGGTGGTTTTAACTTATTTGGTGGTGCTGGTGCAATCTTCGCACCGGCGAGTTCGGTTGGTTTGCCCGCATCGTCTATCAGCTCTTTACCGGAAGGCACACGCGTGCAACAGCAAGCGATAGTGAGCCGCGATATTCAAGAGCGTGAGCGTTTGACATTGAATGGTGGATTGCAGTTTCAACCAAACGACAATTTTGAAATAACAGTTGACGCCCTTTATTCAACTTTCGACATCAGCTCGTTTGATACACAATTCTCAGGATTCTTTTCGCCGCTCTTTATTAATCCAATCATTGATGAAAACGGTACTGTTGTAGAATTCAATCGACCAGGAATCGACTTCTTAGCCAATAACCCTGCGGTTGCTGCCGTGAATGGGGGCTTGTCGCAGAACGACAACGTCTTGACGTCCAATGAGCGAGAAGCTGAAAGCTATTTATTTGGTGTTAATTTTGCTTACCAGCTTAACGACAATCTCTCGGTTAACTTGGATCTATCCACATCAGCAGCGACTCGAGATCAAACCAATCCATTCGTTGTATTAGGTGCACTCGCGCCGCAATCTCCATTGATTTCGCTACAAAATGGCGGTGATATTACTTCGATTACGAATATCGTTGGTGCTCAAGATACGTCGATACAGCGACTTCACTTCGTTAACGTAAATCGGCAAGAGGTCGAAGATGATATCGATGAGGTGAAAATTGGGGCCGATTGGGACATTGACAGCGGATCTCTTTCGCGAGTGTCATTTGGCGCAGCTCTAAGCGACCGAACTAAGTCTCGCGATCTATTTGACAACTTTTCAGCGACGCAGGGTGCAGGTGTCTTTTGCGCGTTTTGCGGGTATACGGTAGATTTTGATGACGCTATTTTGGCACAAGCTAATTTAGGCGGCTTTCTAAGTGGTGTAAATGGGGCTGGTAATATTCCAACCAATTTCTTAACCGCGACGTTTGAGGACGCTTTTGCACAACTTAATGCAGACGTAAATCTCGATGATCCCGCTCGAACTGGTAGTATATCGGCTGATGAGTTGCGCGCTCGACGTGATGCAGCGGGTGGTTCAATTTTTGGTTTCTTTGAGCCGGACTTGAACACCGCAGGTAGCTTTGCGGTAAATGAAGAAGTAACGTCGTTTTTTGTTAACACTGAATGGGGTGGCGAATTTGCCGGTGGTGTACCGTGGTCCGGTAATATCGGCTTTAGAGTTGCTCGCACTGAGACCACTTCTTTAGGTGTCGATCAGCCTGTTTTGCAAATTTCCGAGTCGCCAGGTGACACTCAATTAGAGTTTTCGTTTGGCCCACCGACTTTAGTGGCGATAGACAATTCGTATACAAATTTCTTGCCTTCAGCAAACATTAAATTTGACGTAGCCGACGATAAGGTAATTCGTCTCGCCTATTCAGAAACCGTAACCAGACCAACCTTGACTTCATTGGGAGTGAGTAATGTTTTCGGTGGCCGGTCTAATGCCCCGACTAGTGGCGGTGGCAACCCCGAACTGGAAGCCTTTGAGTCGAGTAATTTCGATGCCTCATTTGAGTGGTATATTGATGACATAACCTTTGTTGGTGTTTCGGCGTTTTACAAAGATTTTGATAATTTCTTGGAATCTCAAACGTTACCTATCCCGCAAGATATTGTTATTCCGGCAGGAAACGTCGGGAATGCAACAGGAGCTGACCTGGTTCAATCGGTAAACTTTCAGGACACTCGTACACGTAATGGTGAAACCGGAAGTATCACTGGTGTTGAACTAGCCTTACAAAAAGGTTGGGACAATGGTTTAGGTGCCTCGCTGAATTATACTTATGTGACCAGCGACATCGATCGCGCACTTGATTCTGGTGCGACTGATTGTGACTATAATGGATTGTCACCCAATACGGTCAATCTCAGTGGTTTTTATGAAACTGAGACAGTCTCTGTGCGCTTGTCTTATAACTATCGAGACGAGTTTTTAGTACAGTGCTTCGACGCGCAAAGCCAACCTCGAGATCGAGAAGCGTTTGGACAATTTGATTTATCGGCTTCCTATAATATTAACGATACGTACCAAGTCTTCTTGCAAGGAGTTAACATTCTTGACGAAGAACGACGTGACTTTTCAATTTTTGAAAATCGTTTCTTAGAGTATGAAGATACGGGTGCTCGATACACGATCGGTATTCGAGGCGACTTCTAGAGTTTAGTTCTTAGAGTTTTCAATCCTAACAAGAGAGAGTACGCGAATCGCGTACTCTCTCTTTACGTTTAAGCTTTCGAAAAAATTAGCACGTTTGACCGGTCATCTTTCTAAACGCACTAGGCGAACAGCCCACAACTTTTGTGAATTGTTTGCTAAAGTGAAATTCATCGCAGTACCCTAAATCAGATGCAATTATGTGTATCGGTGTGGATTTTTGCTTGAGAATATTCCGAGCTGTTTCCATAGTGCGTTGAATAATGTATTGCTGAGGGGGAAACCCGCAGTGTTTCTTAAACTTCTTGCGAAACGTTTCATATTTCATCCCCATTAGGTCAGCCGCGACGCGTGAGTCGTTTTCATTCGCCAGAAGTGCCTTAGCGTGTTCGAGCCAATTTTTATCGTTAAGCGAGTCAAATTCCGATGCACGATGCACGTCAGCCAGAATTTGCTGGAGCTTGACCACACTCCCTATTGAGGCATTCGGGTCATCATTCCGCTCAGTGCCGCAGGCCGTAAAAATACGATCCCTCCAATAATCGATGGGGGTGAGGTTGATCACCTTCTTACTCAGATCAAAACACTTTTGTTTGTACCAAAGATCAAAGATCTCTCCTTCGAAAATAATGAATACTTCGTCCCAAACCTGCCCTTTATCTGGGCCGTACCAGTGGGATACATCTGGGTGAACTTGAATTAAATCACCCGGTTTGATTGCAATATCGATACCGGTTTCGTCTCTATAACGTCCGGTGCCCCCAAACAGATACACCAGCGAATAACTGTTCAAGATTCGTTCTTTTTCAAGAACACCTACTCCTTGAATACTCGTGCCCGCCAGACTTATTCCGCCCAAAGGCGATAATTCTGTGTTCCGAATTAAAATGTTGTAGTTGTAGTCATACATACTAAATTCATGAAAGAGGCATTGTGTGGCTTACTCGTCGACACATTAGAAGACTGCGATTTTAGATCTCGTATTTCATGCGATTCGAATTATAACAGATCGCGAGTGAATCACGGCCTTGGCTGATTTGAATGGCCATTGATTCAACGCTCTTTTAAGTCCTAAAGTGATTAAGTACCGCAATCTAGCGTCGTTATGTCCGTATATTTTGTTTGTCACTATCGAACTGATTGACAAGCGTTTTGGAAGCTACGTTTCTCCATGCCGATTCAAATAATTCAGATAAGGTGCTCAACGGCAACTTGGTATATTGAATGCCAATCCAGCCTTGATGTGCCCAACCCACTTCATAAAATGTTTCAGAATCAGACCCAAGTAAAGCGGTTTGGTCGGCGATATTCAGTTTGAGAACACATTCATCTTTGTCTGATCGGAGCGTTGCGAAAATTTTCTTATTAACTCGAAATGACGTTCGGTCAAAGTGTGGGCTTTCGACACTCGAAGGCAAAGACAATGCAATTTCACGAATAGAATCAGAATTAAT
>CAYQVT010000193.1:0-7144 GCA_964420885.1 uncultured Gammaproteobacteria bacterium
GCTCAGAAGTACGCTCATCGAAAAAATATCGAGCAATCCTATGCTCATGCAGTCGACGTTTTCAAAAGGTCGGTTGTATCACTTTTTTACGATCGCCTTCGTGTTGCTGCTTTCTACCTTGGGAATATTTCTCGGGGTAAATGGTGAATATGTCTTAGGCTACGGTGTTCTGGGCTTATTCATCGCGTTTTTTATCTTCGGATACATTAAAACACCCACGGACATCGACATCGGATACAAAAGTCTTGATATAAATTATCCGTTTACTAAAGACATCATTCCTTATTCTGATATGGAGGATATCGTCTTAAAGGACGAGTTCCACAAAGCCAATCGCGTACCCATAGTTTCAATTAATCTCAAGAGTGTGGAGAAACCTTTTGAACTTCGGGATTTTCGAGCGGACTCAATTGCCGTCTACATTGCGCTTCGAAAGGCTGCAAGTTTTTAATGTGTTAGCTTCGTCTTTGTCGCAATAAACTAGATCTAACAAACATAATGAATGAAGTTATAGCCCATCGCTCTGTTTCTCAATTAGCTAAACGATATTTCGAATCTAAGGGCTTACCGGCACGCGACGTCCTTTCTTTTTACTTTTGTGACAATAAAAAAGATGCCGATGAATGCGCAAAGCTTGTTCTCATGGGCGAAAAGCGAGCAACCGCGAGTTCTTTGTGGCCCTACGAAGAGAATAATGAGAAAATTCCTCAAGTAAATGACATTAGCGTTGTTACAGCTTGGGATGGAATCGCCCAGTGTATTATTGAAGTCGTTAAAGTTGAAATTGTGCCGTTCAATAAAATAACCGCGAAATTCGCTTATGAAGAAGGCGAAGGCGATAAGTCACTCGAATTTTGGAAGAAGGTTCATTGGGACTACTACTATCGAGAATTGGCCAACTCTCCGTATAGCCCAACAACAGACATGCCAATAGTCTGCGAATACTTTAGAGTCGTTTACCAATGATAAAAGTGCGTGACTTATTGATTGATTAAATCTAAAAGACAGACAATGAAATATTCGCCACTCGGTACTTCTGGACTAGAAATTTCATGCATCACCTTAGGCACCATGACCTGGGGTGTAAAAAACACACAAACAGACGCTGATGAACAAATTGCATACGCGCTGGATCAAGGCGTAAATTTTATAGATACGGCGGAAATGTACCCGATTCCACCGACCGCCGAGCGAGCCGGAGATACCGAACGTATTATTGGCGATTGGATTTCTCGCAATAAGGACAAGCGCAAGGATTTTTATCTCGCTACTAAGATTGCACCAGAATTACCTTGGTTTCGTGACGGCACGAATCTTAACCGAAAATCGGTATGCCAAGCGGTCGATACCTCATTAGATAGATTGCAAACCGACAGCATTGGTTTGTATCAACTGCATTGGGGCAACCGAACCTCTCCACACTTCGCCAAACATTGGCCGAATGATAAGTTGCGTTTAAGAGAACAAGATATCTCAGATACACCGCAACAACTGGATGGCATTCTGGATACGTTACGCGGCCTAAACGATTGTCTTGTCGCTGGTAAAATTCGCCACATCGGGTTATCCAACGAAACGCCGTGGGGGCTGGCCCAGTATCTGCGCTTAGCGGCAGAACATGACTTGCCGCGTATTGTTTCCGTACAAAATGAATTAAATTTGTTGCACACCAAAGACTGGCCATTTCTTCTGGAATCCTGCGCGCGCGAACAGGTCACCTATCTCGCTTGGTCTCCAATTGGCGGCGGTGCGCTTTCGGGAAAGTACGCCAGCGGCGTGGCTCCGGAAGGCACGCGCTGGTCTATTGCACAACGCAACGGCCTTTTTCGCGACACCGCTAACGTGCATAAAGCAGTTGAAAGCTATAGTGAGATCGCCAGAAAATACAACATCACCACCGCGCAGCTAGCGTTATTATGGGTAGATTATATTGACGGCGTCACGTCAGCTATTATCGGCGCAACCACGATGGAACAACTCAAGGAAAACATTGCAGTCGCCGAAATGGAACTCACTGAAGATATGGCTACTGATATATTGGCAGTGCTGAAAGAACATCCTGCGCCATTCTAATTTAGATAGCGCCCGTGAGCTCACACTCAAAGTGTGATTGGAGAACGTATGCATACTAAATTTTGTTTATGGATTTTACTCTCGATCGCCTACTGCGGTGTTGCATATCCGGCAACCTCAAACACCGAAATTACGGCAAGCAAACCGGAACTGTCGACCTCAAGCAAAATGATGTGGCAGCTGATGGTCGGTCGCTGGTATGGCAGCCAACCTACAATAGATGGTGGTAGTCGTGACTGGGTTGTTGAACGCTTCGTTAATGGGACTTACAAAACAAGATTTGTTTTTTTCAAACCAGATGGTTCGGTCGAAGAACAAACCGAATATGGAGAATGGGGAATATCAGGCGGCATATATTTTTCTATTACAAAAGGACGGATAGAAAATGAACGGCTTATTCCTAATGATAGAACCGACCCTTACCATAGAAACGCCTACAAAATCGTTGAGCTAAATGATGATGAATTCGTCTATGAGAGTTTAAGTACCGGCAATCACTTCTCTGTTATAAAAGTGGATGAAGCTTTCAGAATCTCAAATCCTATCTAATCTAAAACTAGGTCTTGGAGAAATTTTATGCTCGCCGAAACGCCCACACCACCTTACTACGCGGTAATCTTTAGCTCGGTTCGGACCGAAGACGACAATGGGTATGAGGCGATGTCGAGAAAGATGATCGAACTTGCATCTAAGCAACCTGGCTTTCTTGGTGTTGAGTCTGCGCGGGAAGATCTCGGCATAACGGTCTCTTATTGGTCAGACCTTGAATCAATAAAACAGTGGAAAGAAAACTCTAAGCATTTAAAAGCGCAAAATCTTGGGCATAAACAATGGTACGCTGCATTTCAGGTCAGAATTTCTAAAGTTGAACGGCAATATGGGATCTGATGCACGGATTTATGTGTTTGTTATCACCACATCGAGACCGAATTTCTAAATTGTCACTATGAATAAACTTACAAAAGTACTTAGGAAGTTGTACTGGTTTATCTGCGTGTCGATTTTGGTTTGCATGACTGGTTTGGTTCTGATTGTTATTTCTTTTTCGCTTTTCATTTTTTCATTGGAGTCAAAGGCTTGCTATGACCTGCAAAAACAAGCGAGAAACCCGATTGTCATCCAGGAAATAAAAGCATGGCATGAGCATGTGTCGCGAGAAAACATGGATATAACTATATTTCACTCTTTCGGAACTACGCCGCAGTTTGTGTTAGAGAACGCCTCTTATCCTGTACCAAATTGGAACGCAATGGGTCTGGATTCGAATGTAAATAACATAGGAGTAATAGGTGAGAAGAATGAAGTCCTCTCATGGGATGATGTCGCAATTATTGTTTTCGGGAAGCATGCTGGTTATCGTTTTCATTATCACGTATATCCAAACACTATCCTCGATGAAAGGGAGCATTATTACAGCGTGACGCCGGAAATTAGCGTTTCATGTATTCCGCGTGATTAAGACTAAACAGAATAATTTCGATATAACGCAAAGATTAACACCCAAAAAGTTGTTAGGCTAAAACCATGCGCGCATTTTTTATCTGCCTTTCCATTAGCGAAGATTCCCCTAAAAGAGCCTTTACCAATACAAAAAATATAATTCAACGATGTCAGGAAAAACCAAAAAGATTAGCAAGCTACTAAGCTTAGTACTCCGGCACAAACCAGAAGCGATAGGTGTAAAGCTGGATAACGAGGGCTGGATTGAAACTGACAAACTATTAGCTGCGCTTGAAAAAAACGGCCAGCCTATTTCGCTCAATGAGCTTAAAGAAGTAGTAAAGAATAACGACAAGAAACGATTCATTCTAGAAAATGGCCGGATTCGAGCCAATCAAGGGCACTCCATAAAGGTCGACCTTGGCTTGAAACCCCAAACACCTCCGGAAAACCTCTATCACGGAACCGCGACCCGGTTTTTAGAATCTATTTTGCAAAGTGGGCTCGAAAAAAGGAACCGGCAACACGTACACCTTTCTTCAGATCAAGAAACTGCAACAAAGGTTGGCTCACGGCACGGCAAGCCGGTTATATTAAAAATACAATCAGGACAAATGAGTGCTGCCGGACAGCATTTTTACTTATCTAAAAACAATGTCTGGCTTACCGATAAGGTGTCAACAAAGTTTATTGAAGTTCTTGAAAATGATAGTTAGCGTAAGAATTTTCTTTGAATCGAGCATAAGCACCAGTAGATCAATATGACCAGCGAAGAAATACTCCTTGTCTACGACAAAGAATGCCCTGCTTGTAATAACTATTGCCAAGTCGTTCGCATTAACAAAACTGTTGGAAAACTCAAAATTGTTGATGCGCGTGAGTCTAGCGAGGTTATGGATGAAATTACCGCAGCAGGATTAGATATTGACCAGGGTATGGTCTTAAAGATGGGTGACAAATTATATTACGGATCTGATGCAATTCATGCACTGGCACTGATCAGCAGCAGAAGCGGGATATTAAACCGTGCGAACTATTGGGTGTTCAAATCAAAAACACTGTCAAAGGTGTTATACCCAATGTTGAAGGCCTGCCGGAACTTACTGCTTAAGATCCTCAACGTCTCTAAAATCAACAACCTAAAAACAGACGGTAACGAAAAATTTTAGTGGCAGACCGCCAAGCACCTCTATGAAACGTGTACTATTAAAGACATTAGCTAGATAAGAGAGTGAAAATCATGAAACGCAAAGACCAACCTCTATACTTAAGAATAATCGGCTCGGTTGCCTCCTTTGCCTTGGTCGCTGCTTGCCTGTACGTATTTTTTGCTGGGTTCAGTGTAATCGCTGGCGCAGTAATGGTGGTTGCTATGCTAAGTATTGGCGGGCCGGTGGCGGTTGGGGGCGAAGGACTTATCGATGTTTTTGCCGGTATTGTCGAGGCATTTATTCAAGGCATTGCGTCTGTTTTTGAAGCTATTGCAAGTGCCTTTAGTTTTTAGATTCAAATGATTCATCTTTTTTAATTATGAAAAAAAAAATTGGTATAGCGATAATTATTATCGGCACTTTACACACTTGCCTCGGCATGTTTCGTTTTCACCGAGACTTTAGTGCGATGATAATGGAAGGGCTGATCTCGACCGGTTACAGTTTGGAGCGTGGTTTGGCATTCTGGTTTACTTTCGCCGGTATTCTAATGATCACTCTAGGCGTTGCCGTACGTGCCATTGAATCGCAGGACGGCAAAATCCCTATGAGCCTTGGGTGGATTATTTTGCTTTGTTCGATTGTTGGTGCCAGCGTATTTCCAGTGTCTGGATTCTGGTTAATGTTGATTGTTTCCCTACTTATCTTGTTTAGCGGGAAAGCGATTGGGTCTGATCAGACAAAAAAATAACTTGGCGTTGATGAACCCCTGAACGGAGAACTACAAAATGGGGAAAAAAATAGTATCAGTCGTTATCTTTCTAGCTGTTTTTTTTGGTATCCGATACGGCATGGATTACTACCAAAAATATTCTAATGCCAAACAACTGAATCAGGAAATTACTGCGCTGAGAGAAACGGCGCGGGAAGCGTATCCAGATGACCACGAGTCCGTGGCATTGCAAAAGGCTGCGGTTAAAAGCCTGGAAGAGAATTTAAATTCAAAAGCTTCAGATGAAGAAAAACTACAGACCGCAGCAGGTTCTTTTTTCGGTTTTTATCTGGTTAATTACCGACAGCGTACAGACTATTGCAAAGACCAAGGGGTAGACATTACGTCTTTCGCAAACGCCTTTAAACAAGCCCATACCAACGAATTTGCCATCGCGGAGAAAGCGCTGTCGACAACGACCGCAGACCTTGATGAGCTATTTGCAACCATACAACCCCAAATAGTCAGCGTGATTGAACAGGATATGGAATATATTGCCAGCGAAAACGATATGTCAATTGCGGATGCATGTCAGTTAATTTCTGATCATGCCGATGTGCTAGTGCCAGAGATGCATATGTCGGTCATTCAACCGGCCGTTCATAAAGTATTAGTGTCAGGCCAGTAACGCGCTTTGCGTGCTTTCAAAACCTAATAAACGGGAGCCGTTTTGAAATTATCGTTAGTCAGTATTCCGGTGTCAGACCCAGTTAAAGCGCATGAGATTTATACAACACAATTAGGGTTTGTCTCCAAGCAGTTTGATGCAGATTCGTTTATCGCTATTATCGTATCTCCTGAAGATCCAGAAGGTACGGCGATATTATTAGAGCCGTGCACAGGAAGCTTCGCCGAGGATTATCAAAAGTCTGCATATGAGGCGAATTTGCCGATTATGATTTTTTCGGTTAAGAACGTTGGCGCTGAACTGATGAGGTTGAAAGACGCTGGGGTAACACTTCGGTCTGATTTAGATAAGCCCGAATGGGGTCTTAAGAATATGTTCGAAGATGGGTGTGGGAATCTACTCATGCTTGATGAAATAGCAGCCGAGAAACAACCTCCATAAAAGACACAACTTATGACGCCTTTGCTGGCACTAGCATCAGAATCAGTGTGATGTTTATAACAATGTGGAGTGATTTTTTTCGTATCTTGCTTTGGATTGTTGTGTTCGCTTCTTACCCTTGCTACATTCTGTTTCATGGCTTTTTCGGTTGTTCGGGATATCAATTAAAATTCTGAAAGTCGCTCATTGGGTAATGGGCTAAAACGATTCTGCACCAACTTACCTGCCGGCCACAGCACTGAAACTTTGTTGTAGATTGGATCTCATATAAATACCCTTATGAAGGTTAGCGAATAAATATGAATAGACACTTCATTCTGACGCACGGAAGAAGCGGCAGTAATTTTCTGGCGAACTGTCTGAATAAACACCAATCGCTAGTTAATTATGGCGAGGTGCTTGGAGAATGGACGCAACCTTACCGGCTTTTTAAACTTTACAAAAAAGCTGGTAAGGGATGGCCTGAATATCTAGATGCGCTCTATACGAGTAGTACCTTGTTTTATGCGGCGCAGTCAGTATCAGCTTTAAAACATTTAAAAACCGGGCGTAAAATTAATTTCAAACGCAAGAGTGCGATCAAAAGTCTGGGCGTCAAAGATTTTGTTTTCCTGACCAATAAGCGCGGTTTGATGGACT
>CAYQVT010000194.1:0-6126 GCA_964420885.1 uncultured Gammaproteobacteria bacterium
ATTGCCGAGAGCAAATTATGCGCCGAGGTAATGGCGTGAAAATCTCCGGTAAAGTGAAGGTTCATATCTTCCATAGGTACTACCTGAGCATTCCCGCCACCTGCTGCACCACCTTTCATGCCGAAACACGGGCCGAGAGAGGCTTCACGAATACAGATAGCGGCATTTTTACCGATGGCGTTCAAGCCGTCACCCAAGCCCACGGTGGTGGTCGTTTTACCTTCTCCTGCAGGAGTTGGGTTTATCGCTGTTACTAGAATTAATTTACCATCCGATTTGCCCTGCTGTTGTTTAATAAACTCGGCGGTCACCTTGGCTTTGTCATGGCCAAAAGGAAGTAAGTGCTCATTAGAGATGCCTAGCTTAGCGCCAATTTCTTGGATGGGCTTTTTATTCGCTTCGCGCGCGATTTGTATATCGGTTTTGTAGGCCATTTTGAATATCCTCTGATGGTATGTGTTTATTCTGTCTTCGCAAAAATATCATTTAAAAATGATAATGAAATTCTTATTATTTAGGTATTGTAGTTCTCCGGCGTCGGGTTGAACTTATCTGAACGCGACCCAATTAGGCTCCGATGACTGGCCTTTCCGATATATCCTAATAAAGCTAATGCTAGATGAAAATACCTAAGATTGTGCACGTCGTTTTTAGGCAAATTACACGGGTCACTTTGGCGTAGATTTAAGCCGTTAAATTAACCCATTATTCACTTAAAAGTGTGCAACAAATCGGTGGAGTAAAAGAATAATGAAAACTCATGTTAAAGCACTAGTAGTAGGTGGCGGTGCTGTTGGTGCTGGTATCGCGTACCACCTTGCAAAGTATGGTTGGCAAGATGTGATGCTAGTCGAACGCGATGAACTCACTTCTGGCTCGACTTGGCATGCCGCTGGTTTGTTGCCTTTATTCAATATGGGGTACGCGACGACCCACCTACACGATTACTCGGTAAATTTTTACAAGACCTTGGAAGAAGAGACTGGCTTAAATGCGGGTTTTTCAGTGGTGGGTAATTTGCGCATGGCGCAAACCAAGGCACGCATGGATGAATATATGTTATACGGTTCTACGGCCGAAACAGTGGGTATCGAATATCATCACTTAACGCCCTCGCAGATAAAAGAGCGATGGCCATTAATTAATACCTCTGATCTTGAAGGGGCGATCTATCACCCTGGTGACGGATATATTAATCCCGCTGATGTGACCATGGCGATGGCAAAAGGAGCTCGTCAACGAGGCGTCACTATAGAGCGTAAGTGGCAAGTCGATGCCTATCAATGGACCGGCTCTGAATGGAAAGTAACATTAACCAAAATGGTTGATCAGGGTGGTAATCTGGTGGCTTCAGACGAGCAAGCAATTGTTCATGCTGAGCACGTCGTGACCGCCACGGGAAACCATGCTCAGCGAACAGCGCGACAATTGGGCATCAAAATTCCGGCGATTGTCGTAGAACATCAGTTTATCGTGACGGAACCCGACGCCGCTTTGATGAAGTGGCGCCAAGACGGTAACCCTGAACATCCGGTGATTCGTGATGCTGATGCTCAATCCTATGTGCGTGAAGAGCGTGGCGGCTGGATACTCGGCGTATACGAGAAAAATGCACCCGCGCGCTTTGACTACGGCGTACCGGACACATTTCGAGCAGACCTGTTTCCATTGGATTTAGATCGCATTGAAGATCAATATATGGCGATGATTCACCGCATGCCAAGCTGTGAGAACAGCGGTTTGAAAGATGATTACAATGGTCCTATTTGTTACACCCCAGACGGCAATCCTTTAGTTGGGCCAGCACCCGGTTTACGCAATATGTGGCTTGCCGAAGGCTTTAGCTTTGGTATCACCGCGGCCGGTGGTGTTGGCAATTACTTAGCGCAAATGATGGTTGAGGGCGAAGCCGAAATCGACATGGCTTCATTAGACCCAAAGCGTTACGGTGATTGGATCACAACTGAGTATGGCGCTCGCAAAAATGAAGAATGCTATGATCACGTATACGTTTTGCATCATCCTGATGAAGAGCGCGAAGCGTGTCGGCCGCTACGAACTTCGCCCGCCTATGATCGGCAGAAAGCCGCAGGAGCGCAGTTTGGCCAGGTTAATGGTTGGGAACGTCCCAACTACTATGCGCCATTAGGGTTCAATGATAAGGAGTCTCGTTCATTTCGACGTGGCGGCTGGTGGCAATATGCGGCAGAGGAGGCAAGTGCAATTCGTAATAATGTCGGTTTGATTGATGCCACGGCGTTTACTAAGCATGTTGTGAAAGGCCCAGGGGCAACCCAGTTCCTTGATTGGTTTACCTGCAATAAACTGCCAAAAGTTGGACGAATCAATCTCACCTATGCTCTTACGGCGGCCGGAACCACTCGAACTGAATACACCATTGTCAGAAATGGCGAAAACGATTATTACTTAGTCTCGGCAGGTGCCTGGACGGCCTACGACGCTGATTATTTGCGTAAAGCGGCCGAAGATAAAATGAGTGAATTTGGTTATATCGAAATTCAGGACGTAACCACTCAATGGGGCGTGTTTGCGATTGCTGGCCCTAATTCTCGCAAAGTACTAAATAAAATAATAAAGGATGCTGAAGCCGAATCCGCTTTGTCGAACAAGCGCTTTCCTTGGTTATCGGCTAAGAAAATCGAACTTGGAATGTGCCCAGTCAACGCCATACGTGTAGCCTATACCGGAGAGCTCGGGTGGGAGTTACATCACCCAATTGAGATGCAAAACTACTTGTTCGATCAACTTGTTGACGCTGGGCAAGAGTTCGATATGAAACTGGTGGGTGCTCGTGCACAGAATTGGTTACGTCAAGAGAAGTCATACCGAGCCTTTGGTACCGAACTAGGCAGAGATGCGACACCAGCCGAGGCCGATCTTCCGAGGTTTATTGATCTATCTAAGGACTTCCATGGAAAAGCGAAAATGCAAGAAATTGGTATTCGCTGGAAATGCGTGACTCTGTTAATCGACGGACCAGAGAACGCTGACCCTTGGGGCCGAGAGGCGCTTTATCATAATGACGCTAAGGTCGGGCGCTTGACCTCCGGTGGTTATTCCGTGGCGTTTAAGAAGAGTATCGGGATGGGATATTTGCCCCCTGAACTCGCCGTTGTTGGTCAATCGTTAAAGCTGAAAATGCTTGGCACGTTATGGGACGCAGAAGTTGTTGAAGACAGCCCCTATGACCCAAAGAATGCTAGCATTCGGGTGGATGGCTGAAGTCGTGTCTCAGAGTACTAGGCGAAAAAGTAGCATGAAGAAGATTGTTATGTATTGGCGGGATATACCGTCAATGGTCACCATTAAACGTGGGCGAGAGAAGGGCAAGGCAATGCTGGCTGATCGTTTTCAAGAAGCGATAGACCGGGCCGCTATGAGAGCGGGCAAAGGTAGCAGTGATTTATACATTGAAGAATGGCGCAGTGATACCAGCGCGTATCAAACTGAGCTTTCTTTACAAGATGCCGCTACCAATGAGGCGGCCGCGATTGAGTCTGCATTTAATGACGAGCAGATAAAAGCCATGGTTAAGAACAACGGAGTCGCGCCATAGATCTAACTGTCATAATTTGTTAGGGGAACTGAAATTGTAATTGAAAGGCGTTAGAATACCGCGATTACAAATATTTGAGTGAACTAAATGAAAGCAATGATCCTGGCGGCGGGTAAAGGGACCCGAGTTAGACCGCTGACCAACGAGATGCCGAAACCAATGATTCCGATTATTGGGAAGCCGGTAATGGAGTATTTGATTGAAGAGTTAGAACGCCATGGCTTCAATGAAATTATGATCAACGTTAGCCATTTACCCGAGAAAATTGAGAGCTATTTTGGCAATGGTGAGCGCTTGGGAGTGGAGATTGGTTATTCCTTTGAAGGACACATCGAAGACGGAGAAATTCAGTCGGAAGCCGTTGGTTCAGCAGGCGGTATTAAGCGTATTCAAGAATTTGGCGGCTTTTTCGACGATACGTTTTTAGTAGTTTGTGGTGATGCACTAATCGATTTAGACTTAACCAAGGCTGTTCGCGATCATTGGAAGAGTGGAGCTATGGCAAGCATTTGCACGCTTAGCGTTGAACCTGAGGCGGTTGGTGACTACGGCGTAGTCGTGTCTGACGAAAGCGGTCAGATAACCTCGTTTCAAGAAAAGCCATCGATTGAAGAAGCTCTTTCTAATAAGGTCAATACCGGTATCTATATATTTGAACCTGAGGTTCTCGATCTGATTCCAGTTGGCCAGACTTATGATATCGGTGCCGATTTGTTTCCAAAGATTGTCGAAAAAGGCTTGAAGTTTCAAGCGATTGATATTCCTTTTAACTGGATTGATATTGGGCGAATTAGTGACTACTGGGAAGCCAATCAGAAAATAATGAGTGGTGAACTTAGAACTATTCCAATGCCTGGAACCGAAGTTAGACCAGGAGTATGGGTGGGCTTAAACACCAGCATTGACTGGGATGCCTGCGATATTAATGGGCCAGTGTATATTGGAAGTGGAACTCGCGTCGAAGCGGGTGCAGAAATTACTGGCCCCAGTTGGATTGGCAACGGATGCCATATACGTGGCGGTTCTAAAATCTCTAAGAGTATTATTTTTGAATACACACGCATTGGCTCAGCCAGCGTGGTAGAGAATGCGGTGGCATTCGGCCGATTCTTCGTTGATAAAGACGGAAAGAGTTTTGAAAGTGAAAAGATGCATCTTGATTGGGTAACAGATTCACGTATACCACCTGAAAAACTGGCCAGCTAAACCGATGTTTCAGAAAGACTAGGTATTTGAAATTGTGACCGCATTTAATAACATCACCTTAATAGGTATGCCTGGGAGTGGCAAAAGTACAATCGGCAAAAGCTTAGCTAAAAAACGAGGCATGATGTTTGTCGATACTGATCATATTCTCGAGCAAGTCGAGAATATGCATATTCAAGATATTGTCAATCGTAAGGGTGTACGGTATTTACGTTTTCTCGAAGATCTTGTGTTGTCTAGGCTAGATTTTGAAAATCACGTTATCGCCACAGGGGGGAGCGCTGTCTATAGTAAAAGCGCGATGGATCACCTTGGTTCTATTGGCGTACGCGTCTATTTACAGATAAGTTTGCGAACGCTTACTCAGCGAGTTGATAATACCTCCAGTCGTGGTTTAGCGAAAATGAAGTCACATTCCCTGCCTAGGTTATATCAAGAGCGTGTCGGTCTCTACGAAGTGGCAGCGGATATTATCTCCGTGAATGATCGACCAATCACGGCAATTGGTTTAGCGGATCTGAATCAACAAGTGGACAATTATTTTGGTAGCTAATCGTTCATTGTCGAGCAATAACGATAATCCAAAAATTTGGGTCGTATTGCCAGCAGCTGGCTCTGGAAGCCGAATGCAGAACGAACTACCGAAGCAGTATTTAATAGTCAACGGTAAGCCTATCATTGAACACACCATAGCCGTATTTCTGGCTAACTCCGAGGTTCACGGGTTAATGGTTTGCTTACCACCTGATGATCAACGTTTTAACAAACTGGCGTCGTTCAAAAGCCACAGAGTAGCTACCACCAGTGGTGGTGATTCGCGTGCAAAAAGTGTCTTGAATGGGCTTCGAGCCCTCGATGCAGATAGTTTAGACTGGGTGTTGGTCCACGATGCTGCGCGCCCATGTTTAAGTTCTCAGATGCTTCAACGATTTGTAACACAACTTCGCGGTGAAGACGTAGGCGGTATTATGGCGGTTCGAGCTAAGGACACACTGAAAAGGTCTACCGCTAATGACTGTATCGAAGCGACTATTGATCGCTCGGACATATGGCAAGCTCAGACACCACAGATGTTTCGGTATGGCATTTTAGAAAAGGCGTTAAATCAAGCCATCGAGCACGGCGCCGAGATCACTGATGAGGCATCATCGATTGAATTACTTGGTCATCAACCTAAGCTCGTCGAAGGGGATGCGCGTAACTTAAAGGTAACCACCCGTGAAGATTTAGAGCTTGTTGAATTTTTATTAAGAGCGCAGCAAGCCCGACTTAAACCAAGTACACTAGGCTCTTAGTTTTATCGAGAACCTCTATGATCAAATCAGTTAAAAAAATTACGTCGA
>CAYQVT010000194.1:6136-7114 GCA_964420885.1 uncultured Gammaproteobacteria bacterium
TCGATCACTTTACTTTGTTTTATGCTGCAGGGATGTATTGGCACCATTGTGGGAACCACTGCAGATGTTGCAATCGAAGCAGCAAAAATTCCGTTTAAAGTGGGCGGAGCGGTTGTTGATGTAGTCAAAGGAAGTGGTAAGAAAAAATCGTCTAAAAACGACGAGGATCAAGATTGATTCGTATCGGTCATGGTTACGATGTTCACCAATTGGTTGTTGGTCGTAAGCTGGTTTTAGGAGGTGTTGAAATTGATCACCCTAAAGGTTTGCTTGGTCATTCCGATGCTGATGTACTGCTGCATGCAATCTGTGACGCGGTTTTAGGGGCTTTAGGCTTAGGCGATATCGGAAAACATTTCCCCGATACGGATTCTCGCTATGCTGGTGCAGACAGCCGTGAATTATTAAGGCGGGTGGTAGAGCTGATGTTTGAAGGAGGCTACCAACTGGGCAATTTGGATGTAACGGTTGCAGCACAAAAACCTAAATTAGCTGGATACCTGCAGACAATGAAGGAGAATATCGCCAGTGACTTTGCTGGAAGCCTCGGTTGCGATGTTAGCCAAGTGAACATAAAGGCGACAACCACCGAAGAGCTTGGCTTTGTAGGCCGAGAAGAAGGTATCGCAGCTCATGCGGTAGTATTATTGTTGCAAAGTAACTCGAACCCATAATCGCTCTAAATAGACACGAACTCTCTGAAATGATTGGTAGATCATGACTGACAATAAACTCGAAAACCGAAAAAACCGAAAATTGACTCAAGAGAAGGCGCTGCAGGTCAATTTAGACAGCAGCATCTATGGAGCGATTGTCGAAATCGGCGCTGGTCAGGAAACTGCTCGTCAATTCTTCAATGCAGGCGCCGCTGCCGGTACCGTTGCTAAGACGATGTCTGCCTACGACATGCAAGTAAGCGATGATGTTTACGGTAAAGCGGGTCGATACGTAAGCCGTGAGCGTTGTGAGCAAATGATG
>CAYQVT010000195.1:0-765 GCA_964420885.1 uncultured Gammaproteobacteria bacterium
GATTGCGAAACCATTCGCAACGCTCTGCCGTGCGTACAGCCATCAAAAAGCTTGATGCTGCTATCGAAGCGGGTGATCAGGCTCAAGCTAGTGAAGCGTATAAGGTTTCAGCGTCTATGATCGACAAAGCAACATCTAAAGGCTTGCACCACAAAAATCGTGCTGCGCGTCTGAAAAGTCGATTGAACAAACGTGTGAAGGAAATGGCTGCTTAAGCGCTTTCAGTTTTTCCTTTCAGAAAGGGCCTTTTCGGGCCCTTTTTTTATGCGCATACCCTTTCCTGCAGATACTTTTGCACATACATAGGACCAGCACGGTCCTTCTATAACAACTATTTTTATAACAAGACTAGATTGTCCCGATGAATGAGTTCGTCATCGGGCGCAAATGGCAACAGCGCTCGAATTTCAGCGCTTGCTTTGCCAATTATTAGTTTAGCGTCGCTGGCACTATAACTGCTCAATCCTCGAGCTATTTCAGTGCCGCTCTTATCAACACAGCTAATTAATTCGCCGCGAGAAAAATCACCTAACACATCCACTACACCAACGGGCAACAAGCTTCTACCTGATTGGCGTAAAACCGTTACCGCGCCATCATCAATCACGACTTTCCCGGCTATCTTCATTTGCCCTGCCATCCACAGCTTTTTAGATCGCAAGCGTTCTCTCGCAGTTAGCAATGTGCCTAACTCCTCTCCTTTAAAGAGTCGCTCCAACACCTGAGCTTCGCGACCATTGGCGATAATGGTTGACGCGCCCGAAC
>CAYQVT010000195.1:775-7099 GCA_964420885.1 uncultured Gammaproteobacteria bacterium
TGCGGCTGACAATTTTGTCACCATGCCACCACGACCTAAACGAGTGCCACCGGTAGCCATTGCCATTAAACTCTCGTCGCTGGCACTGGCTTCGCTTATCAAGGTCGCATCTGGATTGGTTCTAGGGTCGGATGTGTAAAGGCCGTCTTGGTCGGTTAAAATCACCACTAAATCAGCTCCGATCAAATTAGCCACTAACGACCCTAAGCTATCGTTGTCGCCAAAACAAATTTCGTCCGTCGCTACAGTGTCATTCTCATTAACAATCGTCAGAACATTTAGCTCGAGAAGGCGGAGCAAAGTACTTCGAGCATTCAAATACCTCTCTCGATTAGAAATATCAGCGTGGGTCAAAAGCACTTGCGCTGTCTGGATGCCGAAGGGTTGAAAGGCTTGCTCGTAATGCCGCACCAAGGATGCTTGACCGACCGCGGCGGCGGCTTGCAATTCATCTACCCTTTCAGGGCGTGACAGCATACCTAGTTGGCTCACTCCAGCCGCAACCGAACCTGAAGAAACCAACACCACTTCAATAAAATTGTCGCGAAGAAAGACAATTTGCTTTACTAATCGTGTGATAGTTTCGCGGTGAAGGCCTTCACCGTCGTTGGTTAATAGCGCGCTACCAACTTTCACGACCCATCGTTTTTTATCTTTAATACTTGAACGATCACTCATAGTAGAACTTATTTCTAGCGAATAATCCTGAGGTTTTATTTAAGCAGAAGGGTCATACGGAGTCTCCGACGAAGGAATCGATACAAGCACTTCGGGCTGATTCGCGCGCATCTCGGTTTCTATGTAATTCATTATATCGTTACACAAGGCTTGGGTCCCCTGACGACTGATAGCACTGATAGCATAAACTGGGCCTTGCCAATTTAATTCTTCTAATAATTCGGCGACGATGCGTTCTCGATCTTCATCTAACACCACATCGGTCTTGTTGATTACCAACCAACGTTCCAATTGATCTAGCTCAGCACCTGCTTCTTCGCTGTATTGAGCAAGTTCTCCGGCGATTGTAGTGATGTCATTAGCCAAGTTAGCCTCTTCGTCCCCATATGGCGCAATATCAACAATGTGCAAGAGTAATTTAGTGCGTGCTAAATGACGCAAAAACTGGATACCCAAACCCGCGCCCTGTGCAGCCCCTTCAATTAGCCCCGGAATATCAGCGATAACAAAGCTGCTACCGATGCCTAAACTGACCACACCTAATTCAGGGTGAAGCGTAGTAAATGGGTAATTTGCTACTTTCGGAGTGGCCTGCGAGACTGAGCGCAAAAAGGTAGATTTACCGGCATTAGGCAAGCCTAATAGGCCAACATCGGCTAACACTTTCATTTCTAGGCGAAGCGTACGCGCATCGCCAGGTTTTCCTTTGGTTGTCTTACGTGGCGCCTGATTAGTGCTAGATTTAAATACCGTGTTACCTAAGCCACCAACGGCGACCACAATTTGCTGTGACTCTTCAGTCATATCAGCGATCAACTCCTCGGTCTGCGCATCAAAAACCATCGTACCGACTGGCACTTTAACTACAATATCATCACCGCCTTGGCCGGTTTTAACCTTACCACCGCCGGTTTGACCACCCTTGGCTTGATAATGACGAACAAACCGAAAGTCAGCCAAGGTATTCAGCCCCTCCGTAGCGATAAGGTGCACGGATCCTCCACGGCCACCATTGCCTCCGTCGGGGCCACCTCGAGGAATATACTTTTCTCGGCGAAAGCTCAAGGCGCCATTGCCACCATTACCGGCTTGTACGGTAATCTCTGCTTCATCTACAAATTTCATGGCGGGATTTTAACGGTTTTGTTGACTTTATGTGGTGTTTTACCCAATTAATTTGCATCAATTAAAGCGCAGGTATCACCGGATTAGACTATTAAAGCCTACTTACAGTTTTTCGGTTTAGGCAAGCCAGCAAATTTACTGGCCGCTTTAGTCGCGCCTTCGGGAAATAATTGCAGCAGATAACGGCTATTAGCATTCTCTTCACCGAATGCTTTCCTAAATACTCGAATCACCATCCTCATTGGTGGTGGTATGTTGTAGTCTTCATAGTATTCGCGAAAATAGTGAATCACTTCCCAATGCTCTTGGGTTAGAGTCACACCGTCAAGCGCCGCCATATGCCTGCCAAGGTCTGCTGACCAACTCAAGCGTTGTTTTAGAAAACCTTGTGTGTCGGTTGGGTATTGCTGCCCGTCAAATTCTACGAATTGGTCACTCATTACCACACCACTTGTTTACCATTACTAATCACAAGGTCGACGTATCCCGAATAATTGAGCATCGTAATAGACGGATATTTGTTCTCGATACCACGTAGCTCAATATCATCCTTTAAGGCATAAACGACAACACCAGAGGACGAACATTTAGCTAAGAATGAGCCGAGTGTGATTGGTGATTGAAGCGCTAAAACAGCGTCTTCAATCAGCAAAATTGAGTCACCGTCACCGGCAAATGCCAATTGCTCGAACAGCCATACGGTGTCGTACCAAGAACGGTTAAGAACAAACAAAGAGCTCAAAACGTAAACACCCTAGATTGTTGCGCGATCAGTTTTTGAATCCCATTGCCGTCTATCGAGGCTACGCTAGAAATTAATTCAGAGATCTCTAATCCGCGCGCATTGATACTGAGATCATGAACATAGGTTTTTTCAATTCCAAAATCTTCCAGTACCCGAAACGTCTTGGTGTACTGCTTTAAACCGCCTATTGGTGTATTTTGGTCTGACTTTAGTTGAAATACTCCATCGTGAATAAATAACATCGACACATCTAAATCGAAACTGGAGCCTAGCAGTGCTGCCTCCAGTGCTTCTTGGCCGTAAGCGTTGGAGTATGGTGCTCTACTGATGATATAGAGCACCTTATATGAGTTTGTCGCACGCGAGTATGAGTTTGTCGCACGCGAGTATGAGTTTGTCGCACGCGAGTTTGAGTTCGTCGCACTCGAGGTCATTTGAAGGTCACCGTGCGATCGCTTTCAATACTTGCTTGGTGCAGCACACCTAAGCCAGCAATTTGAAATTCATGATGTACATTGCCATCGCCAAGTAGATACTCTGAGGCTTGTTGGTCGCTCATGACTCCGCGACGTTCGCCAGCGGAAATACACATGACCAATGGTACAGAATGAGACTTAGCGAACTTCACCCAGTTTTCGACTGGCTCAAATTCATCGTCTACTGGCATCGATAAACGACTCGATTGAGTCACGCCGTCTTGATAAAAGAAAACCTGCGTTATCGTGTGTCCCGCCTCAATCGCGGCACCACAAAATTGCAGTGCGCTGAAAGCTGACTGACTGGAATACAAGGCCCCAGTAATTAAAATATTAATATTCATTGACGTTTACGAACTACTAATTGAAGTACCGATCTTCAAGTGCATCCATGTCTTTCTTAGGCATTTGTAAATAAAACCCATGTGTGTGTATGTCGGACAGCACATGAGTCGCATCTGCTTGTGGCAATTTACGACCCTCATCTAATTCGAATTCTAATACAAATGACAAATCACCCATCAGAGTCAGAATTGCCTCAGGGAAATTTTTCGGAAGATTGTCGCGATCAAATTCTTGGCTGAGATACAGATAATGATCTGCCTTATTCGCGCCTTTATATACATAGCATTGCATCATTCACCTTTTCGAATAATAAATGTATCAATTCTTTTTGGGTTCACTTGAGTCGAGTAGCCGACTAGTTCATGCGGCAAATGACGTAACATCGCGTCGAAATCGGGCTTCGCACTAGGGTCGCTCGCCAACACCTTTAGGTGATCGCCTATGGCTAATCGTTTCAATGCTTGCTTTGCTCGTAAAAGAGGAATCGGGCACCGAGTCCCGCAGGTATCGATCGTTTCACTGATCTCTATCAAGCTGTTTTTGCATGAATCGGCCTGGGAATTAAGTTTCGGTTCGCTATCTGTCATTAGTTTAATTTAGCTCTTAGCCGGCTTGGTGTAGACTATTGGGTAATCAAGTCGCCTCGCGTGAGGTCTATATAGTAGCAAATAGCGATTAATTAAACGCGATATTGACTGAAAAATTGACTCGAATGAACAAACTTAGCCTGCTTAATAAAACCGTCGAAGATGCCTGTAGAACTCGGGCATTACCGTTGTTTATGGCCGCAGCACTTACCATTGCCTCAGGCGGGTTCACTCTCTCGGCAATCAGCCAGACCACAAGTGATCATTTTGACCAGCTTCCGGATCTAGGTTCAAATGCAGCCAATTTTTTATCCGATTACGAAGCGCAACAACTGGGTAAGTCGTTTATCCGTCAATCTCGCTTTCGCCTACCCTACGTATCTGACCCAGAATTGGTTGGGTACATAAATCGCTTGGGCAACCGATTATTAGAGGTCAGTGACGATGCCGGTAAGGACTACCATTTTTACCTGATCGACAGCAATGTTATTAACGCCTTCGCCGTACCCGGTGGTCACATTGCAATGCACACGGCGATTTTAACCAAATCTGAGAGCGAGAGTGAATTAGCATCGGTAGTTGCACACGAAATCGCCCATATTACTCAGGCTCATGTGTCGCGAAGGTTTGAAAATTCTCAGTACGATTCTTGGTTAGCCTTGGGCGCTTTACTTGCCGCAGCCGCTTCGGGCAGTGGTGAGGCGGCTCAAGCGGCATTTGGCGTATCCCAAGCCAGCATCATAGATCGCCAGTTAACGTTTAGCCGAGCCTACGAAACCGAAGCTGATTCGCTTGGTATCAGATTACTCAGCCGTGCCGGATTCGAACCAAAAGGCATGCCAACGTTTTTTAAGCGCTTATTGGCCGAAAGCCGAATTAACGAGTCACACGCGCCCGAGTTTATTCGCTCGCATCCACTAACAATTAATCGAGTGTCAGAGTCATCCGAACGCGTTCGCGCCTATCCACCTGCGCCAAAACAAGACCAGTCTGAGTTTCTGCTGATGCAAGCAAAGGCAACTGTTGGCTACGCCAAAAACAAATCTCTTGTTCGAGACCGTTATTTTGAGCAATTGAAAATCGGCAATACTAGCCTTCCTAACCGCTATGGCTATGGAATGGCATTAGCAGAAAATGGTGAATTTGATAAAGCGCGTAGCGTCTTAACAGAACTATCGAACGATTTCCCTGATAATGTGACAGTTCGGTTGACTAAGGCCGACAATGAATTAGATGCAGGAAATATCGACACTGGCTTGGCACAATTAAAGACACTCTATCAAGAGCAAAATGCGTTAGGCAACCATTTAGTCGATATCTATTACGCCAATGCCTTAGTGCTCACCAAGAATAATGACACCGCGATCCCTATTTTGAACCAAGCGATTGCGGATAACAAAAATGAACCCTATTTTCACATTCTGCTTGCAAGAGCGTATGGAGAAACCGGGGATAATCGGCGGTCATATCAAGCTCGAGGTGAATATCACTATCTTAGTGGCAATTACCAATTCGCAATCAGGCAATATAAACGTGCGTTCGCGCTGACAAAAACGGAATACGAGCGGGCAAGACTTGGCGCACGGATTGAAGATGTCGAAAGAGAAATCGAGATAATTAGGAGCCTTTAGGCCTGCTAAGTCGCGGTATCACACCCATAGCTTAATATGCTGTTTAGGCGAAACCCGAGAATTAATTTCTCCACTAGTGATTAAAGAACTTCAAGATACAATCGGCGGTTGCTTGCGGCTGCTCGATATGTAGCATATGCCCACATCGCTCTATTTCAAAATAATCTTGGTCGCCTATTGCTAGTACATTCTTTGCTTCATCTAAGCGACCGAATTGTGAAAACCGTTGAAAAAAACCGGAGTCGCGAGCCATGACCAAACCTACTTTGGCCGTGACTTCTTTCCATATCGCTAATACGTCATCATAGTTATATCGAACCGGGTTTGCGTATCGATGAGCGTGGTCGTGTTTTAAACGACATGCTCCGTGGTCACCGTAGCCTTCGCCCCAAAGCGTCGCCAATTCGACTATTATTTCTGGTGACAGAGTCGGGTTACCTTTGTGAACTGAAGCGCATAAGGCGTCAAAATTCGGGTAAATTTTGCTCGGTTCGTCACTGGTAATTTCTCGCATCCAGCGCCGATACTTCTCAGGAGCATCGGCACTCTCTGTTTGTGGCATTCCGAGCGCTTCGAGACTTAACACATTCTTAACTCGATGCGGGTGAATGCCAGCGTACATTAATGCAATATTGCCACCCATGCTGTGGCCAACTAAGTTAGCCGCTTGATTTGGAGCATAATGATCGAGAATCTTTTCCAAATCAGCGAAATAATCTGGAAACCAGTAACCAGGA
>CAYQVT010000196.1:0-4269 GCA_964420885.1 uncultured Gammaproteobacteria bacterium
TACGCGATGACGGTCTTGTTTCAAGGCGGCTTAATTGCGCTATTTGGTTGGATACTGTTGCCCTTTTTCCTGATTCATAACTTCATGGCCTGGTTTCAACTCACCAGCGCAAATTACATTGAACACTATGGTTTGTTACGCGAGAAAAAAGCCAATGGCAAATACGAACGCTGCCAACCGCATCATTCATGGAACGCCAACCACCTTTTCAGTAACCTTATGTTGTTCCAGTTGGAGCGTCACTCAGATCATCATGCTAACCCCGCAAGAAGTTATCAAAGCCTAAGAAGTTTCGACAATCTACCCGAACTACCCAGCGGTTATTTTGGCATGTACGCGCTGGCGTATTTCCCGTCTCTTTGGTTTAAGGTAATGGACAAACGTGTGATGGCTATACCGCATATAAATGGTGATCTAAATAAGGTGAATATTGACCCAAAAAATGAAGCAAAGTTGCGAGAGAGATGGGGTTGAAGAACTCGGTTATTCGATCTTAGGTGTATAGAGATTAGCGAATTTTAAAGCGCAGCATTCAAGGGTATAGCTTCAAGTTTGGACTCTTTCAGATAGGTTTCATATGGTCTTCGCTTAATCATAATTTGGAAACGCCCGAGAGAATATTTCTAGCCATTGGCGATGGTGCTCAAAATTTTGCCCAGTGTAATGATCATTATCGCAAGGGAAAGCTCATCTAACGTTACGTGCGATGCAATAATAATAGTGTGCGTCTGACTGAAATAATCGTGTTTCTAACTCGAAGCATTCTTATATCTCCATTCAACCCTTGAATGAGATAAGCACGTCAGTTTGAGCTTGTGTTGGTAACTGTTTTAAGATCGGTGTTACTAATTCACTAATAATTTTTTGAAATTTTTTATAAGGTTCGAGGAGGTGTCCAGTAATTCATTTGACTTAAATGAATAGCGTACTTTAAAAACAGATTTGATGAGAGTTTTGGTTTATATTGCAGCATAATGTGTGGGCTTTAGAAATACAAAAGTAAGAGTGATTTTTAGAGCTCTTTTCTGGTTAAAGTCGTTTCAGACTCAATAATAAACGGATTATCAATATTGCAAACCCAGCTCCATCATTTTGGCTCTACTGCCGTTCATACTCTTTTATCTACGTTAGTCGCGGTGGCTCTAATATTTGGATTGTTCAATAGCCATCGGTTTAATCATAGTTATACTGATAAGTTGGTGTATGAAAATGCGGAACTACGTTCAAAAAATATCGTCGGTATACGTACTGCCGACTTTGCAATTAAAAAACCTGATCAGAGCTTCTTAGTTGCGCAACAAATACCTCGCGAGCTCTATCTATCAATAGAATTCATGGACACCGGAAATTACTCGGCTGTTATTGAAGCAGAGTATCCGGCATGGCTGTGCTCATCTGAGCAGTTAAACAATGCGTATGTCGATGTAAGGGGCGGCAGCGCTAATGAACGCGTCAAATTAGTACGTGAAGATTCCAAAGAGATTTTCTTTTCAATAGCAAAAGGTCAGAACGTAACCTTGATCGTGAATAATCCGGCCAATAGAGAATGTGGTCGAGCATTGATTACATTTTACGCGGATAACCAAAAACTACAGTCAACCGTTGTTTTTGTTCTGTTTTGGTTACTTGTTTTTCTTCTATGCTCTCTAATCGGGGCTTCTCCGTATATTGCGACTCTAGGTGTGCTTAGTAACGCACTTTTGATTGCAGCGGACGTATCTTTGGGGAGTATTTCACTCCACAGTTTGGTGCTTAGCACGGGTATGAGTTTATTTATTGTCGCAGGCTTGCTGGCGTTATCTTGCGTGCCTAGTTCTAAACTGCTTAGCCTACTATTACTTGTCATATTGACATGTGTATTTGCCTTTCCATTAGCCTTCATTGCCTATTCATACGTATTTTCAACACCGATGTCTGGTGAAGCATTGCATGGTTTAATGCAGAGTTATGACAGTCAGATGATTGAGTTCTGGCAGCAATTTGTCGGTAAAAAACGCAGCCTTATATTGTTGCTGAGTCTAGTCGTTTTATATGCCTTGATCCGCCACATAAATCACAAACAAGTGAGCGCTCGGCACGCCTTAGCCTACTCAGGTTTGTTTGCGGTAGTAGGTTTGGCTACGAGCGTGGGTCGTATTCATGAAAATGCGATGACAAACTTGGTTATTAAATCAATTATTGAATACAAATGGGAAATAGACGCGTTTGAAAAAGTTGCTAATCAACGTAAAGATGTGTCTACCAAAGCTCAGCGTGCCCTATCGCACTTTAATGACACGACGGTGATTGTCGTAGGCGAGTCTGTAAACAAAAAATTCATGTCTTCCTATGGTTATGTTCAGGAAACCACTCCGCGTTTGCAAAAACGTATCAACACGGGAGAAATTGTGTTGTATAAAAACGCGTACTCTAACCATACGCATTCTAATCCGACGATGTCGTATATTTTAACTCATGCAAATCAATACAATGGAAAATCATGGTTGGAATCACCGTCGGTCTTTAACTACGCGAACGCCGCATCGGTAAAAACCCAATGGTTGACCAATCATCGCTTATTGGGTGGGTGGTCTAATCACATAACCACAATTGTGCGAGAGGCTGATCGTTTAGAGACCATCAATCATAAAATAGGGTATGGGTCAACGAGTTCAAACTATGACGAAGGTTTGATTCCTTTGTTTAATCGAGCTATCACTGAACGGCCCAATCAGCTCACATTTTTACACCTCTATAATAGTCATTTAGATTATTGTAATCGTTACCCTAGCGATGCCAAACGATTTCCAGTCGAGTTGCCCAAGGCTTTATATGGGCATATTAGGGAGATACGTAAGATTAGCAAACATCTTATGGGGTGTTATGTAAACAGTATTTACTATACTGACGTAGTTTTAGAGAAATTGATTCAAAATCTCGAAACAAAGAATGAGCCTAGCATCCTAGTGTAT
This sequence comes from uncultured Gammaproteobacteria bacterium, assembly GCA_964420885.1. Taxonomy (GTDB): domain Bacteria; phylum Pseudomonadota; class Gammaproteobacteria; order Arenicellales; family Arenicellaceae; genus Arenicella. Next base: position 2,952 of record CAYQVT010000196.1, read on the forward strand.
GTCGCAGATCATGCCGAAGAGGTGATTGATGAGCGTATTCATAACTCGGCAAATTTTACTTATGATATGGTTAATATTCCGCTTTTCATTTGGGCTAATGATGCTTGGAGAACAAAGCATTCAGCTAAGTGGAAAGTTCTATCTGCGAACCAGAATAAGGTGTTTACTAATGATCTTATGTTTGAAGCAATACTGGGTATTGCGGGAATTGAATCGCCATCAATTGATTTGAAAAATGATATTTCGAGCGGAAGTTATCAGAGTTTAACTAACCCGCTTACTTTGCATGGAAGAGTCAAAATTAATAGTCCTAAAAATTGGAACTATTGGCAAAGTCGAAATAGTCAATTCGCTAGAAACCGTGATACTAAATTGATCGCGGCAAACATAGAGTCAATAGGTCAGGCGTTCGCTGCATCTGCTCTTGATATTACGAGTATCCATGTCAAAGTGGGATTTATTGAAGGTGAAGGAGTAAATGTATTCGCTTCACTCAACTCTGACGCCAAACCCGAGCCAATAATGCCATTGTCTGACTTTGCCAGTGCTATATCAGGCAGAGGGATAGATAAATTATTATTGAGTTTAGTCGATAAAACTCCCGAACAAAAAGCAGCAATGCGACAAGAAAGTACTCAACTAATGTCTAAATATGGTGTATCAATCGATTTAGTGTCAGATATTCCGGACAACATCATGTTTTTGTCTTCGCCGGATTTTGAAAATCTATTTAACAATAGAGAAGACTTAAGTAAGAACCTTTGGGTAAGCTTCAAATCGAGGTACACAGACTTAGCATCAACATTGGAGAACTAGTTTGGTGCGGTCGTAGGCCGCTATTGGATCGCTGATTTTCACGCATCCCCAGTCTAAAAGTGCGCTGAGACACAAACCTCTGAAATATGTAGCCTTTTGGTCTTGATCGAAAAATATGATGTCGTGTCTCGCACCTAGATACATACAACGGCAAAGCCACCGTTATTTGTTTTTATTGGAACGCAAATTTGATTCTCGTCCTCTAAATCGGGTATTTCAATAGAAGATAGGTCGGCGCTAAACAAATCGACTGCCAAAAATGGGCGAGTTATGTTCGCTGTATAGAGAACCCTATTGTCACTAGATGGGATTGCAAATCTGCTTACTGAGGCCAGTGAACCGGAGCTTGTTTCGAATTCTCTACTAACTTTCACCGGACCGCCTCCTGCGGTGGGCCAAGCGAATAATTCATTGGTTCCGGAATCCGATTGATTTTTTTGCCCAATAAAAATTAAAAAATCGCTTTCATTGGAAAAATCGAAATTGCGGGTGAACGATTCAA
>CAYQVT010000196.1:4279-7033 GCA_964420885.1 uncultured Gammaproteobacteria bacterium
TTCAAATTCAGAATCTCCACTGTCGATGACATGTTCTTGTAACGTCTCTAGGTTAGTAATCTGCAGTACTTCAGGAGATACACTTGTACTAGTGAAAATGAACGCAATGTATCTACCATCATTGCTCAATTTAGTGGCGCTAATAAAACTCGATTCAGGTGATAAAGTTTTACGCGGCACTAGTTGGTCAATTGCTTGTGAAAACAAACGAGTTTGAGGGCTTTCAGACCCCGTTTGAGTTTCCTGATAAATAATTTCCGATCCATCAACATTGAACTTAAGATTAGGAATAGCCCGAGAGCCACTGCCGTCTGTCAGCATCCTTGGTTGACTGGTCGCTATCGGCGAAATGAATAGTTCGTGATTTTCGGCGCCACCAGATTGACCTACGAAGACAACGTTTTGACTGTCTGGAGTAATTTCAAATGGCGTTAGAGCTCCTATGCCAGAGCCCAAGCTAATGTTTATATTTAGTCTGACTCGATTCTCTCCAGTTATCGAGACACTAAAAAGGTTGGCTTCACCCGTCTCAGGAGAAAAAGACCGGTAGACCACACGTTGACCGTCGGCGCTGATCCTAAAGTTATCAACGCCAAACGCTAGAAAACTGGTTACGCCAGTTTCATCTAACCTTATAGGTGCTCCACCATTGGCACTCACCGAGAAAAGCTGGCTATTATTAGAAAGGTAAACTAAGTGATTCGAATCAGAGGTTAAGAAAAAGCCAAAGTCCAAACTTGCGTTTCCATCATCTTGTGTGTCTAAGCGAACCGGACCGATATCTGAGGAAAGATCATGTTTAAAAAGACCTTGGCGTGAGATTCCATTGACGTCAGACTCAATCGTTGTCGCATAAAAGACTGTATCACTATCTTGACCAAACTGTGGCCCAATAAACGGAAAGCTCGAGAATCGGTCGTCTACTAATACTTCCTCAGTCCCATCGCGGCTGATTCTGAATGCATCATTTGGCAAGATTACTGAGATATGGTCTCCATTCGGCGACTCGTTGGAAATTAATATACCTAGGGGATTATCGAGTGGCGCTGTCTTTAAAAGAGTTGAAGGAGAGACCTCTGAAGTGCTAGCGACATATAATTTATTAGCGCTGTCGTTATTACCTTCTCCTGTAGTGTAATAAACCCTCTCTCCATCAGCAGAAATTCTAAAATCTTGTTGAACTCGGTCGCCGTTAGATAAAGGAATGCTTACTTGAAAGTCACTAACTTGTGCATTAGCTAAGGTTGTGAAAAAACAAACTACGATTATGCCGATTTTTTTCATTCGCTAGTCAGATATAGATAATTGTAGGTGAGTTTTACGCGCGATGGTGGATGCAGCTTAATTAAATTCCCTGCTAGCAAACCGCTTTAGTCAAATCTTATTCTTTTGAGCGATTTAATGCAACGTCGAGCCCTTATTTCTGGTAAAAAGTTAGTTGACAATCGACAAAAATATTTGTGTATCGTTAAAGAAAGTTATTTTTGATATTTGACGCAAAAGATAGCGTTTTGACTAAAACAAGTTCTATTCCAAAATGATTTATTTAATACGTAAAGTTTCGGAATTGTTTTCTAACTTTAGTGCCCCAATTTGCCGTTACTCAATCACATAATAGAGTGTTTACTATGATCTCTTTTAACTAATGAAAGCCCGTGACCGAGCTGGCGAAAGATCGAAGCTTAAGGCTGTGAAAGTCTATGGGGTTTCGACTAATTCAATCTATAAATCGACTATTAATTTATTTTAGTCTTTGTAGTCTGGCTCAGTATCGTCAAGTTGACTTTTTAACTGCTCAAAGTGTGGTTCGCACGCGCCTTCAAACGCATTCCAGCCTTCGGCGGTTTGTTCTGCCAAATCATCTGAAAGCACGTTAATTGGTTGACCACTAGAGTACGCTAACATCAAGGTTCGACAAGCAATTTCAAGGTAATAGAGCCGGTCGAAGGCTTCTGCAACACTGTCACCAATAGTAGCAATGCCGTGATTGCCGAGCATGAGCGCTTTGTGCGAGCCAAAACTATCGCCAATACGCCGGCCTTCGTCTTCGCTCAATGCAATGCCTCCAAACTCTAAATCGTAGGCAATGCGTTTGTAGAAGCGACAGGTATTATTATCAATTGGTAAAATCGTAGGGTCTTTGAGCGTCGCCAGTGCGGTGGCGTACGGGGAGTGCACGTGCAAGATTACTTTGGCGTTGGGATTTGAAGCATGCGTCGTACCGTGAATCGACCAAGCAGATGGGTCGGGTGCCTCGGTAGTCTGCATAATTTGCTTATCCCTAGAATCTAAGGCTTGTAGATTGCTGGCGGTTACCTTAGAAAAATGCATCCATTTACGGTTCATGACAAATCGCTTGCCATCATCACTGATTGCCGCGCTTAAATGGTTGGCTACCGCTTCATGCCAATCAAATCGGTGTATAAGACGAAAAGCCGCCGCCAGATCAGTGCGTATTTGTTGTTCGTTCATGCGTCAGTTTTATACTCTATTTAAGGTTCAATTCTTTCATGTTTACGCCATACAATTCACAAACCCGTGGATACGCTCTTAAATAGTGTGTCTGTAAGAAAAACATTATCAAACTAAAGTGTAGCTGCCAGCAACGTCAAAGCCAATTTTAATCTGTGGTCGGCTCAGCTCAATGCTATACACTCGAATGTAGATGGTTTAACATAGCTGTTAAGAATTGTGAGCTAGAATTTAGCTCTCAATCATCGTTTGGAATGCAAAGGAATCGATTGTTTTTATTGA
>CAYQVT010000197.1:0-7033 GCA_964420885.1 uncultured Gammaproteobacteria bacterium
GCCCAGCGAACGTAAAGCGTATCGTCGCGAGGATCCTTATAAAAACCACCAACGTCGGTGGCATAAAATGGGGCGCCAGACAGACCCCATGACAGCCCCCCTCGAATGTTTCCCATCATTCCTTCCCAATCAGCCTGAGGGTCTCCTCCCCATTGACTATTAAATCTCTGACTACCAATCCACGCTGCCCTGCTGAACAAAAAAGGACCATTTTCACCAAATTCTTGCGCCGCTTCGTACACACAACGGTTATAAAGAAATGCGTAAACATTGTGAAGCTGATCTCCGGTTTCTCCATTCTGCGCCACCATGTTATCGTCTTCGATTTGCTCACCGAAGTCGGCCTTAATCATGTCGACACCGATTTCGTATAAGGCCTTGTGCGCGTGCTTCCAATATTCGTAGGCATCTGAGTTGGTAAAATCAACGATGCCTGATTTAGGCAATGGCGACAATACTTCACCAAATGCTTGCTGGTCCCAATCGTATTGATAGGTTTCGTTGGTGCGCTTATCTTTTAAAAACCATCCATTTTCATCGAACAACTTATATAAATCATGCTTCACGGATATTAAGGGGTATTCCCAAATACAGACCTTAAAGCCAAGCTGTCTAAGCTCGTCGAGTACGGCTTTTGGATTTGGCCAACGAGATTTATCCCATTCAAAGGCAAAGCGAGTGTCGGTATCTTGCCATGCGCGACCATCTATCGTTATCACATCGCAAGGCATGTCGCGGTCACGTACTTCGTGGGCAACAGCCAAGAGTTCTTCCGGGTCTTGATAATACGCCTTTGATAAAATCACGCCACCACTCCAATTAGGTGGCACAGGCGCCGACCCGGTTAAACCGGTGTACGATTGAATGATATCAAGGCCCTTATTTTCAGATTCGCTGCGACTGGCAAAGATAAACACATCCAAAAACTCGTCTTCTATTAAGCTTATATAGCTTCGTTGAGACCAGCTGGGGTGACCGACTGAGTGAATCACGGGGCTGGGTGTGTGACTTAGGATTCCCCACCCCTTTGGGCTCCATGCAAACGGAGTATTCTTATATGAGATCTCGGCGTTTACACCCAAGGCGTCTGAATTGTAGGAACGGAGTAATTGACCACGTTTATTTAAAGTACCCCATTTTTCACCTAATCCATAAATCGCTTCATTAGAACTGAGATCGACCGAAAATACCCAACCCTGCTCAGTTTTAGCAAGCGGTGGAACCCGATGTCGTCGAACAAAGTGTCCGTCGGTTGGCGATTGACAAATCAGTTTATTACCTGAATCTTTAAGCGCGAATGCAAAAGGAGAATAGGTTACCTCTAGCGTTAGACGACCATCGCTAATCGAACTCGATCCGTCGAAATTCTCAACACTTAAACTATTTGTTGTCGGTGGATTAAGCAATAAACCATAATCATAAGCTCGTTTAAATACGGTGCTGACTCGAATTCCAGCATCACAAAACTCTATCTGAAGATCACCTTGAGTGGTATTCAAAAGCACACAATTTGGTGATGCTAGTATCGCATCCGAAGTGACGTCCACGGCGTCAATCATATTCCAATTTGGTGCTTTGACATCAACGATTGTAGAAGGTGGTTTGGGCTGCGACACGTACTAATTCCTAAAATTTAGTTATACGAAGTTAATAAATATTCGTTTTGATGACGCTTACTTGAGCGACACCGAATACACAAAATTATCGGTACTACAGTAGGCTTGACTCCATTCAGCAACACGTCCGTCGATGTTGATGCTGGCTCGCTCGGTCATTAACACAGGGATGTCGGCCGTTAGGTTCAAATACTCTGCGATATCAGCTGGCAAATTCACTGCTTGAAGCTCATCTTGAACTTCGACAATACTGATATTGTATTTTTCTTGGTACAGGGTATAGAGCGAGTTTGGCAATTCACGTTCTTTATCAATGTCGGGAAATATCGCTAACGGCTGTAATACTCGTTCAAAGATCGCCGGCTTGCCGTTAATCGACCGAAGCCGGGTTAATTGAACAACGTCAAGTTCATCAGTGAGATTTAGTTTGTTGGCTTCGCGTACAGTCGCTTGACGCCGCTCCACGTCAATGATTTCAGTAATCGGAATTAGATCTTCTCCACCCGCTTCACGGTAACGAAAAAATCGGAACATTGAGCTCTCTTGAGTATGTTCGGAAACGTAGGTTCCTTTACCCTGACGCCTTATCAAAATATTTTCAGCAACCAGTTGATTCAAGGCCTTGCGCACGGTACCTTGGCTCACCCCTAATTCTTCAGCCAAAGCAAACTCACTGGGTAAGGCAGCGGCAGGCTTCCAATAACCGTCGGCTAAACGAGCAATAAGAGTATCGTAAACTTGTTTGTATAAAGGTTGAAAATTAGTACTTAAGCTCATTTTGTTAATCCTGAATGACTTTGTTTTATTAGCCGTTTTAATCGTTTTATAATCGGCGTTATTGTTTGAATCAGACGAATATTATAGAGGCCTTAGAAAAACCTTGCTGATAACTATTGCATTTTCATGTCTTATATAAGATATAATAGTTTATAGTGAGTTTAAACCAAGGGATGACTTTATCCCAGCATTTCTACTAAATTATAGGTTATAGATTAATATGCCCCACTTCGAAACGATTCCACCAATTGGCTTTGGCCTGTGGAAAATAGATCCATCCGATTGTGCCGCTAAAGTTTATCAAGCAATCGAACTCGGGTATCGTCATTTCGACAGCGCCAGTGATTATGGTAACGAAGAAGCCGTCGGAGAGGGTTTTCAAAAAGCATTCGAGGACGGACTCTGCACACGCGAAGAATTATGGATTACTTCTAAATTGTGGAACACTTATCATGCACCAGAACACGTCCCGGCCGCGCTCGATAAAACACTTTCCGATCTAAAACTGGATTACCTCGATCTATATTTAATTCACTTTCCAATCGCGCAGGAATACGTGGCAATTGAACAACGCTATCCAGCAGGGTGGTTTGCCGACCCTGATGCCGAAAACCCAGGCATGAAATTGGCCAAAGTTCCATTGATCGACACTTGGAAGGCAATGGAATCACTGGTAGATAATGGAAAGACGCATCGCATCGGTGTTTGCAATTACAATACCGGTCTAATGCATGACTTGCTGAGTTACGCTCGAATTAAGCCAGCGATGTTGCAAATAGAGTCGCACCCGTATTTGACCCAAGAAGCATTGCTTCGTCTGTGCAAAATGAACGACATTCCAGTAACGGCTTTTTCACCGCTCGGCGCTCTTTCTTACGTGGAAATAGATATGGCAGAGCAACACGACTCCGTGCTAGAACAGCCGGCAGTACTAGAAGCGGCAGCTAGACTGAATAAAACGCCGGCTCAAATCGTGCTCCGCTGGGGAGTTCAAAGAGGCACTGCAGTAATCCCTAAAACCAGCAAAGCCCATCGCATGACGGAAAATGCCGATATTTTCGATTTTGAACTGAACGAACAAGAAATGAATAACATAAGTGGCCTTAATCGTAATCGTCGTTTCAACGACCCTGGCGTATTTTGTGAAGCTGCGTTTAATACGTTCCACCCTATATATAACTAAGCCGCTAGCTAGGTAGATTGCATTATGATTAATTTTAAGAAAATGGAAGGTCAACTTAATTTCGACGACGGCGTGTTTCCGAGCGTGGTGTTAAATGAAGGCCAATTTGACTCTATCGAAGCGACCAATCAATGGATTAAAGCTAACTTGACTGAACTCGAGGCCGAACTAGCGAATTCAGGAGCCTTGTTATTTAGGGGTTTCCCGATTAACGGCGCCGAGAATTTTGACGCTTTTTCCGCGGCATTTGGCTACCCAAGTTTTACCTATCAAGAATCGCTTTCTAACGCGGTTCGAATTAATTTTACTGAACGTGTCTTCACTGCTAACGAAGCGCCAAAGAATGTGGAAATCTATTTGCATCACGAGATGGCGCAAACTCCCATCTCGCCGGAGAAGTTATTTTTCTTTTGTGACAGCGCGGCCGATCAAGGTGGCGCTACGCCAATTTGTCGTTCTGACCAACTTTTTAATGCGCTTGAAGACGAGATGCCAGAACTCGCAAAAGATTTTGAAAACAAAGGCTTACGATACACTACTCATATGCCGTCTAAGGATGATATACACTCGGGTCAAGGTCGCAGCTGGGCGAGCACGCTTAGCGTTGATTCAAAGAACGAAGCAGAAGAAAAACTTGCTGAGTTGAATTACGATTGGGAGTGGCAAGCAAATGGCAGCCTCAAAGCTATTACTCCAATTTTGCCCGCTGTATTAAATTTAGACGGAAAGAAAGTGTTTTACAATCAATTAGTGGCAGCCTATATGGGCTGGGATGGTGTGCGTGACAATCCCTCACGCGCTTTAGCTTTTGGAGACGGTTCCGCTATTCCCAAAGACGGTCTAGAACGCATCGCAGAGCTATCAAAGAATTTTACCTACGATCTACAATGGCAAGACGGAGACGTCGCATTATTAGACAACAAGATTACGATGCATGGCCGACGCCCGTATTCAGGCGAGAGAAAACGGTTGGTATTGGTGGCCTTAGCCGCCTAATCCAGCCGACAGCAAGTCGTTTTTGACTAATTTATAAATCGGCAAGGTCGCTGCTTAAGTATCCCGGCGCAAGGAGGCAAGATAAAAGCCGTCGCATCCTGTCATTTCAGGATACGTTCGAAACTCATGGCCGTTATGGCTGAATTGCTCGAGATGAGTCGCAATTGGCGATGGCATATCGAAGTTGTCGGCAGAAAAATCTGGGTTAGCCTGCATAAACATCGATACTTGTTGCTCATTTTCTTCTTCAAGCAACGAACAAGTTGCGTATAGCAAACGACCACCCGGTTTGACCAATCGCTTTGCACTCTCAAGAATCGATCTCTGAAGTTTAACGAGATCATCTAAGTTCTCTTGGTGTAAATTCCAGCGACTATCTGGGCTGCGTCGCCATGTTCCTGTGCCCGTGCACGGTGCGTCAAGTAATACTATGTCCGCATATTCAGCGTGTTTTTTTACCCACTTGTCGTTCTCAGAACTTAAAATATGGGTCCGCACATTGTGAACTCCGGCTCGCTTGGTTCGCTTACCCAACTGTTCTAAGCGTTTAGTATGTACATCGCAAGCGTAGATAGTGCCCTTATTCTGCATCATGGCGGCCATCGCCAAGGTTTTGCCGCCGGCACCAGCACAAAAGTCGACAACTTTGTCCCCCGCTTTAACTCCCGTAAGCAGCGCTAGCAGTTGAGAACCCTCGTCTTGGATCTCAAACCAGCCCTGTTTAAAGGCCGGCAAGCCAAATAATGCCACTCGTTTTTCAAAGCGAATCGCCCAAGGGGAAAGCTCGGTCTTATGGGCGATATAGCCCACATCGGCCAAAGCTTGATCGACGGCTGGTATCGAACTTTTTAAGGTGTTCACGCGAATGTCAGTAGTCGCGCTCTGATTGCTTGCCATCATTTCTTCCTCAAATCGATCGCCTAAGGCCATTTCCAACTTGGGTGCGATCCATTCGGGAACATTCAACTTGACGTTAAGTGGTGCCGAATCGATCACATTCAGATCAAGATCGGCAAAACGCTCCAGCTGCCCCGGGCGAAGGCGTTTTGGGCTGTATTTGTCGCCATCGAAAGTATTATAGAGGTCACCATCCTGCATTTTCAATAATAGAGCTACCAGCATGCGGCTGTGTACACCGAGGTCTCGGCTATTAAGAATATATTCGAATCGCATTCGATTTCTTAGAATGGTGTACAGATTCTCCGAAATCGCGGCTTTGTCTTTAGAACCGATATAGCGACGTTGCTTAAAATAGCCCGACATAATGCGATCTGCTGGGTATTTGGTCTCGGCAATTTCATCGAGAAGATCGATGGTGGCTTGAAGCTGGGCGGCGTATCTCATACAAAAAAACCTAGGTCGATGTAGCGCGCGACTATAACACTTTTATAAGCGAGTCAAAGACCATTCTGAATCAGATAAATCAATGTTGCTATGTTTTAAGGGTTACAATTACACGACCGACTACGACCCAAACAATAGGCTTTTGATTTGTTAAAATCTGATTTATTCGAGGCTTTCTCTACACGCGATTTTCAAGAAATGGAGCAGCGCCGACGCGCACATTTTATAAACTCACTGTCGGGCTTCAAAAGCGCCAATATTATTGGTACTGTCGATTCGTATGCTAACACTAACGCGTGCATTGTTAGCTCGGTCATTCACTTAGGGGCCGACCCCGCGTACATTGCTTTTATTAATCGCCCACACACAGTGGAACGTAATACCTTAGAAAATATTTACGCCACTGGTGTCTATACAATTAACCATGTGAACTCTGACATTTTTGAAGACGCTCACCACACATCGGCTCGCTACCCAGCAACTATTTCTGAGTTTGATCAAACCGCATTATGTGAAAGCTATACTGATTTCCCGGCGCCTTACGTCAAACAGAGTCGAATTAAGATGGGCGTTGAATTTCGCGAGAAAAAAGACATCGAGTTAAATGGAACAGTGATGATAATCGGGGAAATCATTGAAGTTCTTGTTGAACAAGAACTGCTACAACAGGACGGTAAAATAGACATAGCCGCAGCGCAGACGGTTGCAGTGTCAGGCTTAGATGAATACCACACTGCTTCGTCTTTGGGCAGGCTCGCTTACGCAAAACCTAGAAAATGAACGCAATGAAAACTATTTTTTAGAAAATCCTTGAATTAGAGGTCAGTGTCTCCAGATAGTTAGTGTCGGTGTCCTAGAGAGCCGATCAAGACTACTCTAAATTTGCGCTCATGAGAGGCGAATTAAGGGTTTACTTAACACTTTATGGCTCATAGGCAACCTCATGCCAGAGCATAAACCGGAGAACATTATGAACAGAATTGACCTAACCCCATTATATCGCAGCAGTGTTGGCTATGACCGTTTCGGCTCACTACTAGACGCCGCCTTTCAAACCGAAAAAGCCTCATCTGGTTACCCGCCGTACAACATCGAAGTTGTTGAAGAAAACAACTAC
>CAYQVT010000198.1:0-7022 GCA_964420885.1 uncultured Gammaproteobacteria bacterium
TCTTCGGCAATGGCCAGAACAAAATCCATTTTTAGATTCTCTACGTACCACTCGACTGTTTCTTTAGCGTCATGACAGCGGTAAGCCACATGATGTATTCGTTCTATTTTCATAAACAGCTCTCTATTAGCTCGGTGCGTCTAGTTGCTTAATACTATCGAGCAGGAAGCACGGTTGCTGTGGCATGACCAAAGCCTATACGCGGTGCCGTTTCGGAATCGCACCAACCTGTTAGCGTCACGGTATCGCCGTCTTCTAAAAAGGTGCGTTTTTCATCATTACCCACGGTAATGGGGTTTCTACCACCGATAGTGGCTTCTAATAAGGCACCCACACTGTCGGGATTGGCACCTGATTGCGTGCCACTGCCGAAAAAGTCTCCTGGTTTCAGGTTGCAGCCATTAACTGAGTGGTGAGTCACCATCTGCGCGATGGTCCAATAAGATTGATTGAAGTTACTCAAGGCAACTCGTTCTGCAGGCTGACCTTCGGCTCTCATCTTGGCAGTTTGTAATAACACCTCTAAATGCATATCTACGCCGCCGGAATTGCGATTATCGTGAGACTCTAAATATGGCAACGGCTGTGGATGATCAGCCGGACGAGACCAGGCTTGACGATAGGGCGCTAAGGCCTCCATGGTCACTATCCAAGGCGACACGGTCGACGCGAAACTTTTTGAAAGAAACGGACCAAGTGGTTGATACTCCCACGCTTGAATATCGCGTGCAGACCAATCATTGAACATGCAAAGACCGAATACGTGATCTTCAGCTTGGTCAATACCGATGGCCTCGCCTAAATCATTACCCTTACCAATGTAAATTCCAACTTCCAATTCGTAGTCCAATCTTTCACAAGGCGCTAGGTGCGGTACCTCTGAACCGGGCGGGCGTAGCTGACCTTTAGGCCGATGAAAGGCATGCCCAGAAATCTCTATAGACGAGCTACGACCGTGGTAGCCAATTGGTATCCATTGGTAGTTTGGTAACAAGGGATTATCGGGTCGAAAAAGTTTGCCGACATTCGTCGCATGATTAATCGAGGTATAGAAGTCAGTGTAGTCTCCAATTCGAGCAGGCACTTTAAACTCGGCTTGTACTTGAGACACTAAACACGTTTCCAATTGTGCTCGTAAAGGTGACTCGTCTCTCAATGCACGAGAGAGCTCAAGTCTTACCTCAGACCAGGTGCTTTTGCCCAGGCCCATGAACTTATTCAGATTAGATTTAGCCAACGTTTTTAGCGCTGGCGTCAACGACATACTGAATACGCCGGCTTTATGAGCGGCTCTTAAGTCGACAATCTGGTCTCCAATCGCTACACCAGCTCGGTAATCTTCGTTGTTGTTTTCACGCCGAAAAACCGCGAACGGCAGATTTTGAATTGGGAAATCGGTTTCTCCGTCGTTGGCTGATAACACCCAGCTTCGTAAAGTAGGTTGATGCGTTTCGTTTAATTCAGTCATGAGTCCCCTCTTTCTAACTAATGGCTTTACGGCGGTGCAGACTATGCACTGCCACTAATAACACCGCGTTCAATTTGGTCTCGTTCGATCGATTCGAACAAAGCCTTAAAGTTGCCTTCACCGAAACCGTCGTCTTTTTTGCGCTGAATAAATTCAAAGAACACAGGCCCTATTAATGTGTCTGAGAATATTTGCAACAGCAAACGAGGATCACCGTCTTCGGTACTGCCATCAAGCAAAATACCGCGAGTTTTCAGCTCATCAACCGGTTCTCCATGGTTTGGCAAGCGCTCTTCAAGCATACCGTAATAGGTATCAGGCGGCGCGCTCATAAAAGGCATGCCCCGCGCCTTAAGCTTGTCCCAACATTCAATCAGGTTATCACATGAGAAGGCGATGTGCTGAATGCCTTCTCCATTGTAGGCCATCAAAAATTCTTCTATCTGACCTGTTTCTTTCGATGCTTCTTCGTTGAGTGGAATACGAATCAGGCCGTCTGGGGCGGTTAAAGCTTTAGACGTTAGCCCAGTATACTCGCCTTTGATATCGAAGAACCGAATCTCTCTAAAGTTAAATAAATGCTCGTAGAAGTCAGCCCAATACTGCATACGGCCACGATAAACATTGTGTGTTAAATGATCGATAACATTGAAACCACAGCCCTCTGGGTGCCGATCGACGCCTTCGATAAAGTCGAAATCGATGTCGTAAATCGAAGAACCATCTTCAAATCGGTCGATCAAATATAAAGGTGCACCGCCAATTCCTTTGATGGCTGGAAGTCGTAACTCCATAGGGCCCACCGGAATTTCAACCGGTTGCGCGCCTAATTCCAACGCGCGAGCGTAGGCCGCTTGCGAGTCCTGAACTCGAAACGCCATGCCACAAGCCGACGGGCCATGCTCTTGCGCAAAATAATACGCGTTACTCGCGGGTTCGTAGTTAATTAACAAATTGATGCCGCCTTGGCGATACAGATGCACGTTCTTTGAACGATGCTCGGCGACTTTGGTAAAGCCCGACATTTCAAAAATGGGTTCGAGTACGCCCGGCTTGGTTGATGCAAACTCAATGAATTCAAAGCCGCATAGGCCCATGGGGTTATCAAATAGATCAGTCATTAGAGTCTCACTCAAAAATAGTTTAAGATAGTTGCTATAGCAACCAATATAGTTGTAATAGCAACTAAATGCAACCATGTCTAAGCAATCAAATGACTATCCGCCAGTGCTAACGCTTGAGCGCTTTCTGCCCTATCGTTTATCGATACTGTCCAATCGAATCAGCGGCGTGATTGCCGAAACCTACAAAGATAAATTTGCATTATCTATCACCCAGTGGCGAATCATGGCGGTGTTAGGCGAATACCCCGGTGCTTCGGCTGACGAGGTTTCCGCGAAAATTCAAATAGAGAAGTCCATGGTCAGCCGGGCGCTGCACAAACTGCTCGCGAGAAACTTGGTGAGCCGAGAGATGCACGAGACAGATCGACGTCGACAAAATTTAAGCCTGACTAGCACAGGGCTGGAGATTTACCAGCAAGTCGTACCCCTGTCGTACGACTACGAAGATCAGCTGCACGAATGTTTTAGTGCAAAGGAGCGTGAGGTGTTTGACAGCTTAGTTGAGCGGCTTTATGCGCATACGCAAACGATTGAATAGGGACTTAATCGTGCTCTGTTTATTTAGCCCATGACAAGAATAAATAGTGGCTATTCGCACTCCAAATTTGCTATGGCGAACAAAGGTCGTTAAAATAAACTCCGCTGTAGCAGAGCGTACCCTATGAACGCCATTTGCTTAGGATGATTTAGTGACGAAGGACTGTTAACCCACCCAGTTAATTGTTCAAGGTCTCCGTTTTAGTTCATGCATTTTGTTCGGGGTATTTTGTGCGTAATCGAAAATTTTATCGACTGCCTATTGCGGTTATGTTGGTTGCATTTCTGTGCGGATTTGCCACGTCTGGCGAAGCGACTGGTATTAGTTCACATAGATTTGGATTCAGTCCGTACACCTACTCATACTCTTATTATCACTATGATTATGGCTATTATTCAAGGCTTCACGCTTATGGAGATACTGTTTGGCTTGATGAAGACGAATCAACGGAATTTCGATTAAAGGCCTATAGTACGAGAGGTAATCGTTTATGGTACCGAGTCGTCCGTGGCCCACGCAACGGTGTGGTTTCTGGTTCGACACCTAATTTAACATATAAGCCGAATGCGGGCTTCGTTGGTCGAGATTATCTAAAATTCAGTGTTACGAACGGCCGGCAAATAAAGTTCGCGTGGATTGAGTTCAATGTTAAGCCCAAACCCGCGAACCAAGCACCCTCTGCAATAAACCAAAATCTTACCACCAGCAATCAATTGACATTAGCCATTGCGCTTACGGGTTTCGACCCAGAAGGTAGTGAGCTTAGTTACTCCATCGATACGCAACCCAGTTTCGGGGTGTTGTCGGGAGAGTTACCCAACATACAGTACACACCTAATGCTGGGTTTAGCGGAGTAGACTCCTTTACCTTCAAAACCAGCGACGGTAGTCTTGAGTCGGCTCCTGCCAAGGTAAAAATTCGGGTACTGACCGACGCGTGTCTAATCGATACGCAATCGACGCTAAAGTATCATCAGTTTTCCGATCCGTCGGCTCTTACGCTCAATGGCAGTGCCAGCGGCCTAACTCCCAATCCAGAAAATAGATTAAGACTTACGCAAGCATTAAGTCAAAGTGGCAGTGCATTTATTTCATCGCCAATTTCATTGCTCGAAAACGGAGTATTTAACGCGTCGTTTAGTGCGTCGTTTTCGTTTCAAATTAGCCAGCCGATTGGTATTTCAGAGAGCGACGGCCAAGGTGCAGACGGCTTGGTATTTGTACTCCAGACAGTCGACAATAATGTTGGCAGTGAAGGTGGTGGCATTGGCTATCAAGGGGTTCGAAATAGCCTAGGGATCGAGTTTGATACGTGGAACAATGGTCATGTAGACCAACACAATGGCAATCATCTTGGTGTAAATCTAGACGGCAGCACCAAATCCAGAATCTTGCAGCCAATCGGCCCTAGGTTTAATAACGGTAAACCGCAATATGTTTGGGTTGATTATGACGGCGAATTAGACTTCCTCGAAGTACGCGTGTCATTAGAAGACAGTCGGCCTTCAGAGGCTTCCTTGGTGGCGAGCGATATTAACCTAGCAAGTGTCTTAAAACGAAAAGATGCATTCCTGGGATTCACCTCGGGCACTGGTGCGGCTGGAGGGCAACATGAAGTTTTAAGTTTCGAGTTTATTAGCCACTATGCGCCGATTGGTAGCTGTGATAATCAAGCTCCAGAGGCGATATCACAAACACTTGAGACTGACGAAGATAATACTCTTACTATCATTCTCGATGGCATTGACGCAGACAATGACCCGCTATCGTTCGAAATTACGAGCCAACCACAAAATGGTCGTATCACCGGTGATTTACCTAATCTGGTTTATACCCCGGAGGATAATTTCTTTGGCCAGGACGCGATTAGTTTTCTCGTAAATGACGGTGCGCTGGATTCAAATATCGCAAGCATAGACATCAACGTAGTATCAATTAACGATGCACCAACTGCCAACGATCAAAGATTGACCGTTGACGAAGACGCCAGCTTAGAAATTAGTTTGAGTGGCTCCGACATCGAAGGTGACGATTTAAGTTATGACTTAGTGAGTCAACCCAACAATGGTTTGATTACAGGCTCCGCCCCAAGCCTTATTTATTCTCCTGCTGATAATGTTAATGGAACTGATTCCTTCACGTTTATCGTCAACGATGGGAATCAGAATGCGACACCAGCGACCGTAGAGATTCAGATTTTAGCGGTCAATGATGCACCGGTGGCAGAAAACTTATCGGTATCTATAAATGAAAGTACAGCGGTAAATATCGCATTGTCGGGTGCCGATGTTGACGGCGACAATCTGAGCTTCGACATCACATCTTTGCCCGATAATGGCTCAGTAGCGGTGTTGGGGAATACCGCCGTCTACACTCCCACGGATCGCTTTAACGGCCTCGACTCATTTACGTATCAAGCCAATGACGGTTTCCTCGGGTCAAACCAAGCAACGGTAAACGTCACCGTTATCTCGGTGAATAGCAATCCTATTATTACCTCCGAACCCGAAGTCGTCGCGCGCGTTGGTGACTCATATATTTATGCGCTTGCCGTCATTGATGACGATGACGACCCTCTGGATTTTCAATTGCTTGACGGCCCAAGTGGTATGTCGATTGACGCGATCAGTGGCATTATTAGATGGGTGCCACTAAGCCAACAGATTGGTAGCTTCCCCGTTAATCTTCGTGTTAGCGATGGCCAGGGTGGGCAAGTTGATCAGAGTTTCAGTGTGACGGTTGAAAATACCGCTCCGATGATTGATAGCGTTCCTTTGTTCACCGTGCGTGCTACCGATGTTTATCAATACCAAATTTTGGCGCAGGATCTGGAAGGCCACGGACTCACTTATCTTTTGGAACAATCTCCTAGTGGGATGGAAATTGATGCATCAGGTTTGATAAGTTGGGTGCCTGCCTTTATGACAGAAGGCGAATTCGATATCGCTATTCGAGTACGTGATTCATTCGGTTTGTCCGACACTCAAACTTACTCGCTGTCAGTGTGGGCGCCGAGCAACCGCGCACCCGAAATAACCTCATCACCGATATCAATTGCCAATGAGGGTCAAATATATAATTACGATATCGATGCATTTGACCCAGACGGCGATACCGTTACCTTTGAATTGGTGGACGCGCCCAGTTCAATGGAAATCGATGCACAAACGGGCTTAATTACCTGGCTACCTAGTGGGGTATCCGATCTCGGGACGAAAACAATAAGTGTGATCGCAAAGGATTCGAGCGACGCCTCAACTTCTCAAGTATATTGGATTAACGTTCTCGGCAGAGAAAACCAACCGCCTGCTATCACGTCGTTACCTACGACAACTTCCAAAATAGGTGATCTTTACAGCTACACCCTCGTGGCTTCGGATGCCGACGGTGATACGCTCATCCATTCCTTGGAGCTTGCACCGTCGGTGCTAAGCATAGACAGTGGCACGGGTGTCATCAGCGGTGTATTCGAGCAAGACGGCGAATACCCGATAGTGGTTCGAGTAAGCGATTCTCGTGAAACCACGGAACAATCTTTCACCGTCGTGGTTGAAAACCAGGCGCCACAATTCACCAGCGTGCCGACTACCGTCGTCGACGAAAATACGGCTTATCAGTACACAGCAGAATCGTTTGATAGCGACGACTCGGTATTGAGCTATGTTCTAAATCAGGGGCCACAAGGTTCCACAGTTGGTTCAGCCTCTGGCCGTGTAGATTGGTTGTCTGACCCGCAGTTCGTACAAAGTATCGATGCCCCCAACTCCACTTGTCTGGCCGAGGCTGTTGATGTTGCAACGTTTCAACCAGTTCTAAAATGGCACTGGGATCAAAACAGAGTATTAATGGTTCCAATGGTGGCTAGATTGCATGATTCAAACCAAGACGGAGT
>CAYQVT010000199.1:0-7022 GCA_964420885.1 uncultured Gammaproteobacteria bacterium
ACACTGATTGGAGATGTTTACAATTCGAATTTGGCGACCGTTATGTCGCCAGCGTAGTTCACCAAGAGCATCAGGCGTTAAAACTCAGGGCTTATAAATCATTTGAGTGTTGAACCGCTCATACCAGCTTTTTAGCCACTCAAAAACAATCCCATAGTACTCATGCAAGGCTATGGTGCTTAGATTTAGCGCGGATGCTGACGGTAAAATTTTGAATATAAAGGGCGTTTGCTGGTGGCGAACGATCACATCGGCTGACGCCGGCGTAATGGTCATAGGGAGACGACTAAACAAAGCATAGGCTCTAGGCATGTGTATCGCTGAGGTTACCAGTAGCGCGCTTTTAATCGAACCTGATGTCGCCAACTCGCTGATATTCTTAAAATTTTCAGCGGTAGTACGACTTGTCGACTCTACTTCTATTGCTTCTTTTGGCACTCCCCAACGTTGCAATAACTGTGACGCGTAATAGGCTTCCCCAAATAGACCAGAGTGAGAATATAAGTTGCCCCCGCTGAGCATAATTTTCTTTGCCCGTGCCGCATGAAACAACTGTGCCGCATACCAATAGCGATCAGACCCATTGCCTAATTGAACGTACTTTGCGGGTGACGTCGGCAGTCTCAATCCGCCGCCCAAAACAATGATTGCATCATGATGACGAATCGATTCAATCTGCAATTGGGGATATTGATGTTCGAGCCCTGAAACCAACTGTCTCGCGATCATCGGGTTGCTCGACACAAGTAACACCATAACCGCGATCGATGCCACTATTCTAGACCCGATTAATTGCCTCTTTAAGTGCATAAGCAAGGATAAAATAGCAAATACCAATGCTAAGCCTAATGGGTAAAGTAGCGCCGAGATAATTTTTATAATAAAGACGGAATCCATAAAGCATCTAAGTCAACAAATTCATAACAGAGTATCATGGAAATAGAGCATAGACGGTTACGCAAACGTAGCTCGAATGTTACGATACACCTCCAAATAAAAGTCACTTGGCGCGCCTTGCTGATAATATCATTATGAGCCTCGCTAAGTGGACCCAATCAGCATCCCAGCGTTATGGATTTATTCGATTTTGAAAACGGCCGTGAAGGCTATTATGGGGAGTATGGCGGTACGTTTTTACCCGAAATACTTCACAGTACAATAGAAGAACTGAAAGCGGAGTTTCGCAAGGCGAAAAACGACCCTACGTTCTGGCAAGAATTCATGGCGCTACTGCAGTCCTACTCTGGTCGTCCAACTCCGGTGACCCATTTAGCTAATCTTTCAGAAAAGTTAGGTGGCGCGCAGATTTATGTCAAACGCGAAGATTTAAACCATACTGGTTCACACAAAATAAATAATGTGATGGGGCAAGGCTTACTGGTCAAACGTATGGGTAAAACCCGTGTTATCGCTGAAACTGGCGCTGGACAACATGGTTATGCGACCGCAACAATGGCCGCGCGTTTTGGTTTTCAAAGCAAGATCTATATGGGCGCGGTTGACGTTGCAAGACAACGACCCAATGTTTTTTGGATGGAAAACATGGGATCAGAAGTAGTGGCCGTTACTGATGGACAACAAACACTTAAAGACGCCATCAATGAGTGCTTGAGAGACTGGGTGACCAATATGGATAACACTCATTACGTGCTTGGTACCGCCTGCGGTCCTCATCCGTTCCCTGAAATGGTTAGTTGGTTCCAGTCCATTATTGGCCGCGAAGCAAGAGAGCAAATTATAACAAGTGCGGGCAAGCTCCCTGACCGTATCTTTGCGTGTGTAGGCGGCGGCTCTAATGCTATTGGTTTGTTCCAAGGCTTTATGGATGATCAAAATGTACAATTAGTAGGCTGTGAGGCGGGTGGCTTCGGGCCTGGTAAAGGCAACCATGCCGCTCGCCTGGCCTATAAAGACGCGACTGTTGGTGTCGCACAAGGCATGAAAACATTCTTTTTGCAGAATGATGACGGCAACATGCTCGAGACTCATTCGGTGGCCGCAGGCCTCGATTATATCGGCGTAAACCCAGTATTGGTGCATCTATGGGAACAGGAGCGAGTTCGTTTTGAAGCGGTTACCGATGAACAAGTTACTGAAGCGTTAAAACTAACCATGCGAACTGAAGGCCTTATACCGGCGCTCGAGAGTTCGCATGGCTTTGCTCAAGCCATTCTGGAGGCCGAGCAAATGTCTAAAGACGAAGTGGTGCTCATCAACATGTCAGGGCGTGGCGACAAAGATATTTTCACCATCGCCGACGCCTTAGATGACAGTCATTGGAAGCACTTTATTCAACAAAAGGCCGACGCCTATTCTTCAGAGGCCTAACATCATGTCACTAAATAATTATTTGGACGAACGCAAAAATGTCATGGCAAATTCAGAGCGGCCTGCCATGATCATGACCCATGTTGTTTGTGGTTACCCCTCGTTCGAAGCAAACTGGAAAGCGTTGGAGATAATGGATTCTTTTGGGATCGATTTGGTCGAACTTCAATTCCCATTTTCTGAACCGTCAGCCGACGGCCCTCTATTTGTCAAAGCAAACCAAGAAGCCATCAGTAACGGTGTTCATGTTGACGATTGTTTCGAATTCATGGCAAAAGTGACGACCCAGTTTTCATTCAAAGTGGTAATGATGGGTTACTACAACACGGTTTTCAAAACCGGACATGCGGCATTTTTACAACGATTAAAAAGTGCCGGAGCTCTTGGTTTTATTTTACCCGACCTACCGGTTGAGGAAGCCGGAGAATTACACGCAATCGCTAAGCAGCTGGATTTAGCGCCAATCGTATTGATGACGCCAACCAACACTGATGCGCGCCTTGCACAATTAGCAAAGTGTGCGGATGGGTTTATTTATACCGTGGCACGTAAAGGCGTTACAGGCTCTAATACAAATATGAATGAAGAAGTTTCATCGTTTATTAAGCGTTGCAAAGTGTTTACTGATTTACCGCTTGCCATCGGTTTTGGAGTGAGTAACGCTGAGGATATTTCGTTTATTGGCGAACATGCTGATATTGCTGTTATAGGTACAGCGGCTCTGAAGTCTTGGGAAACGAATGGTGAAAAAGGCCTACACGATTTTTTTTCCGGGTTATTAGAACGGACTTGATACCATGTGTCGCGCAATAAGCATTGGTGTCAATGAAATGCAACGGAAACTGTCTTAGCCAAGACGATTTTACTCCAAACATGTGTTGTACTCACTGGCAATTGTTCAGAGGTCTTTGAACTGGACATTCGTTAGTTTTTTCATTACATAAGCTTCATTACCAAAACTTTAAGCAATGAAACGGTTCCTCACTGTTTCTTTTATATATGTCTACATCGAATGTTTATTGCCAAAGTATCGGCACTGCCCATCAGCGCTCGTTGTAGGCAAGCGCTGGGCGAACGATTAAGTGCTGTGAGAAACACTTTTTCAGATACCGAGTGTAACGTTGTAAATATGTCCGCATCCTGTTTCCTAGTATTTCGCGGATATATTCCCCTTGATTGGGTTGGTAGGGAAAGGGGTCTGATATCCGCTAGTGCGATTGCTGCGTTGATAAAAGGCCCCTTTTTTCATTCAACTGCTTAAAAAAACCTGTTCTGACAATAAAAAATCAGACTTATATAGATATTTTTGCGTTCACTTGCCATACTTTTCGATTCAGTCAATGCTCTAGACAGTATTCAACCATTTCGAGTCGCGTCCCGTTGATTTACGATCTGTTTGCTCTAAACACAGACACTCTTGCGACAAACACTTTGAAATAAGTTGATCGATGTAGTATCAAGGTACTTCTACCGACGGGTTACGATTGAATTCTAATTGCACACTATGTCGTTACTATTCAACAAGGGGGAACGCGACTAACTATGAAACAATGTTCTTTGTTCGGCGCTGGCGCTTGGCCATTTATAGTATTTCCGCTGTTGTTACTTCTTCCCTTATTGTTTTATGAATGGCATTCCATTGAAGAAGATGTCGCTCGCAACGCTCAAGCAGAGCTTGCGTCGATTGGCGCTGGTTGGGCGACAGCGAAAACTATCAACAGGGGCCGAGACGTATTGATTATCGGAAAGCCTCCGAGCAAAACAGCAATCGATGTGGTCAGAGAAAAGGCCGCTGGAGCAAAGGGGGTTAATAGCATAACCGTTAGCTCAGACGTAAAACCTCCAGAATTAGCGGCCGAATTTAGCGCCAATATCAAAGGAAGTTCAATAGTTTTAGGTGGTATTCTGGCGAACCAAGCTGATGTCAGTTCAATCGTAGCTCAAGCAAAAGACGTCTTCGGCAACGACAATGTCACTAACAGGCTCAGTGTCAATAGCAATAGAGCAAAGCTACCGCAATTAGACAATTTTTTCAAAAACCTAAAGGATTCATCTTATACGGCTGAGATACTAAGTGTGTCGATTAGTGGCGAGAGCTTAACTTTGGCCGGCACAATTAAAAACGAGCAATCCAAATCGCTCATCACGCAACTTGCTAGTAGACTGGGTTTAGAGCTAAACATGGAATCAGACTTCACAATCGCACCACAACATCTAGACCGCTATGCTTGCCTAGAACTGGTCAATGAGTTGCTAGCTTCAGGAGAAATAAACTTTGCCAGCTCTGAATCTGGTATTTTAGAAGACAGCTTCGAAGTGCTTGTGAGCATAAAGTCGGCAGTTTTGAGATGCCCTAATGTCAGCTTTGAGGTCGCGGGACACACCGATACAATCGGAGGACTTGATTTTAATATGACGCTCAGCGAACAACGTGCTCAAGCAGTGATAGACCATCTCACCGGCATCGGCCTCGACATAAGCAATTTTAGCGCGGTGGGTTATGGCCCCAATAAGCCTATCGCCGACAACGCCAGCGAAACCGGGCGTGCACAAAATCGCCGCATCGAATTCAAACTGAAAAATTAGCAATTATCTAGGAGAATTTACATGGCATATCTGTTTTTTCAAATCTGGCTTTGGATCATCGCGTCATTCGCCTTAGGGTGGTTCGCGCATTGGTTTCTTTGCTGTCGAGAAAAAGATACTGACGAGGCCAACTCCGATCTAACGCTGAAATCGCCCAGCCCACCAGAGCATGCTCAAACAGAATAGAGACAGTCCCGAATGTTTCAGAGGGCCGTTGTCTACAAACAAAATAGCCTACAGTATGTCTACTAAATAGCCAGTCAACGATAATCAACTAATTCAAAAAAACTCGAAAATAGCTATTGATTCTATTTCTAAAGATCGGTTAGACTAAAGTCTGAACATTGAGGTTGCGCAGTAACCTTGGCCCCTACCCAACCCAATAACCCAACCAAGGTTTCTACGTAACTTCTCTGTTCTGGCCTCCTTCCTTAAACAATACATCTAGATCAAAAATCCTAATTTTATTTTTAAAAACAAGGACATAGATTGACAAAGAAAGTTGATCTTCCTTTGATCAATAAACAATTGCAGCTATTTCTAATAATGAAAGCTCAGCCTCTCGATCTAAAAAGCATTAATGCACTCAGACTTAAGTCTAATAATATTCGATTGTTACGAGTTATTTCTTAAACGCTGCTGCCAATTTCTCGGCCATAGCATTATTTGTCATCGACTTAGAACTCTGCGGCTTTCGGCGTTGATCCTTAGCACGAACTCGAGTTTGTTGACGATTTTGTACTAACGTTTTCTTCTGGTTTGTTGAGTCTATACGATTTTGTTTTGCTTCTTGAAGCTTCATCGTCAAGGCAATGCGCTTTCGAGCGACATCCACTTCGAGCACCTTAACTTTAACAATCTGACCAGCTTTAACAACTTTGTGTGGATCTTCGACAAATTTATCGGCTAAACACGAAATGTGTACTAATCCGTCTTGATGAACACCAACATCAACAAAGGCGCCAAAATTAGTTACATTCGTCACCGTGCCTTCGAGAATCATGTCCTGGTTAAGATCTTTGATGGTTTCCACACCCTCTTTCAAACTAGCTGTCTTAAATTCTGGTCGCGGATCGCGACCAGGTTTATCCAGTTCGCTAATGATATCGTTGATGGTAGGCAAGCCAAACTGATCCGTGACGAACTCTTGAGCATCGACTGACGCCAAGAATTTAGTATCTCCAATCACAGAATTAATCTCTCGACCTCTAGATTCAGCAATAGAGCTAACGATAGAATAGGCTTCAGGGTGAACCCCAGACGCATCAAGAGGATTGGTATTTCCAGATGTAATACGTAAAAATCCGGCGGCCTGCTCAAACGTTTTCTCACCTAGGCGCGGTACTAACTTTAGCTCTTCGCGGCTACTAAACCGGCCATTAATATTTCGGTGAGCAACAATGTTACCAGCAATGGTCTCGTTCAGGCCCGATACTCGTTTAAGCAACGGCATTGAAGCCATATTTAGATCAACCCCGACATCGTTAACACAATCTTCAATAACCGCATCTAAGGAGCGACTCAATTGATATTGATTCACATCATGTTGATACTGTCCCACGCCGATTGATTTCGGTTCAATCTTGACCAGTTCAGCTAAGGGGTCTTGTAACCGCCTCGCAATTGACACAGCACCTCGAATGGTGACATCCAAATCTG
The DNA here is from genome assembly GCA_964420885.1 of uncultured Gammaproteobacteria bacterium. GTDB lineage: Bacteria > Pseudomonadota > Gammaproteobacteria > Arenicellales > Arenicellaceae > Arenicella. The sequence goes on from CAYQVT010000199.1 coordinate 6,574, forward strand.
GAAATTCACGCGCCGCAAACTCGGAAGCCGAATATACCGAGGCACCGGCTTCATTCACGATTATCTTGGTTAACTTCAGTTCGGGGTGTCGACTAATCACGTCACCAGCCAGTTTATCGGTTTCTCGTGACGCTGTACCATTTCCAATCGCTAATAATTCAACTTGATGTTTTTTAGCCAATGATGCGATTTCTTCAATTGCGGCGTCCCATTTATTTTTGGGTGCGTGAGGGTAGATGGTGCCTTGATCCAGATACTGTCCGGTTTTTCCGACTACCGCCATTTTGACTCCGGTCCGCAAGCCGGGGTCCAGCCCCAATGTGGCTTTAGCTCCCGCAGGAGCAGCCAACAGCAAATCTTTAAGATTCATCGAGAAAACACGAATGGCTTCTGCTTCAGCTCGCTCTCGTAAGTTAAACATTAAATCACCGCTTATATGCAGTAGGATT
>CAYQVT010000200.1:0-6975 GCA_964420885.1 uncultured Gammaproteobacteria bacterium
CCTGATTATGCGCTGTTGGGTGAATAATAGAAAAGTGGTGCCACTAAAACATCACTCATTCGGGTGATCCTTCAGGGTCGACTAATTAGAGTATTGTTGATAACACGACACAGGAGCTGTTCGCGACAATAGGCAAACCCTTTGTGAGTTTAGAAAGCATCCTGATAGGGAATTTGAACCTACTAAGTCACTGATATGATTTCAATAGAAGTAAGCACCTATTTGGCAACTCAGGGTACAAGATCGGAGACTCAGGCAAAGAATTTTCGAAACAGTCTCATCACTTTTAAGACATTCTTGATCCAGGTTTTAAATTCGGTTTAGATCACTTTAAAGATGGAAGTTTGAAGTAATTCACATCAATTCCCTTACTTCGGATACTATATAATCGGTCGAAGAGCCAAACGGCAAACGCTTTACTATGCGACCGTAAGGGTTGGTGATATAAATTTGACTCGAATGTAAAACATCAACAGTATCGCCCTCTCCTTGAGTAACCGAATAGGCAACTTTAAAGGATTTCGTAACCTGATCTAATTGTAGGGGGTTGCCTAGATAGCCGACATAGGCTGGGTGGAAGAATTTTATATATTGATCCAAACGCTTGGCGTTATCACGTAAGTGATCAACCGAGATAAATACCGCTTGAACATAGTCTGCCGACGCTTGCGAGTTTACCGCATCTGATAGCGGGTACATCGCAGCGCCGATTCGTGACGCATGCGTCGGGCAAACATCTGGGCAGCTCGTGAACCCAAACGTAATAATTGACCACTTACCCCATAGATCTTTATGAGTTACAACTGTGCCTGTTGTGTCGTGTAACTCAAAGCTCACACGTTGCTCATTACTTTTGACGCGGTCAAGTGTAAATAAAATCGAAGCAACAAGGAGTACCGCAACGCAAATCAATAGTGCGATGTGTCTTAACATAACCCCCTCTCCGAACGCTGCCTTGCTCGCGGCCGTCACTTCAGCGACTCATAGTATGCAGATATATCAGCAATATCATCATCACTTAGCGGCTTCGCCATCGGTGACATCAACGCGCTGTTACGACCCCCATCACGAAAACTTTTAAGTTGGCTGACCATGTACTTTGCTTTTTGCCCAGCCAAGTTTGGCCATTCGGGATTTGGACTAATTCCCTCTTGACCATGGCAAGCGGTGCAGCTGACTGCTTTGCCTTTACCTGCTACCGCATCACCTGCAAATGTTAGTGGTGATGCGAGCGTTACGAACACGAACGAACTTGAAATTATTAAGCGTTTCATAAAAATGTCTCTAGATAGTATATGTGAATAGGGGTTTCAAATAGCTGAGTTGTTGCCATCGCAACCTTTAGTAGGTTGCGTTATCTGATTTTTAGACCCTAGGTGATAACCAAAGCTCATAAACAGAGCTCCTCCAATAATGTTGCCAATAGACACCCAGAAAAGGTTATTTGCCATACCAAAAATACTCACGCTCTCAGGGTGATCACCGATTAAGGCCAAGCTCAATAAGGTCATGTTCGCTACTGAATGTTCGTACCCGCTGGAGATAAAAGCAAACAAAGCCCAAAAGATCACGATGGCTTTGGCTGAGTCTGATTTAACTCTAGCGGCCATCCAGATAGCCAAACAAACAAGCCAGTTGCACAGTGTGCCCCGAGCAACTAACTCTACTGCGCCAGAGTTCATTTTGTACGATGCTACTTTCATTAAGAGTTCGGAAGACGGCCCGCTAAGAATAGTGCCGTGGCCAAAAAAGTAGATCACCACTAGAACCAGTGAGCCAACAAGGTTACCCCACCAAACAACTACCCAAATGCCAGCAGTATCAAAAATCGAACTTTTCCCGCGCAACATGCTGGTGGTGAAATACATTGTGTATCCGGTAAAAAGTTCAGCACCTGCGAAAACCACCAGGGTCAACGCAACACCAAAAGACAAACCCATTACTAAGTTTTGAACCGATGGATCCAGCAATGCAGCTACCGAAAAAATCAGAATAATACCAATACCTACATATGCACCAGCCATCATCGACTGCACAAAAAATGCAGCCGGATTACGGCGACTGTATTGCAATTTCTTAAGAGCCAGCTCTTCAAAGTGTGTATTAGTTTCTTGATACATAGATTCTCGCCACCAAGCTGTTCGTATTCCAACGTCGAAAAATTACAACGTCACCCAACGCTTAAACGTTTTATTGAGCATGGTTATTGAATTCGAATAATAATATATGTATTATTTATACATGTAAACATAATGCATATTATAAAAATATTATTGGAGGCTCCATGATTCACGAAAATGTCTTTCTCCTTAGTTTGATATTGATGGGAGGGGTACTAATTGCATTTGGCTATGTCTTTATACACTCAACGGAAATTGAAGAAGATTATGCAAGCATAACGAAAAGCTCGTACAACAAGCGTAGCAAGGCCTTTGGTTTCACCTTATTGGCTGGTGTGGTCATCGCAATTGGAACCACTCGGGGTTTGCCATATGGTGCTCAGGCCAAAAATGCTAAGCAAATTGAAGTGGTCGGTAAGCAATGGTATTGGGAAATTAGCGATACCACCGCTAGGATCAATGAGCCAGTAGAGTTCAATGTTGGCAGCGGCGACGTGAACCATGGCCTAGGGATTTACGATAAAGACCTACGCTTACTAACACAAGTTCAAGCTATGCCCGGCTACACCAATAAACTTAGTTACACATTTGATAAGGCTGGCGAATACAAATTAATGTGCATGGAATATTGTGGCCTAGTTCACCATTCTATGATCTCAACGTTTACCGTCACGGACGAGGGCTAAACCATGACATCACTTCAACCTCTAAGTAAATCGAGCCGCATTGCTATCTTGACCTATCTAGGCGCCAGCGCAGCGGTATTTCTATTAATGATGGTGGTCGGATTGGTAATGCGCGCATCACAAGCACAGCTAATCGGTGTGCCACCACAGTTTTTCTATCAACTTATGACCGCACACGGTGGCGGCATGATTGTCATATCTGGGCTCGCATCAAGCGCCGTGCTTTGGTATTTCTTAAGACGTTATACCAGCCTTTATGCACCGATACTCTGGATTAATCTAGGTTTGTTTTTAGTCGGTGTTGCCTTAATTCTCGGCAGTATCTTTATTGGCGGTTTTGCTGGCGCATGGACATTTCTATTTCCCCTACCTTCAAATGGCCTCGGCATTTGGAGTAACAATGCTGCCGCATGTTTCATCGTTGGGCTTCTACTAATTGGCGTTGGCTTCCTGCTTTTCTATTTGGAAATTGCACGTGCAATTTTAAAAGAATACGGCAGTATTCCTAAAGCCTTAGGCTGGCCTCAACTATTTTCCAATTCCGACGCTCCAATGCCCCCAGCAACCATTGTTGCTGGCACCATGGTGTTTATCGTCAATATCCTAGGCATCTTAGCTGGCGCAGTTGTACTTGTTCTTATTCTGGTTAATTTATACGTACCAAGTTTTGAGGTAGACCCGTTGTTAACCAAGAACTTAACCTATTTCTTTGGTCACGTGTTTATCAACGCAACGATCTACCAAGCCGTTATCGCCGTTTACGAACTACTCCCGCAATACACTGGCCGACCTTGGAAGGTAAATAAAGTTTTCTTAGCCGCATGGACGGCATCATCTTTTATGGTAATGGCGGTATACCCTCACCATCTACTGATGGATTTTGTGATGCCAACCTGGATGCTGGTTGCCGGCCAAATTCTTTCGTACGCGAATGGCATTCCATTAATTGTTGTAACCGCTTGGGGCGCACTAACAATTGTGCACAGATCTGGCATCAAATGGGACGCTGCTAGCATACTACTGATGATTGCCATGTTCGGTTGGTCCGCCGGTGTCATCCCAGCCATCATCGATGCTACCGTTGCGGTAAATAAGGTAATGCACAACACGCTATGGGTCCCTGGCCACTTCCACTTTTATTTGTTAATTGGTTTGGTCGCGATGCTGCTTGGATTCATGTTTTACATGATTAATGGCGATGACCAAGGCTCGCCAATAAATACGTCTAAGCCCATCACTTATACGCCAATGACGTTCTTTGATAGATCCGCTGTATTGGTCTACACACTCGGCTCAATAGGTTTTTCCTTGATGTTTCTTGTAAGCGGCAAGGCTAGCGTGCCAAGACGCTGGGCGGAGCACTTACCCGAATGGGTGGCGTACAGTCAACTAGCAACTGTATTTGGTGCATTGATTGTACTGGCTATGCTGATAATGGTACTGAAAATTGTTACTCGACTTCCCAACGCGAGGACAATTTGACACTACGCCCCCCCTATGTAGTCACCTCAGTAATATCAGCTTTTTTGATGGCCTGCCTTGGAGTCTTCACTCTAAGTTGGGCCACCAATTTTTTTAGTATTTGGACCGCCGAGGAGGCTCGCAGAATCAATGTGCTGTCGGATTCTTCGAGCTTACCTACCGCATTGTTACTAAGTAATCAGAAAAAAAAACGCCCAATCATTGATCAAACTCGGCCGATTGTAATTTTAGATTTCATTTACACGCGCTGCCCAACGGTCTGCAACACCTTGGGATTTAAATTTAAACAACTGCAAGATCAGCTGATAGAACGCAAGCTCGATAAACATGTCGAGATTCTGAGTATTAGCTTTGACTTGCGCTACGATTCGCCTCAGGCGCTGAACCGCTACTTAAGCCTACACAAAGCAGACAAATCCATATGGAGTGCGCTCGTGCCCCGCTCACATGCTCTTCTGAAAACCCTAAAACAACGCTTTGGTGTGGTTGTAATCGATGATGAGTTTGGTGGATTTACACACAACGCGGCAATCTATGTAATAGAAAGAGGCAAGCTTAAAAAGATTTTTAATGACGACGACATCGATTCAGCAATCTCATTTATCGAAGCGAGTGTTGCCCTCAGCGACACAATGCAAACCAGTCTGTAGCTCATGAAAGCAATTACGTTATGGGGGCTACCCGCTTTTATCTATTCGCTCATTACTGTTACCGGCAACTTCGAGTCAAGCATGCTTAATAACATTTTAATAGGTTATCCGTTGCTTATCTATTGCGGCTGGCAATTGGGGGCTTGCTGTAAGGTCGAGCATCACTGGCTCAATCAGTTCATTAACTACAAAGGCGTGACAGGCGTACTTGTAGCAAGCTTTGCCTTGGCATTTTGGATGATTCCTAATTGGATGGACTTAGCCGCGAGCGACACGCAGATACAGTTAATTAAGCACCTTTGCTTGTTTACCTTAGTCGGCCTGCCACTGGGCTTTAGTTGGTCACAAAGTAATTTTGTGATTCGCGGTTTTGTAAAAATTGAATTTCTTAGCATGTTGCTTCGTTTAGGGTGGATCTATCTAATATCGCCAATTCGTTTGTGCAACATCTATTCCTTAAACGAACAGGTTCTGCTTGGTAAAGCGCTCCTTAGCATCGCCGCAGTCTTGACTGTTTACTATTTATATCCTCTATTTATAGAGCAGCGCAAGGAACTAAATAAGATCCACGAGCCAATTAAAGTTAGTTAGTGAGCGTTTCACACGCTGCGATAATAGCGGTCAAATCGCGGCTGCTTATTACGACAACCTTCTCAGCAAATCACAAGAGGTAAGCGTCATTTTTCAGATACGAATTTAGCTCAATAACAGGAACTTTGATTTTCGAGGTACAAGCTGATCCGTAACTCACACAAAATGTGTTAATTCTCTTTTAGACACCCTGGTATGAGGACAAAACATCGTTTACTTGTGGTTATAATATATACATATTTAATACATATATAAATTCAAAGCATTTTAAGTCTATTGAGAACGCAGCATGCAAATCACACGCTATACCGACATTTCACTCAGAGTACTAATGTACTTAGCCGCTAAGCCTGAAAGCATTGTCAGCATCAATCATCTTTCAACCATCTATTTGGCATCGAACAACCATGTGGTTAAAGTTGTGCATAATCTAGTAAAGCTAGGCTACGTAGAATCCGTTCGCGGCCGTAATGGTGGAGTAAAATTAAACGCCAGTGCCGACAGCATTACTGTGAGCGAAGTAGTTCGTAAAACGGAAAATCACGACAACGTGATAAATTGCGCAACAGCAAACTGCCCTCTTCACCCTCGATGCAGTTTAACTGGCGTATTGCATAAAGCAAATGAAGCATTTTATGCAGTCCTAGAAAACACGACTCTGGCCGACCTTGTTGGTAATACCCCTCAATTAGAAAAATTGTAGTCTTTGGGTATGAATACTCAGAAAACAAATTGCGTTATTTGCGCGCTTTGTCTTTTATGATCTGGTGCATTACAGAATGTTTCATTTATCGCAACAACGGCCAAATTTTTCGTGGCCTAACTCTATTAATCACTGCGATTAAAGTACGGCGCGCAACCTCTTTACCCATCGTACAATTCATGGGTAGGGAAATGGGCAAAAGGCGTCACTTCGGTATAGTAGCCGTTTGCAGTGAAGTATAATCAGCAATTCCATGGTGCCCGAATTCCACCTCAATACCAGATTACTTTACTCCACCAAGTGGCGCATCCGGTTGCAAGCTAGCATAATCGTTATCTGTTGTAGCGAAGTTTCTGGAATAAGTTTTAGCGTAACTGGCTCTGTTCGCAACTAGCGACCGGCCACCGTAACAACCAATAGTAAGCGTTTAAATAATATCTTCATTTTTCACCTCGTTGGTTAATTAGTTCAACAACAGTGTGCTCAGTACAGCGCGTAACTAGGTCAGAAATATTTAAAAATTTTGTTTAGGGCAAAGCGAAAGAAACGATTTTCTAATTCAGCCTTAGACCGCGCCTGCTATGATCATGATATTCAGATTCTATCTCGCCTCCAACACGAACAATTTTCCAATCGACGTGTTTGGCTGCATCTACGTTGGGGGCGCGACAATACATCACTAGATGTGCATAAAAACTCGTCACTTCACCATAACTTATGTATTGAGCCTAGCCATACCAGCT
>CAYQVT010000201.1:0-6947 GCA_964420885.1 uncultured Gammaproteobacteria bacterium
TTCCGGAGCTCAAAGCAACGTCAGAAATGTTAGATCGCTGGATTGACGAAAACCCAGATGCCGACGAGATCAAACGATTTCTTGGCATGCATGCCTTCAATATCGGTGGAATGACGGGTAAACGCCAGTATGTTGCATTTTCGTGCTGGATGCATCAGCGCACTGTTGACTATTATAACTCGGTGGAAGATAAGGCTGAGTTAGATGAGCTTTTAATGTCCATTAACGTAAAATATCTGTTTGATAATCAAGCCAAAAACAGGGCGGAATATAAAAATTATACACTGTCTGTTGGCGGCGAGGGGAGCAAAACGCAGAAACGGTATAGTACTAAATAGAGCTCACTAAAAATTATAAGTTATTGATATGATTGGTTAATAACCCGTAGACGGTATAAGTCAGGTGTAAGAAATTAGCACAAAACTCTTGCAGCAATAGTTCGAACTATAAGCCAAAATCACTTAGAGTTAGCTGGTTTTGAGAGTCCGTTTGAAACGACTCTGGGCCTTGATAAACGATGGTTTTTTCTAAATCACTGCATTCCTTGGGATAAATTTTCTGATGCCTACTATCAGAGTTTGAGCGTCATTCAAGGTCGCCCTGCAAAAGATGCCCGATGTGTGAACCGTACCGTTATAATCAAACACAGGCTGTGTTTGAGTGGCGAGAAGGGTCTTGAATTCTCTCGATGGTTTCATTTCCTAATGCTTGTACAAATAAATTCGTGGTTTTTACGAGTATATCCTGTCGACACTTTTCCTCGATGCTCAAAAAGCTGGAGGGAAAAGTGGCGTTAGGGATTAGTTTTGGCGGAGAGTTAGTACTCGAAATCACCAACGGTCAGAGGAGGCTATATTCCAATCATCTTTCCAGTCGCTAGGAACTAATTTATTTTCAAGTAGGCTACCGGGTGTGATACCTGGGTAAAGCTGTGCGTAACTCTTTACATCGGTACCTTGCACACGACGATTAATGTGCCTTGGTTCAAGTTGCTCGATACCGTCCAAGCCCGCCGCGCCTACAAGCTCGATCAAATTGGTGATCGTTTCTCTCTGAAAATTAGCAACCCGCTGGGCTTTGTCGGTTACAACTATTGCCTTGTTGCGAGATGCGTTTTGCGTAGCTATACCAGTAGGGCATTCGTCAGTATTACAAGTCCGTGCTTGAATGCAGCCAAGTGACAGCATGAAGCCGCGTGCTGAGTTTACGGTGTCAGCACCCAGTGCGATGGCACGCAGTATATGAAACGCGGAGAACATTTTTCCAGACGCAATAATACGAACTCTATCTCTTAAGCCAATCCCTATTAGCGCGCTATTTACGAATACCAGAGCGTCGCGTATTGGTGTCCCAATTGAGTTTGTCATTTCTGTTGGTGCGGCACCGGTGCCGCCTTCACCACCATCTACGGTAATAAAATCAGGTGTTATTCCGGTTTCCAACATTGCTTTACAAATCGCCAAAAATTCATCGCGACGACCAATGCATAATTTGAAACCTACCGGTTTTCCACCCGATAGTTCGCGTAGTTGTTTAACAAAGCCCAATAGTTCTTTGGGTGTTGAAAATGAACTGTGAGACGGTGGTGAGACCACATCGGAGCCCATTGGTACGTGCCGAATTTTTGCTATTTCTGGAGTCAATTTTGCTGCGGGTAAAATTCCACCATGACCAGGCTTTGCACCTTGAGACAATTTAATCTCGATCATCTTAACCACGTCCCGCGCCGCGTTTTCTCTAAATGTCTCAGGGTTGAAGTTCCCTGCGTCATCGCGACAGCCGAAGTACCCGGTGCCTATTTGCCAAACAATGTCGCCACCGTGTTCAAGATGGTAAGGGCTCATACTGCCTTCGCCTGTATTGTGCGAAAAACCACCTATTTTAGCGCCTTTGTTAAGCGACATAATGGCGTTTTTGCTAAGTGCTCCATAGCTCATCGCAGATATGTTAAGTGGCGATGCCATATAGGGTTTTGTACAGTCTGGCCCGCCAAACTTTACCCTCGGGTCAAGGTTGGTGAGGTGTTTTGGTTGTAATGAATGATTAAGCCATTCATAACCTGCGCGGTTCACATCGAAAATTGTTCCAAATGGGCGGGTATCACGGGCCCCTTTCGCTCTTTGATAAACCAATGATCTAAACTCACGTGAAATTGGTGTGCCGTCGGTATTGGATTCAACGAAGTATTGTTGAATTTCGGGGCGAACTGATTCAAGTAAATAGCGAAAATGACCTAGTACTGGATAAAGCCTGCGAATTGAATGTTTTGTTTGAAACATATCGTAGAGACCCAAAAAAATGATCGGGCCTACGACGATAAAAGCCCAAAGCCAATTCAATGAAATGAGTGATAACGATAAAAGAGCGATAGGGGTAAGCACAGCGAGGGCCGTGAAGTTTTGACGCATGGTCATCGGGATACCTATATATTTTTGGTTTTAGTAACAATATATAGACACACCGCACATTACTTTGGTTACACCAATACATGGGTTTCTATCAAATTTTTGCTCGAAAAAGATCCTCTCCATAACTCCTATCAAAGTTTTACAGATGCGACGGCTAAACTTAAGAACAATTCGTTAAGCGCGTGGCCAGTATGCGATTCCCGGTGGGCTAAGATCTTTGCACTAGCGCGAAAATATCGAACAGAGTTCTTTAATTTGGATTAACTGATTTGTTTAAAGATTTATAGATAAGGTGATCAACAAGCCTTGATGGAAATATACGTGTAAGGAAAAATATTTGCGGTTTGTTGCTGTGTACAACGTAACTGATTTTCGGCCTTTTCTTACTAATTATTTTTTCAATTAAATCCGTTTTGACTTCACTGCGTAATTGGAGCGACACATCCGAATCTACTGTAACAGCCCCAAATTGAGCTGAGGCCGTTACGGTATAGAGAGCGAGTATTTTGATCAACGGTTTCACAAAGAGTCAACACCTCAACTTGCTATCGACTGAAGTCTAGTGATCATCGTGTTTTTCAAACTCTGAAGCACCCCAAAGCTTTGAAAATTTCTCGCAATGAATTAGTAGTCTGGATAGCCTTCAGGCAATTTGTAAGACTTGGCCGCCTTTGTGAGATTCCAAAGGCGCAATGGTGACACTGCTTTCGCTCGCATTTTTGCCGTTTACGTCGTCAATAGATAATGTTGATAACATTAACTTTAAGTCGGGGCCTTTGCGAGTTTTAAAATTTTCGCTTAGGACTAAATAGTTGCCGTTATCGCGTTGCTCAATATTCCATGAACCTTTAATTGACTGGCTCTTCTTGGCCCAATGTCGGGCATCTTGTGCAAACGCAGTTGTGCTAAGCAACAGGCTAATAAAGACAATAGTAAGCCTGACAAAAAAATGTTTTTCCATGATTAGTACCTAGTTAATATGTTTTTAGAATTACAGACTGTCTAAAAAAGGCACAGAGATATCGGCATAAGTGCCGGCCTCGACAATTTCTCGCATCTTTTTCATTGACTTGAACGGCGAATCAACCAGCATAAGGTTGGTTACCCACGCAGGAGTTGGGCCATTCGGATCGATGTGTGCGAAGTTCTCAACAAAGGTAGTGCCGTCGCCTTTAGGAGTGAAATGCCATTGTGATACTGCATTTTCAATGCGAACCGCTTTTGTTTTGGCCGTACCACCTTTGGCTGCCTTACTTGTCATGGTTACGCGTTTTGTCTCTGGGTTTCGAGTCCACACAACGTGCGTATATACATCACGGTCGGTTACCGGAAAGGGAATGTCATTATAGATATAGGCATAGCTTTCTTTGTCCGATATACGTTTTTCAACTCGTGACTCCTTGCACATCGCCGCCCAATCCGGGCAAGCAGCCATATCTTCGACTAAGGCAACCAAGGATTCTACGCTTGCGTTTACAACCATTTCACCACGCACTGCTCTAAAAGCTGAGCCTTCCACGGAGCTTGTTGAAATAGTGATTCCCTTCTTATTTTTCTTTTCCTTCCATTCGTAATTGACTCCTTCTAATTGAGCCGAAGTGATTAAGGGAAAGGCTGCGATCATTAAGATAATTATTTTCATATATTTCATACGTTGTTCGTCCTTCGAAAACTTGATTTTAGTAATACCGACTTAGCCTTGCTTGTTATGTGCGTCACAGGCATTTTGATAAGGGCCCTTAATGAAAAGCAGCAAAATTACGATCAAGATAGCCAGTGATATGTAACATAGAGGGATGCCGGCAGCAGAACCTGCACGTAAACCACCCGAGTTAGACGGGCATACTCCGCCACCACCGAACATTTCAGCCAGTGATGCAAACAGTGCGATTACGAAAGCAACGACCCATCCCATACAAAAAAAGTGATGCTTGCAGCCGTTGTGGTTAATCATCAGCGATCCCAGCATCAAACCGTAGGCTATGGTTACGATGTAGCATACCGGCATTGATAATAGACTTGGGCAGGCTAGGCCGTTAAAATTATCCAAACTAACTTTGGCCACACTGACAAAACCAAAGATGACTAATGCCCAAAGTGGGTAGGTGATTAATGGGTTGGTTTTCATATTAATTCTCCAATGTTAAGGGCACGCCTTAGCGCGCCCAAACGAGTTTTTGGTTGAGTGCTAAAGTCTGATTAGTTGGTTAGCAAAGCTGCCACTTTGTTTAATCACTTCACCATCAAGATAGGTCACTGAGAATGCTTTCGCTTGTTGTGAACCCAAGCCGAAATTTAGAATATGACTTTGATCTGAGCACAAACCTTCGCCGACTATAAAGGTGTTGTGTAAGCGACGACCATCATTCAAAGTGACCACGACTTTAGCGCCAATAGATTTGACCGTATTAGGTAACTTAATCTTCAAGTGGTTAGCGTTCCCACCCTCACTTAAGAACACTTTTTGTGGACCTTTTAAATTGACGTGAATCACATCAGGGTATCCATCTTGATTAAAATCTGCGGTCAGCGGACTAATGCCAAAGAGACGGTTTTGAATACCTGCTTTTTCTCCAACAGCGGCAAATTCTCCTCTGGAGTTTTGAACCAAAAAACGACCGTCTAAACGCCAAGCTGGCAAAATGTGAGTTGGAAAACCAACGTAGTTTTCAGACACAACTAAGTCGTCACGGCCATCTAGATTGAAATCTTCGAAGATTGCTCCCCAAGAAAATTCATAGTCGGCGAGTTTGGCTTTGTCGGCGATGTCTTCAAATTTAAAATTTCCCTTGTTTTCAAACATAATCCATTTCTTATTGAGAACTTGATCATCACGCAAATCACCACGTACGATAGCGTCAGGTGTTGTGCTACCAACGTTTGAGAAATAAAAGTCAGGGTCGCCGTCATTATTGTAATCAGTAACACCGATGCCCATTGGGTAAGAAAAATAGTCGCTTGTTGGGTTAGGCATATCTTTAAACTTAAGACCACCTAAGTTTTTCCATGTTTTGACCGTGCCAGTGTCATGGGCAACAACAAGATCTTCGAGGTTGTCGCCGTCAACGTCAATGAATATGCCTTGGAATGTATTGTGCTGAAAATGCAGGCCAGACTCTTTAGTTATGTTGTCAAATTGATCGTTCCCTTTATTAAGGTAAAGAGCACTAACTCCGCCATATACTTCGTTGAAAATGGTTTCACCTTCAACATGTTTGCGTGCAATGTACCCAGCTACGTACATATCAAATAAGCCGTCGCGATTTAAATCACTTACCGCAACTGAAAGAGGTACCGACTTAGCATCAAATTCTAAATCAAGTTTAAACCCGGAAAATTTGCCGTTGTTATTGTCGTAACGCCATACGCCTGATTGGCGAGCAATCAACATATCAGTATCGCCATCGTTATCGAGATCGAGTGCGACTGAACCAAAGGTCTTGTCTGGGGTTGTCTTAGACCACCCTGTTTGGGCGGTGATATCGACGAACTTTCCGTTTTCGAATTTATAAAATGCGTCGGCTTGATCGATGCCACCACCAAGGAATACTTCTTCAATGCCGTCGTCGTCGATGTCGATTACCGCACTAGCGGTAAATGGTATGGTTTTGGCTGCATCATAGGTTGGAACAAAATCAATGGTTTGCTCTTCAAATGTTGGAATGTTAACGCCAGTAGTATCGACATCATAGTCAATTGCGCGATCGCTGGCGGTTAACCAGAATAGCCCTGCGACCAGTAAGACAACAATAATCGCCAGATAGCACAGAATGGATTTTATTAGTTTAGAAATAGACATTTAAATGCCTCCTTAATTAGAAACTGTGCGTGCTTGCAACAGTGATAAAGTGAAAAAGATAAAAAAGGCAACATTAAGTGCAATTGGCATTAAATGTTTGCCAAGCTGAGGCGCAACCACATAGATGAGAAAGCTCATCAGTATTAGTACGAAAGGGCTAAAGATTGCCATCCAACGAGGGTAATTTGAGCGGCCAGTTAATGTTAGCCAAATAAAGAGTATCGAAAGAACTAAGGTTGTAATACGAATGACGGTGAGTAGTGTTTCATACCGAAGGTCGTACAGTTCGACAAGGTGCATTATCTCGGGTGTTTGGGGTATTTGCATCAAGGCCGAAACGCTCGCGCGTGAGCCAATCCAAACGGCGCCAACTATGAAGCCGAAGGCGGCTATAAAAAACGCCGTAAGCGCCCCTCGTTCGCTTGCTGGGCGTAGCATCAAATAAATATGGTAACACCCAACGGTATAAAGAGTGGCACCAAACACCCCAAAAAAGTGGCCGATGGTTGTGCGGTGATCACTGATACCTTGCATAAAACCAAAACCTCCTTCTGCAAATCTCGCGAGCGGATCGTAGTGGAGAAGGTATTCTCCAATTCCTACTAATATTGCGGCTAATAAACCAACTAACCCCGTGATATATAATTTGTTCGACATAATTTTCCTCGTTTTATGCGCCGCCAATAAAAGGGCATGGAATATGCTCTAATTATTAAGCAGCTTTATTTTTCAAGTTCATT
>CAYQVT010000202.1:0-6946 GCA_964420885.1 uncultured Gammaproteobacteria bacterium
TCCTATCCCAAACAGCGTCAGGATGTCACCACGCCAACCAGCCACTTCGGTGATTCCCATGTTTGCCATCACCGTATTGGCTTGAAGCCCAGTATTGTAACAGCCCATGATCACTGCAGGCATAGCAGCAATCCACACGTAAATCATGACCCGTTTAAGATCGATAGCATCTCGAACGTGGTTACGACCCTGATTGACATCTGCAGGAGAGTAAAAAATAGTGTCTATCGCCTCATAAAGAGCGTAGAACTGTTTATATTTGCCGCCTTCGACAACATGCGGGTGAATATTGTCGAGCGTACGTCGGAGAAAAGACATATTAACCTTCCACCTCAATTTGAGTAAGCGTTGAGCGCAACACTGGACCAAAGTCGTGCTTGCCAGGGTCAACAAACGAACATAACGATAAATCTTCTTCGACCAATTCTAAACAACCTAATTGCTGTGCCGCATCGGTGTCTTTCACCAGTAGAGACTTTATTAAGGGTGTTGCTAAGATATCTAGTGGCATCACTTGTTCGTAGACCCCAATAGGGACAATAGCGCGAGGGCTGCCGTATTGAGAAGTTGTAATATTAAAAGCCTTTGGTTTGAAAATGCTCGACAAAAACACATTGATGGCCGAAAACTTATTCAAACCAGGCGCTATCCACCCCATAAATTCACGATCATCGTGTTCTTCGATAACCGATATTTGATTATCATACCGGCCCAAAAAGTCAGTCGCATCGCTGGCTCTGTGACCGTTTAATACCGAACCGCTAACGATTCGTTTCTTACCCTCAGCGGTGCGTCCGTCTATTAGGTCGCTAATGTTGGCACCTAGGTTACTGGTCAGAACTCTTGGAGAATTTACTAAGGGGCCGGCAACAGCGACATAACGTGTGGTATCCACTTTACCGGTATTCGCTAATGCCCCAATTGCGATGACATCTTGGTACCCTAGGGTCCAAACCGTTTTCGAACCGTCAACTGGGTCAATATTATGAACGTGTGTGCTACTTAAGCCTGCAGGGTGTTTTCCAGCAAACCTAGCGACTTGAACCTTGTTTCCGTTTAAATCAGGTAAATCCGCATCATCAGCCTTGCAAACGTACACAGGCACATCAAATTTCGCTAATACACTAACGCCCATCGCAAAGTCGCCGGCGCGTTCATTGATAATAATGGTTGGGTCTACCGCCAAGGGGTTGGTGTCCATGGCATTAACAAAAATAGAATTTGGAGTGGAATCTATGGATGGTATCTTGCCGTAGGGGCGCGTTCGCATAGAAACCCACAAACCCGACTTAATCAGCATTTCGCGGGCATGTTCGGCCGACATGACTGAGAGATCTTCTACGTCAAACACCTCGGCGTCATCTCCGTCTACATCGACTACGACAGAGATTAACGCGCGCTTTGATCCACGATTAATGGCCGAAACTGTGCCAGCTGCGGGCGACGTAATGATCACGCCTGGGTTTTTCTTGTCTTCGAATAATGGCGAGCCGATCTTAACTGAATCACCTTCTTTGACCATCATAGTTGGTTTTAAACCAACATAATCACCGCCTAAAACAGCCGCCTTATTGATTGTAATGGCGACATCGATGCGTTCGTCAGGGCGTCCCTTTAAAGGTATATCTAACCCTTTCTTTATTTTATAAAACAATGATTACCTCACCACGTCTCGTATTTGGTAACTCTAAGCTTCGACATTCTAAGTTTCGACTTAAAGTTGTTCTAGCCATCACGCACCTAGCGTACAAATAACTATAAAGAAGAACTGTAAACTACATTGATTCTATCGGCGATTACGACGCAATAACAAGATCAACGCAACTCGGTTATGGCCAACTTTGCAATAGACCGCTGTGTCGCAAAAAACGCCGACAAGTCTATTACTTTTACCGCTTCGGCGCTAATTAGACGGATCAGCAAGTAATCTACCGGCCATCACCATTTCTTGCGAGCTATATAGTCGTTTAAACACAATTACTAGGCCCAATATCAGCGCGCGAATAGTATACAACTTTGGGTATCCGAGCAACAGCTAGATCCGGCCGCAGTCGCTAAGAATTGCTTTTTTAAACAACAAAAAGAATTGATGCGGACTATTTAGCACAAACTTATAGGCCTAACCTTTTTGTGCTAAGCTCAAACTGATGAATCGAGCTCTCGAGCAATAAAAACATTTCAGTTAAGCGCGGCTTCTAGTTAACCGCGCCAGTTAACCGGTAACTTGTATGAATTTCGAAAAAGTCGTCTTCGCGTTCTTCATAATATTAGCGCTGTCTCTAAATTTCAGCTTTTTCATAGGCGAATTATCTGTCCCTACTGATCACCATGCGTATGAATTATTCGCCGCATTAGTTGTTAGCCTGATATGCACAGTAATGAAATTCGGCGACAGAACGCAATTTGGGTCCACCGTATTAGCGTCAAGTCTAGTCGTCGATTTACTACTCATAGCGGCTGCAGTAACGTGGGGAGTATCTTCCTTTGCGAATGAACCGGTCAGCTCGGCCACCATGGCAACCGTTACGTCCTTGGCTGGTGGTGCTTTAGTAGCGAATCTCATCTCGGTAATACTGCTGATCATCGAAACTGGCCAGATACGCAAATAGTGAGACCCTAACATTTACATAGCTGAGGCTCCGTGTCTGACGTATTCTTTCTAGTTATTCGCCGACTGCGCGCGCCGCTGATATTGTTAATCAGTGTCTATGCTATTGCGACACTGGGAATGACACTCATTCCAGGTATTGACCCGAACGGTGACGTTTGGCGTATGAGTTTCTTTCAAGCCTTTTATTTTGTCAGCTTTATGGGTACCACCATTGGCTTCGGCGAAATACCCTATGCCTTCACCGAAATACAACGTGCTTGGGTGCTGATTTGTATCTACACCTCTGTGACCGCGTGGCTGTATGGCATAGGCAGCATGCTGAGATTAGTACAGGATCAAACCTTTCGGTACGCGGTTGCACGTAGAGCGTTTGAGCTAAGCATTAAACGCATTGATTTACCGTTTCATATTGTTTGTGGCTATGGTGAGACGGGACAATTAATTGTTCGAGGCTTATCTGAGTTTGGTCACCAAACCGTGATCATCGATCTTGATTATGAGCGCCTAAAAACAATCGAACTTGAAGCATTAAGTGTCCCGCCGATCGTTCTTGGCGGCGACATTACCGAGCCTAAAAATCTAATCGCCGCAGGCATTAACCATGCTAATTGCATGGGCGTGATTGCAGTAACGCCCGATGATCATACTAATCTAAAAATTGCAGTCGCGAGTAAACTGGTCAATTCGAATGTGCCTGTCATATGTCGGTCGGAAATTCAGGATGAAGCCAATAATATGGCGTCTTTTGGTACCGATGCAATCATCGACCCGTATCTAATATTCGGGCAGAGATTAAACCTATTGACTAAAAATCCGGCACTTCACCGAATTCACAACTGGTTTATTAACCAGCACAGTGCTGAACACATTGACCAACAAATCGTGGACCAAGGCTTACCCGGAGGAAAATGGATTATTTGTGGCTACGGGAGATTCGGCAAGGCGGTAGAACAGTATTCAGACAAGAAACAAGTCACGCTCAAAATAGTAGACACCGACCCAGAACTCAGCGGCGCCCCTAAAGGCAGTATTAAGGGTCGCGGCACAGAAGCTCAAACCTTACTCGATGCACAGATCGAGTCGGCCAGTGTAATTGTTGCTGCAAGCGACGATGACGCCAATAACCTCTCTATATTGATGACCGCGAAACAACTAAAAAATGAAATTGTGACCATTGGTCGGGTCAGTAAAGAAGCGAATCATTCGCTGTTTGAGCACGCCAAATGCGATTATATTATGCGACGTAGTCAAATAGTCGCCAATGAAGCATTAACCATTATATCCAGACCATTAATCACCAAGTTCTTAGATTATTCAAATTCGCTTTCACCCCAAGAAACTGATCAGTTAATCACGGAAATTTGCCGCCTGACCAACGATAATGATCCAATAACATGGCGCTTAGTAGTCGATGACGCAAACTCACCTGCTCTTGTGCGTTTTATTGATCGTGAACGGTCACTAACAGTTAGCGATGTGAGTTCAAATGCAAGGCTACCAAACAACACTGGAATTCCCCTTTTGTTGCTGAGAGACGGAATGAGTCATTTACTACCAGACCCGTCGATGCCGCTTAAGCTTGGTGATGAAATCTTGCTATGCGGCCGACGAAATCAAACTTTATTAGCCCAAAAATTACGCGACAACGTCGAATTAGTTGACAGTATTATTAACAAAAACCCTCACCATATTCCTTTATTACGTTGGCTCAGACGCCGACGTGAGATATAGCGATAAATACCTTATTAAGCAATCTATTCACAATCGCCAATCAATTTATTTGCGCACACCAAAGAATAATAACCACTCGATCATTATCATTTAATACGCCAATAACATGCAAAAATTAGATCCGCTGTTCGACCAGCTAAACTCCATTATTTTAGGCAAACCACTTGTCACAAAGCTCTCCGTCGTGTGCCTACTAGCACGTGGTCATTTACTTATCGAGGACATCCCAGGTGTAGGTAAAACAACCTTGTCGCACGCGCTTGCCACCTTATTAGGGCTGCCATATAAGCGAGTGCAATTCACCAGCGATCTTCTGCCCACCGATATTATTGGAATGACAATTTTTGATATGGAAACCAAGAAATTTCATTTTAAAAAGGGCCCACTGTTCACGTCGATTTTACTAGCCGATGAGATCAATCGCGCAACACCAAAGACTCAAAGCGCGCTATTACAGGCAATGGAAGAACAACAAGTTTCAGTAGAAGGCCGAGAAATAGCACTTAATAACCCCTTCTTCGTAATCGCCACACAGAATCCGTTGGAACAAAGTGGCACATTCCCACTACCAGAATCGCAGTTAGATCGGTTTCTAATGCGCTTATCGCTTGGTTATCCGAGTAAAGAGTTCGAAAAGCAATTACTTATAGGTAAAAATAAAAACGCTGATATCACCCCGGTTTTTACTTCCGAAGAAGTCGCTTCAATGGTTGCAGAAGTGCATAAAGTACACGCAAGCGAGGCGATTGTTGACTATCTGCAAACCCTGCTTAGCAAAACGCGCGACAGTGGGCAATTCATCACTGGCTTGTCTCCAAGAGCTGGTTTGCAATGGTTGCAAGCCGCAAAAGCGCTAGCTTATGTCGAGGGAAGAGATTCGGTGCTACCAGATGATATTAAATTGTTGGCTAGCTATACCGCTGCACATCGTTTGCATTGTAATGACGGAAGCGACTCAGTTGACGCTCTCAGTCAAATAGTTGATAGCGTTGAAGTGCTCTAAACGAGCCGTGTTTGCAACCGAATAAAAATCGAATGTCTAACTTCACTATAGGTCGCAGAGAACTATACATTCTGCCAACCCGCGTGGGTTGGTACTACGCTTTGGTGCTGGCCGCATTATTTGGTATTGCCGTAAAGTTCGATAATCAATCGGCTTTTATGATGCTATTTATCTTAGTAGCCGTTGGCTTAATCGCCATGGTCTACACTCATAATAATGTAATCGGCTTAAGCATGAGCAGCCATCCGAGCAAATCGGTCTTTTTAGGGTCTTCTGCGATTTTTCCTATCACACTCCATAATGATAGTAGAAAACCTCGACATGCAGTATGGCTTATTGCCGGAGGGTTCCATCAACTTACCGAGCTGCGTGCAGGCGGCGAACAATCTGTCGAGCTAAAATTGCCGACAGTCCAGCGTGGATACCTTCCATGTGAACCGGTGAATTTAAGCTCCTTATTCCCGATTGGGGTATTTTTTTGTTGGACAAAAAGGTTTATTTCATCCGAAAGATGTTTAGTTTACCCGCAGCCTCTCGACCTTGTGCCTTTCCCGGAAGACGGCTCATATCAAGGTAAAGAACAAGCAAACGCGAACGTTCGAATTGGTGCTGAGGATTATGCCGGCATGAAAAACTACCAAGACGGCGACCGACTCAGAGACATTCACTGGCCTTCTCTGGCAAAGACCAATAAGTTGGTATCAATACAGTATGAAAATCACAGTAATAGCTCAGTAAATATAAGCTGGTTCAATTTGCCAGCAACATTAGGCGTTGAGGACCGTCTTAGCCAACTCTGTTATTGGGTGGTAGAGGCTGAAAAGAGCAATCAACAATATCAATTGGAGATGCCAAACCACACTATTGAATTCGATAAAGGCATGACCCACTATCACGATTGTTTACGGGTACTCGCACTTTGGGGTGAAACGTCAAGCGAGGTCAATCATGATTAAATTGCGTAATCCGATGGCATTGATATTGAGCAAACTTCCTCCGATGCCATCACAACCGCCTACCCATGACGCCAGACGTGAAACCCTATTGCAGCTAGCGCTATTGATTGGTGTCGCTGTGCTGCTGCATTTTCAAATTGCTAACGTATCGATCGCGACCTTTGCTGTAGCAATATTTGTATTGAAGACCTTTATAATTTTTCGAAACTTACCCATACCCCCTCGCTTAGTAATGATGATCCTAACGATCGCCAGTTTAGGGATGGTGATCTATGTCTACGGAGGATGGAGTGGTCAGCGCGCAGGAATTAGTTTTCTAATTCTTTTGGTTACATTGAAATTCCTAGAGTCACAATCCTTACGGGACTATTACGTCGTATGCTTATTGCTTTATTTCCTAGCCGCCTCGTCCTTCTTATTTAATTCTTCGATCCCTAATATTCTGATTGTTATCGCTTTCACACTAGCGACTACCAGTATCTTATTTCAAATATCCAATCCTGCTAAGGTTTCGCTTAAAGCAACCATGTTCATGAGCACCTCGATGGTTATCAAAGCCTTGCCACTGGCGATAATTCTGTTCTTCTTCTTTCCTAGGATACAAGGTGACTTTGGGTTTTTGCCGTCGTTTGACAAATCGGATGC
>CAYQVT010000203.1:0-5337 GCA_964420885.1 uncultured Gammaproteobacteria bacterium
AAATTCTAAGCCGCCATCAATTAGGGATTACTTGGCTGGGCGGTTGCTGAAACTAAAAGGACCTAGCGTCAAGATGTAGCCACAAATCGCCTGCTAGTTTATTGACCTGATTTTTTGAATAAAAGTTCTTCAGCTAACCTACGGCATAGTGTCAAACCTTTTACCTAGAGATTGTTCGTAGAAGCGATGAATAGAATCTCACTCACTCCGTGATTTAACCGGTAAGGTGTTTCTATAGCAAATTCAGGTGATCAAAAAATGTTGATATTTCTAAAGAGGCTGACTCGGATTACATTCCTATAATTAAATCCGCGCAGCTTCTTCTACAGGTAGAATTCAATTCAAACCTCGGCAAAATGCATGAGTGTAAAAATTAGAGTGATGTCTTATAACATCCATAAGGGGATTGGTGGCGTTGATCGAAAGTATCGCCCGGAACGTATTTCCCAGGTTATTCTATATTATGATCCTGATATTGTTTTGATGCAGGAAGTCGACGATGACCACAAGCGATCGCTTCGTCATCAGCAAGTCACGCTCTTTGCTGATGATCTGGAATATGAATATCATGCTTTTCAGGCTAATGTCTTCCGAAAGCGTGGTTGTTACGGGAACGCTATTCTCAGCCGGTATCCAATTACAGACACAAAAAACATAAATTTGACAGTGTCCCCCAAAAAAAAGCGCGGGGGTTTATTCTGCAAAATTGGTATCAAGCAAAAAAAGTTAGTTATAGTCAACGTACATTTGGGTCTCGCCGCGTATGAACGCCAAATACAACTACGGAAACTAACCATCCATCACCTCATCCAACCATTAGGTGATGATGTTCCTACACTTATCGGAGGAGATTTCAATGATGTGTGGACTAATCTGTGCCGCAAAATTATGAATGGGGAAGGGTTTTTTTCGGCGCTGCAGAAATCGAGAACCTATCCAGCAATTTATCCAACGCGCTCACTGGATAGGATTTTCCATCGTGGCGATTTGACTCTTAACAATGCATTTGTGGGCCACACAAAACTTGCCAGGCACGCATCAGACCATCTTCCTATCATCGTTGATTATTCTCTCAAATAAAACGTAAAAGAAGTCTCTTTATTGCTGTATTAGCCAATCACTCGAGATGATCAACAATATGAGCGGAATATAGATAGCCAATCGCCAGTAGATTCGTCGTTTGGTTAATCGCCAATTGGGAGGTAGTTTGTTCAAAATAAATATCCTAAAAAAATTGACAATGTTGAAATTAACACGCAATTAGCGTCTACGAAATCCTGATTTTTTTTAGCATCACTCGCTCAATAGTGTTTGAGGTTTTTGGAACAAATATCCGAAGTTGGCCGCGTTTAAAACACGCCTCAATATTGTTAATATCAGAATCGTCCTGAAGCCTAAACGATCGAAAGAACTTTCCATACGCATTGTCGAATTGATGGTATGGGTCATTATATTTTAAATTTTTACGTTTTCGTTCGCCTTTTATTATAAGTGCACCATCGTAGAAAGTGATATCAATGTCATCTTTATCAACTCCATATAATTCAATCTTAACGAGATAGTCTTTGCAGGTTTCACTCATTCTAATAGATGGTGCCCAGTCCGCATCGTTTGGATCATCGATCAACACCGACGGCATCTGGTCCCAACCTTTGGGACGGCCTCGCGTAAAGATATCATCTGTGTCGGCAGTAGGGCGTGATTCGCTCAAATTCATTCGTTTTCTCCCGTTCGTTACTATAGATACGGGTTAGCTTAATATCGAAGTAGTAACCGTAGTATTCACAATTGCCGAAGAAAAATTAGTAGTTTCCACAAGTACTTTTTGCGAACGATCGGCGCGGTATTTAGACAGAACTCAAAGAAAAGTAAGTACTTCCCGCGATCACTCATTGGAATTTACGAATTCTCAACGTTTCTCGATTTGGGCACTATGTCACTGCAGCATCTTGCTCATTCACTCAAAAAAATATGCACCGCTGGTTAATGATTGGGAGATAAATAATGAAGACAATTCTGGTCTCGCTGAATGATAAAAGCCACATAAAAAGTATGATGCTCGCGGTCGCAGCAATTGCTCGAGAATATAATAGCCACGTAATAGGGCTGTATGTCATTCCAGCAGTTTTAATGTACCCAACGGCGGAAACTGGCGCGAACACCATTATTAATGGCTCATATAAAGATTTTGTAGCTAGTGCGAGAAAGGCTAAAGTTTTGTTTGAAAGGTTGTTGTATGACGAAGGATTGAATGGCGAGTTCCGTCAACATGATTCGAATGCCTGTCTGATTGTTGATGCAGTTGTGCAGCATGGTCGTCATTCTGACTTGGTTGTCTTGGGTTGCGAATCAGCTGACTCAAACAACGATAATAAGGTCGACTTGGCGGCAACCGTCGTTCGACGCACTGGTGGCCCGGTACTGATCGTTCCCAATTCCACAAAAAAGGGTTTTCCATTGAAAAATGTGATCATCGGTTGGGATGGATCGCGGGAGGCTGCTCGCGCAAGCTTCGATGCTATACCCCTTTTGAAAATGGCCGGGAACGTAAAACTACTTTCCGTTAACCCTCGCAATGAAATGGGTGATTCGATGGAGGTACCAGGTATAGAGTTAAAAAAGTCGCTTTCCCGTTACGGAGTAAAAGTTACGGGTAGCTCAAAAAATTCCCGCAGGCGTACGGGTCAAATCATTCTAGAACAAAGCGAAAATACGGATTTATTGGTTATGGGCGCCTACGGGCATTCACGCTTACGTGAAAATATTCTCGGTGGTGTTACAGCCACAATCCTAAAAAATATGAGTCGCCCGGTCCTAATGTCGAACTAAACGTGAAAGGAATGGACTGTTGCTCATTTTTAGAATTTAGCTAGGCTCATTAGCTTGACTGGTGTATTCAATGTTTCCGTGCAGAAGTATTTGAAAATACGGGGATCCCCCAATACCAAATTGATCTTGATGGATATTAAATGCAAAGCGTCCACTGGGGAAAATATTGTGAGTAATACTAAGATGTGCCAACGACATATCTACAAGGTACCAGAAAGTTTGTTATTCCCAAGGAAAAATTATTATGATGCACATAGAACCATTTACTTTGTCGGGATTCGTTCACCCACTTATAACTGGCGGCATTGTCGCGCTGTTTTATTCTGCGATTGTTCTGTTAACAACAACATGGCTTCCAATTCAAAGGCATCCTGCAAAAATACTAATCCTTGGCAGGTTGTTTCGTTTGGCGTTTTTATTCATAGTTTTTTATCGCGTCGCTCAAGAAAACCAGTGGATAATATTTTTGCTCGTCGTATTCGGCTTTGTATTAGTTCGCTATTGGGTTAGTAAAAATATTCCTGCGTATGCTGAACTAATTAGAGTTATCTCGGGTATCGGTGGCCGTCGTTAGACGGGAATGGTTAGACCGAGGTGAAGATGAGAAACTTATTGCAGGCCGGTAATAAAAATTATTACGGCTAGAGTTCGCCAGCTTTAATCTGATTTTTTATTTCTCGCATCTTCCACAACTCACGAAATCTTTTGAATATCTGAAAAGGTCCAATGATGAGGCCAAAGCAAAAGGCGATAATTAATTTAATAAAGAAGAATATCGCCCACGTGATCATGCTGCCGTGACCAATTCCTGGCATATAGTCAGATAGAAAGCGCCAACCCCAGTAGGTGCATGCTAGCATTGCACCAGTGCCTATTGATCGCCAAGGGTACTTAGAGCCATTGATGTCTGAGTAAACAAAAATACTCGCGACGATAAAGAGTAAGAATGTAGCCAGCAATCCGCCGAACAAGTGTTTTGCCACGCGGCTATTGTGTTTCAGAAGGCATGACACACAAAGGGTGAAGTCGAACCGATCGATGCATGCCGGACATAACCCTTTGTTACAATCGGAGCAACTGCCAGCGGCATCAATTTCAAGGTGGTTAAAACACTTCATCTGCAGCACCATGAATCGAATTTTTAGTCACCAGTTGAGTGATTTTCGAGTTAGCTGGAAATTTTTTCTGTATATGTTCATTCCAGGTTCTTTTTAATAGGGTAAGGTGCGCCGAATCGCTTAGCTGCAAGATGTCTACGTAAAATGTGTTGCTAAGTTGATTCGTTGGTATAGGTAACTTCGTATATGGTGATGACACATCATCTAATACAAGGCGTTTGCTTTGAGAAAGTTGTTCTATTAATTCGTATACCACGCTCATATCCATGGAGAGCTTCGCTTTGGCTATGCAATGATCGATATACAGGCAGATGTCGTTGACCGAATAATTTAGTAGCAGGCGAGTTAACAATGGTTGAAACGCTTCGCTATCCTCGAAATCAAAGTATTGATCATGCGCACGATTCTCAAGATGACGCTTGGTGAGTTGCGTTCCAATGTCTAACACAAGATGCCACATGTCTTTTTCCTCATCCTCGGGCCACTCACGCTTTAAGTCACGTAGCAAAGTGGACCGAATAGTGCTTGGGTCGCCGACCGTGCTATTTACTGACCAAGTAGCAGATACAGGATCAATTAGCTCGTAGGGACGGTGTATGCCAAAGGCAGATAATGTTGAGTCGGATTCTAATACCAAGATATCGTTTCGGTGAAGTTCCCGAATAATCGCATTCATCGGCGGATCAGAATTAATAACCGATTCAAAATACTCAAGTTCTTGTTCTTTAACGCTGCGCGAATCCTGATCATTAAGAATGGCAAGCAGATAAATCTTGTGGCGAAGACCTAATTCATCGTATGAAACTGGTAGGTATTTTCGGTTGGCAATATTTTCACTAATTCGCCTGGTTCTTATTAATCGACCAAATTTTGATAGTTGACCGAAGTAAGACTCTAGATCGTCAGTATCACTCTCCGTACTTGCACCCATTTAACACTCCAAATTGCAGACTATAGTCCGACGACTATAGTCTACATTTAAACCACTATATCCGTCTAGTAATTCACTGCGACTCGATAGAAATGTCCCTCGAAATCTCCTTCGGAAAAGTGCTCAGAAAACTTCGTGACGAAGTAGACCTGTCCCAGGAGAAATTGGCGTTTCGGTGTGACCTTGATAGAACTTATATATCTTTACTTGAGCGTGGCAAGCGACAGCCATCGCTAAGTACTATTTTTGCACTTGCAAGAGAGCTGGATATTAAACCTGAAAAGTTGGTGAAGATGGTTCGGATTGCCGATCGCTAGTTGAGTTACGACCTAGTTGTTAAATTAGGCAAACGTAATTCGGAACGTGCTGTGCGAGAATTTAAGAAAGAGCAGGGTAATACGTGAATGGGGCAGCAAGTGCTGCCCCATTTCATTTGCAGTCTATTCCGCGTTCAGCAAC
>CAYQVT010000203.1:5347-6868 GCA_964420885.1 uncultured Gammaproteobacteria bacterium
TCAATATCCGAGTACCGCCACAAAGCAATATTTGGCCCGAACGGATAAATTGGTTTCGGAAACGCGCCAGACTTTACCCTAGCCCAAAATGTCGATTTACTTACCGGGATTAAGGGCACTATCGGCGGGTTTGCGTTGTAGTCACCAATGATTTGCTTCAGTCGTAACAGTCGTTTGTTGTATTCAATATTCACGATATTTCTCCAGATTAAATTAAGTAATGTCCGCTTGAATGATGCGGTGCAATATCAATCTATAATGGGCGCTGGAGATAAGGTGGTATTTGGAAAAACAAATGGTCAAATACCTGTTTAGAGGTATCAAGGGTATAGTTTTGGAGTTAAACGTTAGCGCGATAGATGTTTAAACAAATCCTTTTGATTCTTACGTATGCGCTCTATGATTGGTTTTATAGTGCGTCGTCCTCGTCCGTTTCCCTTCAATTCGAGCTTTTGTTCGACAAGTTCGCTCAACTCACTAGTGCATATATCATGTGGAAAGTCTAATTCCGTAAGCGCGCTAACCACAAACCCATATGTTTTTACTTTTTTGGGGTGCATGTCATCTAGATTTAATTTCATATCCTTGTTTTTTAAATGTTCAACGTTGAACAGTAAGCTTGCATCTTTCGGCAAGTGGTTTTGGATATGCACATCAATTTCCTGAGCAAGCAGGTGAATTTCCTTTTGTATGTACTCATGCAAACTAAAGTGGTGGCTGTCTCTATATTTTTTAGACACTAAAGATAATTGACCACCAATTTGCTCGGCAATGGCCTGCTCAGTTCTTTCTTCAATTAAGATTTGATCAGTAGGTGATAATTCAGACGACGTCAACATACAAAACCTTGTTTTTCCATTCTCAGGTGTTTGTTTAAGAAACACGCCATTTGTATCGATATATATAATTCGATCATCTTGCCCTTTTGCAATTTGATAGGCAGTAATTGCCGTTGCTAAGTCATCAGTATAAGTATTTTCAGGAATCACAACTTCCCAAACGCCCGTCACGTCTTCTAGACCTCGGCTGATTTCAATTTTATGGTCAGCTATTTCGCGGGTAAGCAAACGCGCTTGGTTTGGTATTAGGCTTGTATCAATTTTCTTTGCGGGCACGTACTCGCCACAGATACCATTAGTTTGTTCGGGTAGAAATATCAGGAAAGGCATCCCTTTCTTTCTAAATGCCGTCGCGCTGTACTGAGGGTAGTCCTCAATGCCGTGACTATCAGGTAGGTAATGTTTAATGCTGCTAATCGGGCGATAGGGTAAGTCGCCAAAAATTTCTTCAATATCCATTTGTGATCTCTGTGCTGATCTAATCAATGTAAATATCAGCCTGAATCCACTCTTTTGTTAAAGCAAGGTTAGTTGCGAAATTTGACGCTAACAGGCTGCAGTATTTCCTTCTAATCAGACCTAGTCGTCAGTTTTATCGGCTTGGCTTCCCAGACTTAGGCTTTCTTTTACCTTTATGTGGTTGCTTACTGATTTTATTGGTCTGCAATAGCCGTATGGCAAG
>CAYQVT010000204.1:0-221 GCA_964420885.1 uncultured Gammaproteobacteria bacterium
AGGCACCTTTAGAGAGATTTTCGAACTCTCAATGAAATTCCTCGGAAACTCGCATGAAATATGGGCTTCAAACAACTTTCACTTAAAGCGGTTAGTGCTGAGATTAGGGTTTAAAGAGCGGATTTCCTATCACCGTGAAAAAGGGTTTTCGAACCCCAAAAAATCCTTACCTTTCAGTACCTTAGGGGGTGATAACACCCCCCAATGTAAAATGGTGCGCC
>CAYQVT010000204.1:231-6867 GCA_964420885.1 uncultured Gammaproteobacteria bacterium
GACCAATTGGTTCGAAGCCAACTACTCTATCCAGCTGAGCTACGGACGCGTGTCATTTCAATTCAAAGACTGGGTCATTTGAAGTTGAGCGATTATAATGCAAACGGACGCAGGTTTCGAGATGTGATTACGTTCTGATAAGAAAATAGTTCTATACTCACAGACCTAATAATAAGGCACCAACGTATTCATTATGCCAACCTCGAAAAAGAGATTTAAACAACAAGCCAGAGAGCCTTGGAAATCGCCAATAACCTATCCAGAAAACCTACCTATCAGCCAACGGCAAGAAGAAATAGCTGCGGCGATAAAAGAAAATCAAGCGATTATTTTAGCGGGGGAAACAGGTTCGGGCAAAACCACTCAGCTGCCCAAAATTTGCTTGGCTTTAGGCTATGGCGAACGAGGTCTTATCGGTCACACCCAACCTCGTAGAATTGCCGCACGAACCGTTGCTGATCGAATCGCGACTGAGCTTAAGACTCCCTTAGGCGAAGGAGTAGGCTACCAAGTTCGATTCACCGATCACTCGAGAAAAAACACTCGCATCAAGCTAATGACCGACGGCGTGCTTCTCGCAGAATTTCAAAACGATCGCCTGCTCAGAAAATATGAGGTCATTATCATTGATGAGGCTCACGAACGAAGCCTTAATATCGATTTTTTGCTGGGCTTATTAAAACCTCTTTGCCTGAAACGCCCAGAGTTAAAAGTCATCATTACATCGGCAACCATCGATTTAGATAAATTCTCAAAGCACTTTACTCTCAGGGAAAAGGCCGCGCCGATCATCGAAGTGTCGGGGCGTACCTACCCTGTTAAAACACTCTACCAAGACCCAAGCACAGAAGAGCCAAACTTACCCGACTTAATCACCGAGACAGTCAACCAAATCATTCGAGGTGAAGCAAAAGGCGAATACAACGCTAGCGGTGACATACTAGTGTTTTGCGCTGGCGAGCGAGAAATTCGAGATGCAGCACAGGCGCTTAGACGAGCTCAATTGCCGGTTGAAGTACTGCCACTATATTCACGTTTAAGCGTTGGCGAACAAAACAAAGTTTTTAAAAGCGCGCATAGGCGCAAGGTAGTGTTAGCAACCAATGTCGCTGAGACGTCTATTACGGTTCCTGGTATCGCCTACGTCATCGACCCAGGTCTAGCGCGTATCTCACGTTATAGTTTTCGTTCTAAGGTTCAACGTTTGCCAATTGAAGCGATATCTCAAGCCAGCGCTAATCAACGACAAGGCCGCTGTGGACGAGTCGCCAATGGCGTCTGCATCCGGCTGTATTCTGAACAGGACTTTGAACAGCGTTCCGAATTCACACCGGCCGAGATATTGCGAAGTAACTTAGCGTCGGTTATTTTGAAAATGCTGCGCCTTGGCATCCGTGATATCAAGAAGTTTGAATTCATCGACCAACCTGATAGCCGACTACTTAATGACGGTTATAAGTTACTGCAAGAACTAGGCGGGGTTGACGATGAGCGTAAATTGACCCCAATCGGAAGGCAAATGGGTGACTTATCAGTTGACCCGAAATACGCTCGTATTCTAATAGAAGCTAACGCTCTTGGCTGCCTACGAGATGCGCTGGTATTGGTTAGTGCATTGAGTATTCAGGACCCAAGAGAACGACCTGCCGATAAGCAGAATGCGGCCGATCAAGCGCACCAACGACTAAAACATAATCAGTCGGACTTCTTTAGTTTTTTGCACCTTTGGCAAGCTATCAATGACGCTCGAGAGCGACTTAGTAATACCAAGTTTAAGCAATACTGTGTCGAGCAATACTGGTCTATCGCTCGTGTATTCGAATGGCGAGAGTTGTTTAGACAGCTACTTAGCCAAAGTAAATCGCTTAGTCAGGGAAAATCCGCCGCTTGGAAAATCGACGAATGGACAAACATCGAACTACCTGAACCTGGCAAGAAAAAGGACAAGCCAACGGCCAACTTTAGCGAGCGCTACGAGAAATTGCATCGAGCCTTATTGAGCGGTCTACTAAGCAATATCGCAACTAAAGACGTTGATGGCGAATACGTCGCTACCCGCAGCCGTCATATACATTTGTTTCCGGCGTCGGCTCAAGCTAAACGCAAACCTAAATGGGTCATGTCGGCCGAATACATAGAGACCTCTCGTTTATTCGCTCACACCGTTGGTGAAATAAAGCCCAATTGGGTTAGCGAGACCGCCAGGCATCTATGTCGCTATAGCTATAGCAGCCCGCACTATCATGTGCGCACTGGAAGCATAAAAGCATATCGCAAAACGCTACTCTATGGTTTGACTCTGCGCGATAAGGAAGCAATCAATTATGCACCGATTAATGCTAAAGAGAGCCGCCAAGTATTCATACAGCACGCTCTCGTCGATAGTGCATACAAACCTCGAAACAAGGTTGCCGAGTTTGTCGCTCACAACCAATCACTGATCTCCGACATTGAAAAGCTAGAAACGAAAACTCGGAGACGCAACTTATTGGTTAACGAGGCTATTATTTTTGACTTTTACCAAGAACGACTACCGCCCCATGTTCATAATCGCCACGCCTTGGAAAAATGGTTATCACAAGGCAATGAACACATTTTAAAGCTTGACCGAGAAACGCTATTGCTTGCCGAGGCGGATACACAACAAGCCTCGCAGTTCCCTGACAAGATCAGCGTACTTGGAAAAGAAGTAAAAATAATTTATAAATTTGAGCCAGGTAAACGCAGTGATGGCGTAACAATGATAATACCAATCTCGGTGTTAGCGCCCTTCCCTAAACACATCGGCGATTGGTTGGTTCCCGGTCTACTAAGAGAAAAGTGCATCGCGCTGATTAAAACATTGCCAAAACCAATTAGACGAAATTATGCGCCCGCCGCGGATGCGATTGACCGAGTATTGAGTAAACTGGTGCCTGATGATAAACCGCTAACCCAAAGCCTAGGAGAGCTTCTGTTTCGAACACGCGGTGTTAAGGTAAACGCGACGGACTTTGACACCAGCAAACTAGACGACTTTTACCGAATGAACTATCGAGTAATAGACGTTGACGGCTCCCTCGTTGAAGAGGATCGAAACCTCGATGCTTTGAAACAAAGTTATGCTAATTCAGTGCAAGAGAGTGTCCACTCTAATAACGCAATTGAACGTCTGAAACTTGAGCGGCACAACATCGAACACTGGGATTTCGGTGAACTTGCTAAGGTCATTAGCTACCAGCATCAAGGCATGACTGTGCGCGCTTTTCCTATGTTGAAGAACCGAGCTGACGGTTCTATATCGCTGTTGGTACACGACCAAACCGATATCGCTAACTACCATAGCCACCACGCAATTATCGCCTTAGCCAAACATGTGCTATCGAATACCACACAAAAGCAGAGTCTCAAATATCTTCAAAAAGAATTGATGTCAGTCAAACAAAAAGGTAAAGGTGGCGGCCTAGGCTCGCTCGCCTCGCAACTTGAAACCGCGAGCCCTAAGACGAGCAATAGGCCTGAATGGACCAATAAGTTAATAGAGGCAGGCCTGTCGCAAGCCTGCTTTGGAAACAACACTCAAGGAATTCGCGGTCAGACTGATTTCACGCAAGCGCTCAAACAAGGCGGGAAACAATGGGTGCCAATTGCAACCGAATTAGAAGCGGCCTTAGTCTCGGCATTACGGCATCGCGACTCAATATTGGCTATTGCTAACAAAACCATTGTGGATAACATCACTCTCGATCTGGCGATTGAAGACATTAAGGCGCAAATCTACCGCATGTTCGAGCCTAGTTTTTTGAGCTATACAAGTTTGAGCACGTTAAAACAGTACCCGCGTTATCTTAGAGGTATCGAAAGCCGTCTGGAAAAACTTAGATTCGCGAGCAAAACGGTCGCTGAGGAAATGGCTCTTGAGAGTATCCAGAAAGACTTTAACGCGAAAATTGATGAGTTAAGTCATGCTGAATTAGACGTGGATTTTGTCTTTCTGAGCCATCCTGCGCTAATCGAATTTAGCCGAATGCTCCAAGAATGGCGTGTTTCGATTTTTGCGCAGCACTTACGAACACAAATACCAGTGTCAGAGAAACGTTTGAGAAAATTTTGGCAAACTGAAGTGTTGAGCACCGATATTTAGAAAACCGTATGCACCACAAACAATGTCATCTCGAGCGTAGCCGAGAGATCTCAAAATGATTGCCACCAAGAGGAAGATCTCTCGGCAGCGCTCGAGACGACCAAGGACAGCGATGAAGATCTGTCGGCTACGCTCGAGGTGACCAAGCACGCCTAAATGAATATCAGCATCACCTGAATGAAACTATTTAGCTAAACGACTTAATGCCTGGATATACGGCCAAGTCACCTAATTCTTCTTCTATACGCAACAATTGATTGTACTTGGCAACGCGGTCAGAACGACACAATGACCCAGTCTTAATCTGGCCGGCAGCGGTAGCAACCGCGAGGTCAGCAATCGTAGTATCTTCAGTTTCGCCTGAACGATGAGAGATAGTTGCTTTATAACCAGCATTGTGGGCCAATTGAATCGCATCTAAAGTCTCGGTTAGAGAGCCAATTTGATTGAACTTAATCAAAATCGAATTAGCTACGCCGTTGTCGATACCTTGCTGCAAAATCTTGGTGTTAGTAACGAATAAGTCATCGCCAGTTAACTGAATATCGGAACCAACACTCTTAGTATGAGCGGCCCAGCCGTCCCAGTCGTCTTCGGCCATGCCATCTTCGATGGTGATGATCGGGTACTTACGGACCCATGCTTCCAAGTACTCTACAAACTCGTCAGAGCTAAGGGATTTATTTTCAGCGCTCAAGTGATATTTACCATCTGAATAGAACTCGGTACTGGCAACATCCAAACCAATCATGATGTCCTCACCAGCTTTATAACCTGCATTTTCGATTGCTTGAACGATGATACCTACAGCCGCTTCATTACTTTCTAGGTTGGGTGCGAAACCACCTTCATCACCTACCGCCGTGCTTAGGCCCATATCATGAAGAACTTTTTTCAAGGAATGAAACACTTCAGCACCGGCTCGTAAGGCGTCACTAAACGTCGGCAATCCGGTTGGTAGAATCATAAACTCTTGAAAATCGATTGAGTTATCTGCGTGTTCACCGCCGTTTATGATGTTCATTTGCGGTACTGGCATCTTATACGTGTCGTTGCCAAATAATTCTGCAAAATGCGCGTACAGTGGTACACCTTTGCTAACGGCCGCCGCTTTTGCGACAGCTAGGGACACCGCTAAAATGGCGTTGGCCCCCAATTTTGATTTATTCTCGGTGCCATCTAATTCGATCATTGCCTGGTCTATATCGCGTTGATTTAGAGCATCGCCGCCTTTCAGCGCGTCAGCAATCAAGGTGTTGGCATTATTCACGGCGGCGGTCACGCCTTTACCGAGATAGCGTTTTTTATCGCCATCGCGCAACTCCAATGCTTCGAGAGAGCCGGTCGATGCTCCCGACGGAGCAACGGCTCTGCCAAATGAGCCGTCGGCTAATGTCACATCAGCTTCGACGGTTGGGTTACCACGCGAATCTAGTATTTCGCGTGCAAGAATGGATTTTATGGTAGACATGTTCTGCCTCAAATATAAATAAAAAATTGTTGTCGCTGCTTATTAGATCATTCGCTATGAAAGCTCGTTTTCTAAAAAGCCACCAGTTTTCGTGGACTGGTCGATTTGTTGAAGAACCTTAAGTAAATCTTTTAAACGTTGGGTCGGCATGGCATTCGGGCCATCACTTTTGGCGTTCGCGGGGTCGGGGTGAGTTTCCATAAATAAACCAGCTACCCCTGCAGCGACCGCCGCTCGAGCCAATACCGGAACGAATTCTCGCTGGCCACCAGAACGGTCGCCTTGACCACCAGGGAGTTGCACTGAATGTGTGGCATCAAACACCACGGGACAACCAGTTTCACGCATCTGCGCTAAACCTCGCATGTCCACCACCAAATTATTGTAGCCAAATGACGCACCTCTTTCGCAAACGGTGATGCGGCCCGCGCCACCAGCGGCCTGCGCTTTTTTGGTGACGTTAATCATTTCAGGAGGAGATAAAAACTGCCCTTTCTTAATGTTTGCAGGTATACCGCATGCTCCAACGGCTTCAATCAAATCAGTTTGTCGGCATAAAAACGCGGGTGTTTGAATCATGTCGACGTATTTGGCAGCAAGGTGAACTTGCTCGGGTGTGTGCACGTCTGTTAGAACTGGCATACCCACTGTTTCACGAACTTCTTGTAAAATTTCCAATCCCTGATGAATACCAAGGCCTCGAAAAGAAGCACCAGAGGTTCTATTGGCTTTATCAAAAGACGATTTATAAAGCGCATTGATGCCCAATTCACCGGTGATGTCACTAATCATTTTCGCCGTGCTCAATGCGTGCTCACGAGATTCGATGACGCATGGACCGGCAATCAAGAAAAACGGTTGATCAAGGCCAACTTCAAAATCTGCAATTTTCATACTTCTAAGCTCGTTTTAGGCTTTCTCACGTTCAGCGCGAGCGGCCGCCACGTAAGACGTAAACAATGGGTGCCCATCACGCGGGCTCGAGGTAAACTCTGGGTGAAACTGAACACCTACAAACCAAGGGTGATCAGCTATTTCAACA
>CAYQVT010000205.1:0-6845 GCA_964420885.1 uncultured Gammaproteobacteria bacterium
CGAAAATTGAAACGGTCCTACTTCACCCGATTGGGTGATTCTTCAGGGTCGACTATTTAGAGGTTTCTGAAAACGCCTTAATAAATTATATTCAAGTAAGCGGACCTTATGGGCAACTCTGAGACGACAACTAGTCTTAATGTGATTTTCCGTTCCAATATACCTTAGACCCCATATTCAAATTTAATACGTTTGGGGGTAGTAATTTTAGAATTTCTTGTGAAGCCGGATAAACACTCACTAATTTAGTAATATTTTTCTAGTAGAAAAATCGCAACTCGGGGTAGTGTTTTTAAAGCGCACGAGTAAGATTGAGAAACGACAATCGAACTTGAAACGCCTTATGAAATTAACAGTCAAAGAATTTTCACTCGAACTAAACAATAAATTTAACCCAAACTTCCTCATCTTTGGTGTCATCGTCGAGTTAGTAGTTATCACCTTTGCGATCTATCTAGTTATATGAACGAACTATTTTTCGAACTTAATCGAATGATAGACGCCAGAGAAAGTCTATCGTTTCTTGTGACCTTCTTATTAGTAAATGTCGGTTTTCAACAGAATCGGCAAGGTCCCGTCATTTCGACCGAGTGAAACGAGTGGAGAAACCTCTAATATTCCTCATGGTTTTGAGATCGTTCGACTGCGCTCACGATGACGGTTAGGGGCAAAATTCGGCCGAATAGTGTTAGTTCATATCTAACTTAGATCGACAAATATGTAAGATCGAGTCTCGTTTTTTCACATTAAATATTACTTCATTACTAAGCGCGAGAGCGCTTCTGATTTAACGAAGTCCACCGCTTTGGCTAACTCGTCTAGCCCACTGGTGTCGGTTCCATTTGCAAGTTCCTCGAATACGACAAGGCTTTTCTCGCCGTCTGACTTGATGCTTATGGTCCAAACGGTATTTACTGCCATGCTTTGCAAGGGGCCAAATGGCGCATCCAAACGGAGCATTTCGCCTTCAATAACGGTTAAAACAGACCCATGAAGTACTGAATTTCCGTCCCAGTCTTCACGCCATAGACCTCCAGCCTGTAAATCGAGTGACAAATTTTTTGAATCACCCGAATACGTGTGGTCAGGGTGCCACCAAGTCGATGGTTCTATCAGCCTGGACCACAATTCCTCGCGACTCAAAACGCTCGATGCTTGATGTTTCAAGACGTAATGATTGTCCGACGAGCTAACCACCTCGGCCTGAGCAAAACTTGATAAGAACATAATGGCCGCGGCTATCGCGGTTTCTCTAATTGCTAACACACTCACCCCTGTTCGAAGAAATAATTATCAATAAGAATAGGACAATGCGATAGCGAAATAAAGTCACGTCATTGCTTGTATCGCTGATGCTATTAATATTCGATAGGCTGAATGCTGTTTTTGAGCAGCTTAATAAACGAATTTACTTCCTTACTAGGTGCGCTAAGCAAAGGTAAATAAATGTGCACACAATCTGGTAGAGGCATGATCGGCGCTTCAAGGCGTACCAGCTTACCTTCATCAATTTTAGACTTAACCGATCTAGCCCAACCTAGGGCAACACCTTCTCCGAGTGATGCCATCTCTAGGCATACATCATAGGTTGTAAAGACCAAACCTGGCTTGCTTGGCGGAGCTTGTTCGCCCAAGTATGCGAGATATTCGGCCCAATCAGGCCAACCTCGACCTTGGTTCTCGAGGTGTAATAGTGGCAATTCACTTATCGGACTTTCACCTATCTTCATGCTTGACGCAAATGCAGGAGAACATACCGGAAAAATCGCATCATCAGCAATAGGCTCGGTATTAAATCGCCGTTCGGCCATACGACCAACCTGCAAGCCAACGTCAAACACTTCTCCAGTGTCATCAATAGACTCGTACGATGAGAGCACCTTTAACCGCATTCTGGGGTGCATCCTCTGAAACTTACTCAGTATTGGTGACACCAGAGCGCTGGCAATCGATATATCCGAGTAAATGGTGAAGCTGTGGCCTCCCTGTGCACGCGCCCTGATCTCACCCGTTACCGTTGAAAGTTCACCGAGAATCAATCTGACCGTGGATGCATAAGTATCACCCATGGGGGTGGGAATCACGTCGTGTCGCTGCCGGTCGAACAATTTTACCCCTAAGCTGTCCTCGAGTTGCCGAATTTTCCGACTTACGCTGGCTTGCGAGCGCGCAATTTCGTCAGCTGCACGACTGAAACTTTTTAAGCGATAGGCTGCTTCAAAGGCCACCAGAGTATTCATTGGAGGCAGTTTTCGATAAAAATTAGACATTTGTTTTTCGTATATCTTAAATCAATATTCGCGCTTCTTAATTGGGTTAATTAAAAATACACTATTGTGATTCGAATAACTAATTCTGAGTTGATAATATTATGAACGCCACCACACCCTCGTCAGAAAAGTTAAATATACTTGAATTAGCGCAACGTCAAAGGATTGGGTTTTCTCTAGAACAAGCATTTTATGTTTCCGAGGAAATATACCAGCACGACTTAGTCGAAGTTTTGGCCAAGCAATGGATATTTGTCGACCATGCTTCAACCCTACCGAACCCCGGTGACTACATCACCTACGAATTTAGCAATGAGTCAATTATTATTATTCGAAATAGAGAAGGTGAATTAAGAGCCTACTTTAATGTCTGTCGTCACCGCGGTTCTCGCCTTTGTTTAAAACAACAAGGGAACGCAAAACGCTTAGTCTGCCCCTATCATGCATGGACGTATAATCTGGAAGGAGACTTACTGGTCGCCAAACAAATGCCAGAAGGTTTTGACAAATCGGATTACGGATTAGCCACTTGTAATATTCAAGTATTCGAGGGACTAATCTTTATCAATATAGATGGCGAAGACTCATCTGATTTTAATGAATTCAGAAAGAATCTTGCTTCTTTTACGAGACCGCATGGACTACCAAATGCAAAGGTCGCCCACACGCAATCGTATTCAGTTGAGGCAAATTGGAAATTGGTGGTCGAGAATTTTCGAGAGTGTTATCACTGTACGCCGTCGCACCCCGAATACAGTTCAGTGAATGCCTACGTTGGCGCTGGCGATAAACAAATGGGGGGATATTTGCCCGAAGTCGAAGCATGGATGAAAAAACACGCCAGTTCTCCATTTGAAAAAGGGTTTAAGAATTTTACCTATGCCTTACAACCTCATCATGCTTGGCGGATGCCAATCAATCACGGTTATAAAACCGCGACTCGAAACGGCGAGCCGGCTGCGCCGTTAATGGGTGATTTCGCAGAGTATGATCATGCGGAAACTGGCATATTTTTCGGACCGCTAAGCTATTTCTACCTCAATAATGACCATGCCGTCGCCTTCAGACTTACCCCAAAGACCACCACTTTAACGGAAGTGGACGTTTCGTGGCTAGTCGATGAACGCGCAGAAGAAGGTCGTGATTATGACATCGAGAATCTCAAATGGTTGTGGGACGTTACCACCGTTCAAGATGGCGACATCACCATGGACAACCAAAAAGGAGTGAATTCAGGACGTTATCAACCAGGCCCCTACAGCCAACGAGAATACGGTACGGCCGACTTTGTATCTTGGTACCTGGCTCGTCTGCAAGGCAAGCCTGAACAAAGACATCTATTTAGACGTTGATCACTTAGCGTTTAAACCTATTAGTAACTGCTTTTATGTTTTTGTGGAGAGCGCCTGCCTTACTTCAAAATTGCAGCTGTAAAAGCTAAAACAGCTATCAACTAATTAATTAGTTGATAATTGTTTTGCGAACATCTATAGTAGTTAAAACTAATTAATTAGTAGATTGGTATAAGAGGTAAAAACAATGGCTAGATCTAAGTCAACTCAACTGACCGACGGAGAGCAAAACATCATGGAAGTGCTTTGGAAAAATAAAGAAGCGTCGGTTCGCGAAATAAGCGAGCAGCTCTCGCGAGTCAAACCAACAGCCTACACCACCACGCAAACATTGTGCAAAATACTGGTTGAAAAAGGCTATGCGGAATTCAGACAAGAAGGAAAAGCGTTTATATATTCCCCTAAAATTACTCAGAAAGAAGCGCGCCACAGCGCGTTGACGTCAATGCTGAATAAATTCTTTGGCGGCTCACCAGAGGTGCTTGCTCAACATTTAATGCAGGAAACAGACATAGACCTGAATGAATTGGAATCGCTTCAACGTCAAATTGACGACAGTAAAGATTAGTGCGAACCATTGGAATTATCGACATGATTCTTGAATACACGCTTTTAACTACGCTCGCTTTCCACCATATAGTGCTGGGGGGAATACTGGTTATTTCGGTATTGTTTTTGAATACCGTTCTTAAGCTGAGTGCGGAAATTCGCAGTTGGTTATGGATGACGTCTTTTCTTTTATCGACCCTAGTACCCTTTACTCTTTTCTCGTCTAGCAAAAACTTAACCGCGAGCCTGCTTGAGGAGCCGAATAGACTCGAGGTGGGAGCTGGCGGCTCAACGATCGATGCCCAACTATTCGCTTCTGATACATCGAGCTGGCATTTACCCAGCGAACTGGTATTTAACTTTTCCTTTTTATTAAGCGTGGGTATAACTCTATGGCTTCTGGGAAGTGTTTGGCGATCTGCGTCGTTACTGCGTACTTTTGCTCGGACTAGAAAGCAATTCGAATTACAGTTAACACCAGTTGCGACACTGAAGACAGATCTCGGAATCAACATTTTTGCCTCCTGCAAGGCCACCTCTCCTATGGTCGTAGGCTTATGGAATCCCCGAGTTATCTTGCCACAGAGTATTGTTGATCGATTAGACAAGCAGCAATTAACCGCCGTTGTTCTGCATGAACGTGCACATATTCATCGCAAAGACAATTGGTTCAGAACAGTTCAGGAGTTCATTGCGATCGTATTTTGGTGGAGCCCAGTGATCCGCTTTCTAGACAAGAAAATTCACATCGAAAGAGAAATAGCGTGTGATCTGCGAGCCGTCGCGCACATGAAAAACAGCAAACAGTATGCTCAATCATTACTTGACTGCGCTAAGCTGATGGTAGGCCAACAGCAAAATGTATTGGCCATGGGTTTGTTTAACAAGAAAAAAGAGCTGCGTCGCCGTATTGCTGCGGTATTGAAAAACAAAACCAAGAGCGTGCCCAGTGCTCGAATAATCGTTTTTCTATGTTTCATTTTTAGCTCGTCTACCTTATACGCCGCACAACTTTTTTCGCCGAGAATCAATATTATTCAGACCGCTTCTGACGCACGTACATACTCCTTACTACCTCGACAGGACGCAAATTTGCTTCTCGAAGCGGTGAAGCTCAATGATTTAGAGACGATTAACACCTTGCTAGATCAGGGTGTGGATATAAACACGCCGGTTACACGCGATGGCACCGCCCTGATGATTGCGGTAAAACAAGGCGGCTCTAAGATGGTTCGTGACTTAATCGAATTAGGTGCCGATGTTAATCAAGCGTCAATCTACGATGGCAATCCGTTAATCATCGCGGCCAAAACCAACAACCTTGAAATTGCCCAACTATTGATTGATTACGGCGCCACCGTAGACGCGGTTGTTGAACGTGATGAAACGGCGCTTATCAACGCATCAACTTACGGTTATTTGGAAATGATCAAGCTCTTAGTCGAAAGTGGTGCCGACGTTAATTTGGCCGTTAGAACCGGTTTTTCGGATGGGTATGAACTCAGATCACCCCTTAATAGAGCAAGAAATCAGCGAGTGAAAACATATCTGATTTCTCAAGGTGCACTGAAATAGTCACGATCTTGATAGCTCAAATACACCCTATAATACAGACTGAAACATGATATTTAACACTCCAATATTCTTTTGGTTCTTCAGTGTTTTTATACTGTTCTATGGTTTTGTTTTTCTAAAACAAACCCCGCGCGTCTATTTAATTCTGGTAGGTAGTCTACTGTTTTACGGTGCTTGGAATTACCGCTTCATCCCATTGTTAATTGGTAGCGGTGTGGCCGACTATTTTATCGCTCAGGCAATTTATCAAACGAGCAGTCAAGTCAATAAAAAGCGATGGCTTATGCTCTCATTGGGATTGAATCTCGGGCTGTTAGGCTTATTTAAATACGCTGATTTCGTACTGTTGTCGGTGGCCGAGTTATTCGCCCACCTAGGTTACAATGCTTCGATAGAAACGCTGTCTTGGGTACTACCTATAGGCATATCGTTTTACACTTTTCAAAGCCTAAGCTATACCATTGATGTATACCGTGGCGACATGAAGCCTCGCAAAGGGCTAGCCGAATTCGTTGCCGCGCTTTCATTTTTTCCGCAACTGGTCGCTGGCCCGATTCTAAGAGCCAAGCACATTCTTCCTCAGATGCATGCGATATCCTTGCCGGATTGGGTATCAATCAAGCACGGATTTTTACTAATCACCATAGGCCTGATTAAAAAAACTGGGGCAGATTTATTAGCCATACCCGCGCAAAAGGCCTTCGAGACAAGCGAGGCCATCAGCACCTTGGAGTTGTGGACCGGTGTTCTAGCATTTGCAGGTCAAATATATGGCGACTTTTCAGGCTACACCGATATGGCCATAGGCATCGCCTTACTATTGGGTTTCCGCATCCCGTTGAACTTCAGAGTGCCGTACTTCGCACTCTCCCCCGTTGACTTTTGGCGACGCTGGCATATTTCTCTTTCGAGTTGGTTACGCGATTATTTGTATATTTCCTTGGGCGGAAACCGAAACAATCATCGCACCCGAAATGTTTTTCTAACCATGTTACTAGGCGGCTTATGGCACGGCGCCGCATGGACATTTGTTGCATGGGGAGCTTTCCACGGTGCCATTATCACCGCTACTCATTATCTCGCGAACGTACAATTATTT
>CAYQVT010000206.1:0-6802 GCA_964420885.1 uncultured Gammaproteobacteria bacterium
CGGCGGGTTCTTATGAATGAGTCAACTAATACCCCGTTGGCACCCAAGAACCTCTCTTCCACAAACTTTTATCGAGCGCTGATTATAAACGGTTATTACTCTCATGCGAGTGAAATTTAAAGTCAACTTGGTAATTTTATGACTCGGTGATGCCAATTAGATAACCAAACTACTTATATGCGCGTTAATAGGCAGCGTGTATTCCGATAAAGATCATGATCTAGCTTATCTGAGATACTAGTCTCGTAAGCGCGCTCTGTGGGATCAAGCAAAAGACAACAATGTAACTGTGTAGGCTAGTTATCTAATTGCGTGTATTATTGCCATTGTTTTCTCACACTCTCATCAAATTGCCCAATGAACTCAAGCCAAGTCGCCTCCGGTTTAGATCCGTCCAATTTCGCGTCGGTGTTGCTTTGCTGTGCGGACAAAATAGGCATCATTGCCGCATTAGGTAATTTTTTTGCGCAACGAGAATTGAACATCTCGCGCTACGTCGAATATACCGATAATAGGCAAGCTTTTTCGCGTTTTGAATGGCAATTAAGTGATCGTTGGGAAGATGAAGCCGCGTTTACTGAAGAGTTTTCTGAATTCGCGAACACTTACGATGCCTCGTTCGATGTTCGTTTTATGAATCGTAGGCAGTCTATTGGCTTATTTGTCTCGAACCAACCTCATGCGCTTATTGAAATGTTGAATAAGGTTGAAGCCAATTATTTTCCGGCCCTAGACATTCGCTTTATTGTTGCTAATGATGACAAAGTACAAGCTGTGGCGGATAAACACGGGGTGCCATTTTTCTACATACCGACTCAAGATAAGGCACTCAAGTATGAAAAAAGGCAGTTAGAAATAATTCACCGTTATAAGCCCGACTACATAGGATTAGCGCACTATATGAAGGTTTTGAGCGCAAATTTTATTGATAAAGCTAATTGCCCAATTGTTAATATCCATCATTCTTTTTTGCCGTCGTTTAACGGAGATAAGCGGTACCAAAAGGCCTACGAAAGGGGTGTGAAATTAGTTGGTGCGACCTCGAATTTCGTCACCGCAGACTTAGATCAAGGGCCTATCATCGAACAAGACGTGGTGCGTATACGGGCCGCGTCATCGATTCAAGACCTGATAAAGATGGGGCAGGATATTGAAAAGAAGGTATTCGCCCGTGCCATGCTTAAGGTCATAGAACATAAAGTAATTGTGTATAAAAATCGCACAATCACCTTTGATTAAATATTTTTGCATTAAATTACAATTATTAAGCTCTTGGGCCTATGAAGTTTTTCGAATATGAAATTTGACCAAAACGGGGCGCTTGCCTCACAGCATCTAAAGCAACTGATTGACGAGTCGGTGATTAAGCTTGAACAAGACGTTGACAGCGACCAAATTCAGCCGGCCAGCATTGATTTACGCTTAGGCAGCGTTGCTTATCGTGTGAGATCATCTTTTTTACCCGGCAAAGATCGAAAGGTAAGCGATTG
Organism: uncultured Gammaproteobacteria bacterium; assembly: GCA_964420885.1. Taxonomy (GTDB): domain Bacteria; phylum Pseudomonadota; class Gammaproteobacteria; order Arenicellales; family Arenicellaceae; genus Arenicella. The sequence continues at coordinate 1,491 of CAYQVT010000206.1, forward strand.
TCTCGACCACATGGTTATGCATCGCATTGATCTCAATGACGGCGCGGTACTAGAAAAGTCCTGCGTGTACATTGTTCCACTGCAAGAGAGTTTGAACCTACGCTGGAAATCCTAAGAGTTCCACCGGCCGCTTAGACGTGTTCACCCGGCTAATTACCGATCATGGCACTGAGTTCGAGCAGGTGCCAGCTGGTTATTCTGGTCCTTTGTACGCTGAAATAGCGCCATTAACCTTCAGCGTATTGGTCAGGCGCGGCTCGCGGCTTTCGCAATTGAGGGTTCGCTCTGGTCAGTCAAGTATCAGCGATGAAGCGCATTACGACTTACAAAACCAACAACGCTTAGTTAACCTAGATCTGACCGCTCAAGAGGTTAAAAACGGTATACCCGTGAGTGTCGATTTAGCCGGAGATGACAGCGGCTTGATTGGTTTTCGAGCCAAACGTCATTCTGGTGTGGTAGATGTTGATAAGTCAGCAGCGCAACCGGTATCCAGCTTTTGGGAGCCGCTTTATGCGCAATCTAAACAACTAATATTAGACCCAGGTGAGTTCTACATCTTGGTGTCTAAAGAAGCGGTTCACGTTCCCGCTGGGTTCGCAGCAGAGATGGTGCCCTACGATACGCTGGTGGGTGAGTTTAGGGTTCACTATGCCGGTTTTTTTGACCCCGGCTTTGGAGCACCAGAAGCGGGCGGCTATGGTGCTCGTGCAGTGTTAGAAGTTAGAAGTTTTGACGTTCCGTTTTTATTGGAAGATGGACAAAATGTGGGCCGTCTAGTATACGAAACGATGCTTGAGATCCCTGATCGACTCTATGGACAGGGCGTACCATCTAACTATCAGGCGCAAGGTTTGAAACTGAGCAAGCATTTTCGAATGGGTTCTGACTAAGGCATTAGTTGATAATTCGCAATATCATCCGTTTGGGTGATGCGAAAGCGCTGCAGTTTGCATACATTATCAATCGACCCAAGAATGGGTCAGCGCAATATCAGCGTTAACTAATATGGAGATTTTAATTATGAACACCAAACTAGGCACAAACCAAACCACCTCAAAACTTCGTCGTGCAAGCATCATCGCCTTAGGTCTAGCGGCATCTTTGCTGGCAAGCAATCCGACGGTCGCCGCCAGTGCTTGTAAAGGCCTTGAAAATTCGGCGTGCAACACCAATGCCTCATGTGGGTGGGTCGAAGGCTATCAACGTAAAGATGGTCGCAGTGTTAAGTCGTTCTGTCGCGCTAAGCCCGTATCAAACAAATCGCTTGCAAAGAAGTCAGTCGCTAAGAGCAAGCCCGTCAGCGAGACAGTAGCGAGTAACTAAGTTAAGTAAATTCTTATGTTTAGCTATCAAAGAGCCCTAATCAGGGCTCTTTTTTATTGTTACCACCTTCTTCTTGCCGTTGCGACTTTCTTTTATTACCATTAAATCTTAGGGCTTTGTGGCAATAAATAAACCGCGTTTTGGTGCTGGATAGCCTTCTATTGTTTTACTGATGTCGTTGGGGTCCAAAAACTCTTTCAGAGAGTGAAACTGCATCCAGGGCGTTCGGCGTTGTTCATTCAGTGATGTTACGTTTTCATCGACGCATCGAATGTCGGTAAATCCAGCTTGCTCAAGAAGAGACGTTATTTTGTCCACCGTCATTATGCTCCAAACATTTCTCATTTGCGCGTAGCGCCCCTCAGGGGTCAGTGTGCCACCTTCAACCTCATCGACTATTAGTGTTTCTAATATCAACTCTCCTTGATGACGTAGTAAACTCTTTAGCTCTTGTAAATGGTTGATCGGTTTACGGCGATGATAAAGAACACCCATTGAAAATACGCTATCGAAAATTGGCATAGACAGAGGCATGTCTTCAATGCCAATAGGCAGTAAATCGAAGTGGGGGTTATTAGCGAATTTTTGTATCGCCAAATGCTGAACCATGAAGCGCATCGATGGGTCAATTCCAAGAACATAATCGGCGCCATCACCCAGCATTCGCCAACAGTGGTAGCCGCTACCACAACCGACGTCGAGTACCGTGCGACCCTCAAGCGAATTGATGTGCGGTTGCACTCGTTGCCACTTCCAATCAGACCGCCATTCGGTGTCGATAAATGTATCGAAAATTTGATACGGTCCTTTACGCCAAGGTTTGAGGGCAAAGAGAGCCTCAGTCACGCGATTCCGAGTATCCTCATCCAACTCATCAATATTGCCCACTCTCACCGTATCTTGATCTAAGCGAATGTCGCTCGTTTCCGCCTTTGGTAGTGAATTTACAATATCGAGCCAGGCGGTCAAATCTCCGTGTCGTTTAGGGTCTACTCGCTGGTTTATCACGGTTTCAAAATTCGCTTGCCATTCGCCAAATTCCGGGCGTGAATAAAAAGAACTAAAATCGATCATAGGTGGTTTCCAGTTCTGGCTAGATGCTACTTAACAGCCAAAATAGAGATAAATTGAAGATTTTGAACCCACGGTGAAACCACTCGAAAGCCGGCGGTTTGCAATCGGTTCAGGTGCGTTTCCAAAGTTTCAGGGATTAATACATTTTCGATCGCATCGCGCTTTTGTGCGATTTCCAGCTGACTATAGCCCTGATCTGCTTTGTATTGATGATGAATGGCGATGAGTAAATCATTTTTTCGAGTGTCTTCAAAATTAATTTTCTCAGATAAAACCAAACTGCCACCATCCAACAAACCATCAAAAATCCGTTTCACCAAACCGTCGCGTTGCTCGAGTGGAATAAACTGCAAAGTAAAGTTCATCAACACCATCGCCGCTGAATTTATCTCACAGTCGAGTAAATCTTGTGACAATAGTCGATATTTCAAATTCTTTGACTTAAGCAATGATAGATTTTTTGACGCTTGCTCTATCATTGCTTCGGAATTATCAACGCCGATTAATTCCACGTCAGCCTCACCTAAGGCTTCTGCCATGGCCAGCATTCCGGCGCCCAGCGAACAACCAAGATCGTAGTAGCCCGCCTGTTCTTTAAGGAATTGACGAGTCAGTGTCGGCAGCATTTCCAGAATTTGCTGGTATCCAGGAACCGAACGAGAAATCATGTCCGCGAAAACTTCAGTTACCCGTTGGTCGAACACAAAGCTACCCAGCTTGGCTCGTGCGCTAGGATGCTCTGATTGGTATAGTTGGTCTTTGTCGCTATTCATGGTTGAGTAACTCATTACTTGAGCAGAATGTTGGTGTCTGGATTTGTAGATCAAATGTTTAAAATTCTACAACGCAGGCGGCGTCGCCAAACTTACACCGGATTTCTAATTTAAAAAATACCGTCTTGAATCGGACCACCCACTGTCGGTGGTAAATTATAGTCTAAAACGGGTACACTCTGGGCTAGCCTAGCCTCACATTTTCAAACTTATGATTAATCAGGTTTTCTCCATCGTCGCTCCCTTATTCATCATTGCGGCGATCGGGTATTTCTATGGTTCAAGGGTCCGCCCGGAAATGCGCATCACCAATCAGCTGATTATGGACGTATTCATGCCAGCGCTGATTTTCCATGTGATGATTCAAGACGATTTTTATCCCGGTCAATACATCAATTTGGTTTTTGCAGGAACCTTGTTAATGTTGTCGTCGGGCGTTGTGGCGTTTGGTTTGAGCAAACTACTCGGATTCTCATGGCGTGCGTTTATACCATCCGCGATGTTTTCAAATTGGGCCAATCTGGGCCTGCCTCTATACGTGTTTGCTTTAGGAGACGAAGCTCTTGGAGCGGGCGTTATGTTAGTGGTCGCTGGCAACTTATTGTGTTTCACGATTGGCACTTATATCTATTCAGGTAAGTTAACCGGGTTTGACGTATTGAAAACCCCAATTATTGTCGCGGTGATGCTTGGAGGATTAATTAATGCTCTGGATCTGACCTTACCCAAGGCCATCGATTTACCCATTGAAATGCTCGGGCGCGTTGCTATCCCCTTAATGTTATTTTCTCTGGGCGTACGATTGACGAGAGTGACCTGGCATGATTCTAAGCCCGGCTTAGTCATGGCTGCATTTTGCCCAATTGTCGGAGTTAGTTTGGCGGTGATGATTTGCCAACTTGTTTCCCTTAGCCCCTTGCATCAGAGCATTTTAATATTGTTTGGAGCGCTGCCACCGGCGGTTATTAATTTCATGCTTGCCGAACAATATAATCGTGAGCCCGAAGCCGTTGCGTCGATGGTGTTAATCGGCAACATCGCCTCGGTGCTAAGTCTGCCACTAGCCCTGTGGTTTGTTTTATCTGGCTTAGCATAGTAAGTAATCGGTCACAAAGAAGTGGTAAGCTAATGCACTTAACGCCAATAGACTTGCAATATTTTTATTTGACGTTAGTCTTGCACCCCTAGACATGATAGAGCCCAGAGGCCTAGAGAAAAGTATGATCCAACAACCCAGCTTTAGTTACGAAGACCTTATTGCGCACGGCAATGGCGAGCTCCCGAAACAAGATATTTCACGGTTGCCATTGCCGCCAATGTTGATGTTTGATCGCATAAGCGAAATCACTGCCGATGGTGGTGAATACGGCAAAGGCAGGGTTGTAGCTGAGCTCGACGTTAATCCTGAGCTGTGGTTTTTCGCTTGTCATTTTAAAGGTGATCCGGTGATGCCCGGCTGTTTAGGCTTAGACGCGGTGTGGCAACTAGTTGGTTTTTTCCTTTCTTGGAACGGTGGTCCAGGTAAGGGGAGAGCGCTGGGTGTGGGCGATGTAAAGTTTTCAGGCCAGGTAGAACCAACCGCAAAGTTAGTGCGCTATGAGATTGAAATGAAGCGCGTTATATCACGTCGACTTTATATGGGCATCGCCGATGCTAAAGTATATTGTGATGAGGAACTTATCTACACAATGAACGACTTAAAGGTAGGCCTATTTGGGGCCGACGCTTAGTAAATAAACGAGCAAAATAGCTAAATAAACCAGAGAGATTAGTTGCGATGAATAGAGTGGTAGTATCCGGTATGGGAATCGTGTCGAGCCTCGGGAACGACGTTGCCGAAGTCACCACAAGCCTAAAAGAAGGTAAGTCGGGGATCCAGTTTTGTGAAGATTACGCTGAGCTAGGTATGCGCAGTCATATCGCTGGGCGAGTATCAATCGACCAAAAAGCCTTGATAAACCGTAAACACTTACGTTTTATGGGCGATGCGGCAGCGTTTAGCTACGTGGCTATGCAACAAGCGATTGAAGACGCTGGCCTAGAGTTAGAAGAAATTAAGAGCCCATTGGAACTGCCATCGGTCTGATTTCAAGGTAGAGAGGGGAAGCCAGTAGCACCTATACTCTACCATGAATATTT
>CAYQVT010000207.1:0-6729 GCA_964420885.1 uncultured Gammaproteobacteria bacterium
TCGAATGCGTGAATTATGGGGATAGAATCAATACGTTCAAGGGTTTATCGCTATTTTTATACACTATTTTGCCTTTTGTGCGCAGCCCAGCTTTAAACTGTGTGGCCTGACTGATAATCTGATCAACAAACTTTGATAATGGGGAAAAGACATGGCAACAAAAACACCGTGGCATATTTGGGTCGTAGGAATCTTAGCTGTTTTGTGGAACAGTGTTGGCGCGTTCGACTACGTGATGACTCAATCTCAAAATGAGGCGTATATGAGCGGATTCAGTCAAGTTCAACTTGACTATTTTTACGCTCAGCCTATATGGGTGGTTTGCGCTTGGGCTATCGCCATTTGGAGCAGCGTTGCTGCCTCAATATTATTGTTGATGAGAAACGCCTTAAGTGCGACTGTGTTCCTTGTATCATTTATTGGCGTTGTCATCACAACAATCTACAACTACGGCCTATCAAACGGTTATGAGGTAATGGGCGGTGCCGGTGCTTTGGCCTTTGCAGCGTTGATATTAACGATTGCCTTAGCCTTGTATTTCTACAGTAGGGTAATGACCCAACGCGGTATTTTGAATTAGGCTAATTCTGTATCGGCTTGCATACCTAGATGGCTAATTAGCGGTTAAATCAGCCTAGACCGAAATGACTTTCCTTTAATTTTGCCCTGCCCTAATTGTTGCAAGGCGCGCTTAGCCAAACCGCGTTCTACAGCCACATAAGCCCAATTATCCAATACTTGGATCTTGCCGATATTATTACCATTGATCTCTTCAGCCTTAGTCAAAGCGCCAACTAAATCGCCAGGTCTTAGCTTTTGTCGCTTACCACCCTCTACTCGTAATGTCGACATTAATGGCCGTTCCGGCGCCTGATCCAATAATTCAAGCGGTGGTAAACTGCTCGGACGAATATCGGAATCCAGATAGGTCTCTAACTGATCAACTCGAAATTGCTCAGATATTTGAAAAAACGAACAAGCTTGGCCTTTTTCCCCAGCTCGCCCCGTGCGACCAATGCGATGAGTGTAAACTTCCAGCTCTCTGGGCAGGTGGTAGTTAAATACTAATTCAAGCGTATCAATGTCCAATCCCCTAGCAGCGACGTCGGTCGCTACCAATACATTGATACTTTTATTGGAGAAGCGTATTAGCGTTTGGTCGCGATCCTTTTGCTCCATATCTCCGTGCAGCGCAGCAGCGCTGAATCCCGCACTCTTCAAACCACCGGCGACAGTTTGACTGTCTTGACGTGTGTTACAAAATACTATCGATTGCTTTTCGCGGTTATGCAATAGCAACAACTTCAACGATTGCAGCCGGTCGTATTCATTCTCGACTAGAAAAAAAGCTTGATCCACGCGTACCGAATCCTGATTCGGTGACACCTCAGCGAGTATAGGGTCTTGCATAATGCGCGCTGCGATCGCTTTAATCCCGGCCGGGTAAGTTGCGCTGAACAAAAGGGTTTGCCGTTTAGAGGGTACCGCGTCAATGATCGCATCAAGCGTTTTTTGAAACCCCATATCAAGCATTCTGTCGGCTTCATCTAACACTAAGGTCGTCATGTGCGCTAAATCCAAAAAGCCTTTGTTCAGGTGATCCTCAATTCTGCCCGGCGTTCCAACCACGATATGCACACCTTTCTCCAACGATGTCGCTTGGGCTTTAATCGGAGTACCGCCGTAGATAGTGAGCACTTTTACATTCGGAATTCCTCGAGCCAAACGTCGAATCTCGCCGGATACTTGCTCTGCGAGTTCGCGCGTCGGACAAAGCACTAAGGATTGAATCTTGAAGAGCTTAGAATCGAGTCGGTTTAACAGCCCCAATCCAAATGCAGCCGTTTTACCTGAACCCGTTTGACCACGAGCGATCACGTCTTTACCACTTAGAATCCTTGGCAAGCTTTGCGCTTGAATGGCCGTCATCGATTTGAAACCCAGTGACCCCAGATTTTCTTCTAGTTGAGGAATTAGCTTCAGCGATGAAAATTGATAATCGGACATGAAAGGTGTGGCCTTATTGACAGACGTTAAATTCAGAACCGGATATTAACGTGCCTAGCCAAGAAACGCATTTAATCATTGAGCAAAAGGCCGTACACTTGCGGTTTATTAGCGTAACCCCGAGCGATATTGGCGGCTTTTCCTGTCCTTTGTGCGCATACCACCTTTTTGAATAATACCCAATTGAAAAACAAAGCCTCTCTATTTTTTATTATTGTGACGGTGATGCTCGACGCTATGGGTATCGGCTTGATAATGCCGGTGATGCCGGAATTGATACGCGACGTAAGTAACACGTCAATGGCCGATGCTGCGTTTTGGGGAGGCCTGCTCACCTTTAGTTACGCGGCAATGCAGTTTTTCTTTGGCCCATTTCTCGGAAACCTTTCAGATCGTTTTGGTCGTCGGCCAGTTTTAATTGTGTCATTAGTGTTTATGGGTTTGGACTATTTCTTAATGGCAATCGCACCTACCTTATTTCTCTTATTTATCGCCAGAATAGTGTCTGGGATCACTGGGGCAACCTATTCCACGGCCGCAGCCTATTTGTCCGACACGTCGGAAAAAGGCCAGAGATCGGCGAATTTTGGCTATATCGGAGGTGCGTTTGGTATTGGCTTTGTACTCGGCCCCGCGATCGGTGGTTTACTGGCTGAATTTGGTATTAGAATGCCGTTTATTGTGGCCGGTTGTCTGGCTTTATTAAATGCATTATTTGGACTATTCGCCTTACCCGAAACCTTAACCAAGGAGAAGCGCCGAAAATTTGAATGGCGACGTTCCAACCCATTTGCGGCATTATTGCGAATTCGCAATCTGCCTACCGTAGGCAGTGTGATGTTTGTGGTTCTTTTGTACTCCACCGCGAATCATGTTTACCCATCGATATGGAGTTTTTTTACCATCGAGAAGTTTGGTTGGGAACCAAGAATGGTTGGTATTAGCTTGGCGGTTTATGGCGTCTGCGCCGCCGTTACCCAGGTAGTTATTTTGGGAATCATGATTCGGCGTTTTGGGGTTGAACGTACCGCGTTTATTGGCATGTTTATGTCCATCGGTACCCTAAGCTTTCTGACCGTCGTTGACAGCACCCTTCTTATTTTTCTGGGTATGCCAATTACCGCCATTGGGGCCATTGTCGGCCCGGCATTACAAGGCATGATGGCTGATCAAGTAAGTGATGAGGAGCAAGGTGAACTTCAAGGAGTATTTGCTTCGGTGATCGCAATATCGGCCATTCTCAGCCCATTGATAATGACTTATACGTTCCAACAATTCACCAAAGCCGATACCATTTATTATCTTCCTGGTGCACCTTTCGCGGCCGCAGCGCTGTTGACTGTGGGCGCACTACTCGCTTTTTATTGGAGTAGAGCGGAGCGAAACATACCCCGTGCATAACACCAGCATTGGGCTTATGCTTAGCTAAACCCAATACTAATCTGCAAATTACTGACCGAGCTTGAAGAGTTCAAGTCCGGTAGTTATCCTATAACGAACGCTTTATTTAGGTGTTGGTAAAACTAAAATCAGCGAACTGTTCACGCAAACCGACCTTATGAATTTTCCCGGTAGCCGTATGCGGTAGCTCGTCGACAAAAGCCACTTCATCGGGCATCCACCATTTAGCGATCTTGCCATCCATAAACGCTAATATTTCCTCACCGCTAACCTCGTCAACACCCGGTTGGCGTACAATCACCAATAAAGGTCGCTCATCCCATTTAGGATGAGCAATGCCAATCACGCCGGCTTCTGCCACCCCCGGATGACCCACAGCGCAATTCTCTAAATCTATCGACGAAATCCATTCGCCTCCCGACTTAATCACATCTTTGGTTCTGTCAGTGATGGTCATATTTCCGTCTGGATTAATGCTCGCCACATCACCTGTATCAAACCAGCCATTATCATCTAGGGCTGATTCTTGGTGTTTGAAATAGCGTTCAACCACCCACGGCCCACGCACCTTTAATGCACCGAAAGCAACACCATCCCATGGTACTTCCTCATCGTTCTCGTCAACAATCTTCATCGACACGCCGAACACTGAGCGACCTGCTCGCACTCGCAACGCATCGTACTCTTCATCGCTGTAGTGCTCTCTGGGGTGTTTGGGAATGTTGAATGTACCCAGTGGTGCCATTTCAGTCATCCCCCAACCAGTCACGGTGGTAACGCCGTAGTGCTCTTCAAAGCCCTTCATAGTACTTAAAGGGCATGCTGAACCGCCTACGCCAATACGCGACAAACTCGGTACATCTTTGCCAGTTTCTTTCAAATAGGTGAGCAAAGCCAACCATACCGTTGGTACACCCACTGCGTAATTCACACCCTCACGTTCAATCATACTTTGCAATGCTGCGCCATCACCCATCTTAGAACCTGGGAACACTAGCTTGAAGCCAGCGAGAGCAGCCGAATACGGCATGTTCCATGCATTTACATGAAACATTGGCACCACGGGTAAGGCCACGTCACCAGCGCTTAACCCCATGCCATCGCCTAAACAACAGGCATAGGTCTGTAGTACGAGTGCTCGATGAGAATAGAGAACCCCTTTTGGGTTACCGGTGGTTCCAGAGGTGTAGCACAAGGAACACGCGGTTTGCTCGTCTAACTCCGGCCAGTCGAAATCAGTGCTTTGAGCGGCCAACAGAGTTTCATAACAATACACATTCTCCATTGTTGTTTCTGGCATGGAATCTTCCCCCGCCATCACAATCACACCCTTAATACTAATTTGACTACTAATCGCTTCGACCAGCGGCACAAACATAGGATCTACCAGCAAGAACCGGTCTTCCGCATGATTAATAATATAAACCAATTGTTCTGGAAATAGACGAGGGTTAATGGTGTGACAGATCGCACCACTGCAAGCAATACCGTAATAGGCTTCCATATGCCGATAGTCATTCCAGGCCAGTGTTCCGACGGTTTGGCCTGATTCTAGGCCTAACTCACTGAGGGCATTGGCAAGCTGAGCAGCCCTGTCATAACACTCCGTCTGAGTATATACGTGGCGCGGGTTATCATGCACAACCGAGACTATTTGACTGTCTCCGTTGATGGTTCGCCCGTGGCGCATTAGCGACGTGATCGTTAGTTGATCATTCATCATTAGTCCTAGCATATAGATACTCCTCAATAGTGTAGGTTTTTAGCGTTTAGCTTCCATAAATAGGAACCAAGCTAATTGTTTTTTGATTATAAATATTTTTGATTCATACGCATTGAGCCACAATACTCGATGGTATGAATTGTTAAATTTTTGAATCGTTGTGTAGTCTAACCAATCATGTGAAACATAAAGTAAAAAAGCCCCAGAACCGAGTTGATTCTGGGGCTTTCTAATTCTTGTTGGATGTCACAAATACATAGTTAAAGTCGGCTATCCTCAACAGCCCACCACGCGATAGCACTGGATAAGGCAACAGCTCCGACAACTGAAAGAATAACTAACGGAGAGATGACCAATGAATCGGGAATCAAACCAACGAATGAGCTTAGTAAAGAAGTCTTATCGACGAATAAATAAGCCATCAATAATCCTATTATCGCGCCGATTAAATCGAACGAGAGGCCTTTCTTAGACGTATCTTTACGAACGACTAAATTCACCTTAGGTAGGCTATTGATCAGCATCTTGGTGAAATTATCATCCACTAAGTTTGGCTGCGATTGCCTTGCGCTTGCGAATAAAGCGTCTAAGGAGTTGTTTTCAGCTGCGTTTAACGTTTCATTATTCATAATATTAGCCTCGCCATGCCTGTAAACCATCTTGCAAAACCAAACGGCCTCGATTGATGTGTGTTTTTACCGTACCAAGCGGAACACCCATAATATCGGATATTTCCTGCTGCGTGTGCTGACGATGTAAAAACAAGTGTAACACAGAGCGTCGCTCTGGCTCCAATGTTGCTAATAATTTAGCAACCTTTTGATGAACCTCTGAGTCTTCGTCATGTTCAGGGGCCGTTTCTAGTTGATTGCTCAATAACGGTTGATCGTCTAATGATTGAGTATCAAGCGCTTTTTTTCGTACGTGTTGTAAAAAGACATTGTAGCCAATTCTGTAAAGCCAACTGGAGAACTTGGCTTGATGTCGGAATTTAGCTAATTCTTTAAAGGCTTGGATAAACGTGTCCTGCGCGAGGTCATCGGCCAGAGATTCGTTCCAGTCGGTAAGCTGACGGAGCGAATATCGCAAGTTAGACTGATGCCTGTTTACAAGCTCGGCAAACGCCAACTGATCGTTCTTGCTAACGGCAAGTTCGACCAACTGGGATTCTTCCAAGACAGTAAGATCTTGTCTTTTCACAACTATATTAATCTACTTCTCAGTGGTGATTAATAAATACGTTTATAGTTCGTCGTCTGTTTTAGTTTCCGCTTTGCGTTCAACTACGTACCAGAATATAAGTCTAGCGATTCCCAAAAACATTGGAATGAGTCCGAAGCCACCAACTTCTTCAGCACCCAGTGCACTGAACGCGGCTACAAAACCAATACCGACCGCCGTTAGGGTTAGGCCGCTTTTAAGCGAGCTCGCCGAACCACCGCTGTCAAGCGCGGTAATTACATGCTCGGGAATATCACGCTCACTTTTGATGTACATTTCTACCAATTCCATTTTCTGTTTACGCTTGCGATGTCCAAATCCTAATAGCGCAATCAGCAAAAATAATGGCATGCCGAATATCAGTATCACAGCAGGTA
>CAYQVT010000208.1:0-6712 GCA_964420885.1 uncultured Gammaproteobacteria bacterium
CAGACAATGTATTTTTTGGAGCCCGGAGCGTCGTGAACGGTTTGCCACTTTATCCCAGTGGGGAAGGCCGCGCCGCCTCGTCCACGCAGGCCAGAGTCTTTTACTTCATCGACACACTCTTGGGTAGACATGGAGATTGCGCGTTTCAAACCTTTGTATCCGCCGTGCGCTTTGTAGTCGTCGAGATTTACTGGGTCTATAATGCCCGCTCGTTTGAAGGTCAGGCGCTGTTGTTTCTTTAAGAACGAAATTTCTTCGGTAAGACCAAGACTCAAGGGGTGAGACTGAGCGCCGGAGATTAAGCCTTGTTCAATCAATGAGTCGACATCACTCGGTGAAACTGGGCCGTAGGCAACACGCCCCTTATCGGTTTCAACTTCAACCATTGGCTCAAGCCAAAACAAACCGCGTGAACCGTTACGAATGAGTTCTATGCCATCGACACGATCTAGTCTGGCGGCAACTTGGTCGGCGCCAACCGATATGGCAGACGAATCCTGAGGTACAAAAACTTTAATTGTCATCAGTGTTGCTCCGCATTTAGACTGTCGATCAAGTCGAAGGCGCTTTCTTCGGTTACTCGACCGTAGATATTAGAATCAATTTTTATCGCGGGCGAGCATCCACAATTACCCAGGCAATAGACTGGCTCGAGTGTGATACTGCCGTCCTCTGTGGTGCTCTCAAAATCAATGCCGAGTTTGGCTTTGATAGCCGCTTCGAGTGCACGACCTCCCTTAGCTTGGCAAGATTCTGCACGACATACTTCAACTACGTGCTTACCGTGAGCTGTGGTCTTGAATGAGTGATAGAAGGTGATGACACCGTGCACTTCAGCGCGCGATAAATTAAGCGCTTGGGCAATATCAGTCACGTGTTCACTCGGGACAAATCCTAAATCATTTTGAATTTGATGCAGAATCGGTAATAAAGGCCCTTCGAGGTGTTTGTTTGCCTCGATCGCACTCAGTACGGCTTGTTGCTTGGTGTTCGCAATCATTGTCATTTATCCAGTTTTGACTGACAGTATGTGGTATTAATATGAAATAAATTGCATATTAAAAACCTTAATAAGGTTAAAATATCACGATAATTTCGTCTAACAAATATGAAATTAAATGCATATTAATAATTTAAACATTATTCCTAATTGGCGATTTGAAGATATTAATGGTCGTCGATTACATATAGCGTTATTGCCACTATTGAACGCGATTCAAAGGCGAAAAAAACTCACAGCGGCGGCGCAGGACGTTGATCTTTCGTATCGGCATGCTTGGAACATTTTGCAAGAAGCCGGCGAGTTCTTTGGTAGCCCCGTTACCTTAAAAGAACGTGGCCGAGGCGCGCGGCTAACCGCGCTTGGGGAAGTGTTGTTGCAGGCCAATCAGCGTATTGACGCGCGTTTGCACACGCAAATGGAAAGTTTAGCAATGGAACTCAATGCAAAAGTGCATAAAGTATTGTCTGACCAAGTTAATGTTATGACCATCTACGCGAGCCATGGTTACGCCGTTGCATTAATACCGAAGCACATGCCAGATTATCAAACCGAATTGCACTATCATGGCTCGGAGGACGCGCTTAAGGCTTTGCATTCAGGTGCATGTAAAATTGCTGGGTTTACTGTGCCATTGCATCATCGAATCGCGGCCCAACAGCTTCGTTATCAAACGCTCCTAAACCCAAACGATGTTCGTATTTTTCGCTTTATTAAACGAGATCAAGGCTTGATGGTGGCGTCTGGCAATCGCTTTGGGATCAGAGCGCTGAAGGATTTAGTTGAAAAAGACGTTCGCTTAATTAACCGCCAACCGTACTCTGGTACCAGAGAATTGTTCGAAGAGTTGCTTTTTCAAGAAGGCATTCAAAGCAATTCGATTAAATCATTCGATCAACATGAGTACACTCACACGGCGGTAGCGGCACAAGTTGCAACCGGCATGGCCGATGTTGGATTTGGAATGGAAGCCGCCGCCGCTCGCTTTGATCTGGACTTTATTCCAATCACTGAGGACGCTTATTTATGGGCCATTAAAAAGGAATCCGAAGACGATCCTGAGGTGCAAAGTTTCATCGAAATGTTGAAATCAAACGGGTTTCAGCAAGAGGTAAACGCATTGCCGGGTTATCAATGTGATAAATCGGGTGAGATTGTTAACTTGGCGGAACTATTACAATAAATTGCACAACTAGCACACCAATTTTTTAAGTGCGGCTGTTTAATACATGCTCAGCGTCTAACGGTAATATACGTCGCAAACATTAGACGCTGCGTGCCTTATAGCTGGGTTTAGTCTTCTTTCTTGCTCTAGATAAGGATTAAAAGACAACTTAGCCAAACTCCACAAGCCATGTAAAACAGGACTCCACCATCAGTGTCACCAGCGGCATTAACCACACGGTCAACGCCAAGTGGTGTTGCTAAATGAAAGAAGATTGCGCCAGAAATAACACCTAGACCAAGCAAAGCGCCGAGTTTACGGGTCGCTGGCTATATTAGTAAGGCACTGGCAATCAGCTCTGTACCACCAATAGCATACCCGCCGATTGACTCGAACGTAGGCGCGATGAAGCCTAAACCAACACCCGTCATCCATTGAGCTATGGTCGAGAAAATAATGTCAGTTTCTTCCGAACTCGTAAATTTAAAGAACAGCGATTAAATAAAAACAAATACAACGAACGCGATCAATGCGTAAACCAAGTCTTTTTTGCAGTCATCTATTTTCCAATTAAATTAGAAGTATGACCATAGACTCTATGGATGTGACCATATAATAGAGCGAGTGTGCAACCATTTGGGGAAACTCGACTAGGTTTTGTTTGAACCCGCGCTCCAGTCAGCGCTTTCTATTGCCAAGAAATAACTAGGGTCCTCAACCACGTTGACTTCCACCATATCGCCTGCCTTTTTCAACAATATTTTGCACTCGGGGCTTAAGTGAATTAGATGCAACGTGCGGTTGTTTTTCTTATAACGCATCGCTAAGGCATCAATGGCTTCGATTCCTGAGTGATCGACTACTCGAGAATCAGCAAAATCAATGATAACGTCGATGTTATCGTCGGCTGGCGTAAAGTGTTCGGAGAATGAGGCGGTTGAACCAAAAAACAATGGCCCGTGTACCGTGTAGTAATGAGAGCCGTAGCGATTCTCTCGTTTTTCGACCGTCACCTGTTTTGCATGATTCCAAGCAAAGACTAAGGCGGAAATGATCACGCCGACCACCACAGCAATGGCGAGATCGGTAAACACCGTTACCGCCGATACGGTGACAAGCACAAACGCATCTTGCTTTGGTACACGGCGAATAATTCGAAAACTACTCCATTCGAAGGTGCCAATGACGACGATGAACATGACGCCGATCAACGCAGCGATTGGAATCTGCTCAATCAATGAAGACGCAAATAATATAAATGCCAATAGTGAAAGGGCCGCGGTGATACCTGATAGCCGGCCTCGGCCGCCAGAATTGACATTAATCATACTCTGGCCAATCATCGCGCAGCCGCCCATGCCGCCGAAAAAACCGGTTGCGGTATTGGCTAGCCCTTGGCCGAAACATTCGCGGTTGCCATTGCCGCGGGTTTCAGTGATTTCATCAATTAGTCTCAAGGTCAGAAGCGATTCAATCAAACCGATCGCGGCAAGAATCATCGCATAGGGAAAAATAATTTTGAGTGTTTCGAGGTTAAACGGTACAGAAGGAATGCTGAATTCCGGAAAGCCACCGGCGATAGAGGCGACGTCACCAACAACTTTAGTGTCTATATTTAAGGTGAAAACGGCAACTGAAACGGCAACGATGGCAGCTAATGATGAGGGAACAGCTCGGGTCAACATCGGTAAAAATCGAATAATTGCCATGGTGATAACCACAAGGCCTAACATAATGGTAAGTTGATCTGCGCCTAACCAAGCAACGTCTAAAATGCTGCCTTCAAGAAAGGTGCCTACGGCCCAACCAGGCTGACCGGGTTCGCCAAATTGGCCTAGTTGCGCTAAGAAAATCACAATTGCTAAGCCGTTAACGAAACCTAGCATGACCGGGTGCGGGACCAAGCGAATAAAGCGCGCTATGCGCAGCGCGCCTGCCGCCATTTGTAATAGCCCCATTAATACAACGGTAGCGAAAAGGTATTGAACTCCGTGATCAGCCACCAGTGCAACCATGACCACCGCTAAGGCACCTGTAGCGCCGGAAATCATGCCTGGGCGACCACCGGTTACGGCCGTTATTAAGCCAACCATAAATGCAGCATATAAACCCACGAGTGGTTCAACCCCGGCGATGAGCGCGAATGCTACTGCTTCTGGCACCAAGGCGAGGGCAACCGTAAGCCCAGATAAAACATCATTTTTAATACTGCTGCGTCGTGACGCTGAATTCTCAAACATTAGGGAGCTCTGTATGTGGGTGCAGACTTTGACTAAAGAACGGGTTGCTCATCATCAAGCGCGCGAATTCTATGGGGGTAAGCAATGTAACACAAGCGATGAAGCCTATTTTCTGCGTTTATCGAATAGCTTTTCTAATTTTTACGAGTGTTAATGGCTTTATGCGAAAACAACTTTTAGTTAGAATTCAGCGCCTTGACGGCCACCATGGCGTATCGGAACATAGAAAACACTTAAACCGATAGATTTTCCTCATAATTGTTCCAAAAACCTTTCTTTTACTTTATTTAAGGGCTAAAATCGCGCGCCTCGTGAGGGCGAACCCCTGCACGCACAAACGACCCAATTTAATTTGAATTTTGGGGCGGCAGAAAAGTTAAATTAATGCTGGCTAGACATAGGCTAGCGAGCACAATAAAACAGAGTACTTATTATGGTAACAATTCGTTTAGCCCGTGGTGGCGCTAAAAAACGTCCTTTCTACGGCATTATGGTCGCAGATTCACGTCGTTCGCCTCGTGGTCGTTTCATCGAACGTGTCGGGTTTTTTAATCCACGCGCTGTCGGTGGTGAAGAACGTTTGCGCGTAGACACAGATCGTATTGAATACTGGGTTAGCAAAGGTGCACAACCTTCTGATCGCGTCGCCAGTCTTTTGAAGCAATTCGCTAAAGGCCCTGAAGCGCTTGAAGCCGAAAAAGCAAAGTTAGTTGCAGCAACCGAAGCTAAAAATGCCGCAGCGGCTAAAGCCGAAGCTGACGCAGTTAAAGCTCAAGAAGCAAGCGAAGCTGAAGCTAAGAAAGCCGCCGAAGCTGAAGCAGCCGCTGAAGAAGCGACAACTGAAGAAGCACCTGCAGCCGACGCTGAAGAAGCTGAGTAGTTCGCTCTCGCCTTATAGAGTTTTCAAATAAGGTGTACGTAGAACTCGGCAAGCTTGTCGGCGTATGGGGTGTAAAAGGTTGGGTAAAACTTCACTCTTATACACGTAACCGCGCCGACATTAGCCAATACAAAGTTTGGTATTTACAAAAACCGCGCTCTAAGGTTGAGCCAGTACCGATAGAGGTACTCAATTGTAGAGAGCAAGGTCAAGGCATAGTCGCACAGCTAGAAGGTGTAGACGACCGAGATCAAGCCGCCGCCATGAGTGGGCAGGTAATCTTTGTTAAGCAAAGCGATTTACCGAAACTGCCGGAAGGTGAGTTTTATTGGCAACAACTGATTGGTCTCACCGTGAGTAGCAGCGAGGCCGTCATTGGCAGAATAGACTCTATACTTGAAACCGGTGCAAATGACGTTCTGGTTTGTAACAACGTGGAAGAGGGCAAAGCCGATGTGCTGATTCCTTATACCGACGAAATAATATTAGAAGTAGATGTAAACGCGGGGACCATGCTAGTAGATTGGGACCCTAATTTTCTCTTAGAGGATTAGTTCTTTACTAGAAAATTAGAAAAAATTCAGACGAAACTAAAATAGAAAGCAGGAAAGTGGATTTACACGTAATTTCAATTTTCCCAGGTATGTTTAGTGCGATAACTGAATATGGTGTGATAAGCCGAGCGATACAACACGATATTCTCAGCTTAACGCTACACAACCCGAGAGGCTACGCCGACGACAAACATAACACCGTCGATGGCAGACCTTTTGGGGGTGGACCTGGCATGGTAATGATGCCGGAGCCAATGAGCAAAGTAATAAAGGCCGCAAGGTCTCAAGCTAAACCCGGTGCCAAAGTTGTGTACTTAAGCCCGCAAGGTAAGCGCTTTGATCATGCCGCCGCAAAAGAATTCTCCGAACGCGATTCGGTGATATTACTGGCGGGGCGGTACGAAGGTATTGACGAGCGTGTGCTTGAACATCATGTCGACGAAGAATGGTCTATTGGTGACTATGTGTTATCCGGCGGTGAATTAGCCGCCATGGTGATGATTGACGCAATTGCGCGGTTATTACCCGACAGCTTAGGTAATAACGAGTCCGCCGAACAAGATTCGTTTGCACAAGGCATTTTAGACTGCCCGCACTACGCGCGACCTGAAGCCTACGATGGGCATAAAGTGCCCGACGTATTGCTGAGTGGTGACCATAAAGCCATTGCGAAGTGGCGAGAACAACAGGCCTTAGGCCGAACCTGGGAGCGGCGCCCAGAATTGTTAGACAAAATAGAGTTAACAGGTGAGCAACAAAGTCTGTTAGACGAGTATAGAAAGAAAGACAGAACAGAATTAAATTAACTGATTGAATTTGATAGACGATACTTCCTTCAAGCAATAACGCGTTGAATAGTAGAGTTGGAGATTA
>CAYQVT010000209.1:0-2577 GCA_964420885.1 uncultured Gammaproteobacteria bacterium
AAACCCTTGAACGTATTGATTCTATCCCCATAATTCACGCATTCGATTTTTGATACAAATTTAGATTAATGACTGATCAAGAAAACAAAGAATTACCAGAAGAAAACCTACAATCTAGCGAAGAAAAGCAGCAAGAAGCTCCAGTTGAGCCCGTCGCTGATGACTCACAAGCAGAGGGTGCGCCAGATCATGCGTCGGAATTGAACGCCGCCCACGCTGAAATTACCAAACTCAAAGATGCATTTCTTCGTGCAAAAGCAGAAGAAGACAATGTGCGCCGTCGTGCCGAAAAAGAGGTGGCTAACGGCCGCAAATTTGCCGTCGAAGGTTTTGCAAAGGAGATGGTTAATGTATTTGACAGCCTTAAGCTGGCGGTCGCGGTAGAAGTCGCTGACGATGCTGATGAGGCGGTGAAAAGCATTCACGAAGGTGTTGGTATTACACTAAAGCAGTTGCAAGCAGGCTTCGCTAAATATTCCTTGGTCGAGATAGCACCAGAGGTCGGTGAGAAATTGGACCCGAACCTGCATCAAGCTATGAGCATGATTGAATCAGAAGAGATTGAATCGGGCTGCATCATCAATGTGATTCAGGCTGGTTTTCAACTACATGACCGCCTGTTGCGTCCGGCGATGGTGATCGTCGCAAAATAGTCGTACAACCGTAAAATTTATCGCACTTGGGACTCGCTCAAGTGTTGAAAAACCAAATACAAGCCCCAAACAAAGGGCAAGCAACAAATTTTTAATTGAGGAAATACATCATGGGCAAAATTATTGGAATCGATTTAGGGACCACTAACTCTTGCGTAGCAGTAATGGATGGCGACAAGCCACGTGTTATTGAAAATAGTGAAGGCGACCGTACAACGCCATCTTACGTCGCTTTTTCCAGCGATGACGAGGTGCTCGTTGGTCAACCTGCCAAACGTCAATCGGTGACTAATCCAAATAATACTCTCTATGCTGTAAAACGCTTAATCGGCCGAAAATTCGACGAAAAGGTTGTTCAGCGTGATAAGGATTTAATGCCGTACAAAATTATTAAAGCAAAGAACGGTGATGCATGGGTCGAAGCCAACGGCAAACAAATGGCGGCTCCGGAAGTGTCTGCGCGTATTTTGCAGAAAATGAAAACCACTGCTGAAGAGTTTCTCGGTGAAGAGGTTACTGAGGCGGTCGTTACTGTTCCGGCTTATTTTAATGATGCCCAACGCCAGGCAACCAAAGACGCAGGAAAAATTGCTGGATTGGACGTTAAACGTATTATCAACGAACCTACTGCTGCGGCACTTGCGTACGGCATGGATCAGAAGACCGGTGACCGTAAGATCGCCGTATATGACTTAGGTGGCGGTACGTTTGATGTATCAATCATCGAGATTGCCGACATTGATGGTGAGCATCAGTTCGAAGTGTTATCAACTAATGGTGACACTTTCTTAGGCGGTGAAGACTTTGATAACCGCGTGATTGAATATCTGGCTGAAGAGTTTAAGAAAGATCAAAACATTGACCTTAAAGGCGACCCTCTAGCCATGCAGCGTTTGAAAGACGCAGCTGAGAAGGCCAAAATTGAACTCTCATCAAGCTCTCAAACTGAAGTGAATCTGCCTTACATCACCGCGGATGCTACCGGACCTAAACACTTAGTATTGAAGCTATCGCGGGCAAAGTTAGAGTCTTTGGTGGCTGATTTAGTAACGCGTACTATCGACCCATGTCGTACAGCGCTCAAAGATGCTGGTATGTCTGCGAGTGAAATCGATGACGTGATTCTTGTTGGCGGCCAAACTCGTATGCCTAAAGTGCAAGAAGCGGTACAAGAATTTTTCGGTAAGGAAGCTCGACGTGACGTGAACCCTGATGAAGCGGTTGCCATGGGTGCGGCGATTCAAGGTGGTGTATTGGGCGGTGATGTAAAAGACGTTTTGTTACTCGATGTAACCCCTCTTACTCTTGGTATTGAAACCATGGGTGGTGTGCGTACCGCGTTGATTGACAAGAACACAACGATCCCAACGAATGCAAGCCAAGTGTTCTCGACGGCTGAAGATAATCAAAACGCAGTGACCATTCACGTACTACAAGGTGAGCGTGAAATGGCATCGGGCAATAAATCTTTGGGTCGTTTTGACCTAACTGATATTCCACCGGCACAGCGTGGTACACCACAGATCGAAGTCACTTTCGATATTGATGCAAACGGTATCATGCATGTATCGGCTAAAGATAAGGCCACTGGTAAGGAAAATAAGATCGTCATCAAATCAAGCTCAGGTTTGAGTGATGAAGAGATCGAAGCCATGGTTGCCGATGCCGAAGCACACGCTGAAGAAGACGCTAAAGCGAAAGCATTGGTTGATGCTAAGAACCAAGCTGAGTCTATGGTCAATGGTGTCACCAAAACCATGACCGATGCGGGTGATAACTTGGATGCGACTGAGAAATCAAACATCGAAGCCGCCATTGCTGAGGTTGAAGAAGTGGTTAAAGGTGATGATGTTGAGGCGATCAACGCTAAGGTAGAAGCACTGATGCAAGCGAGCCACAAGCTTGCTGAGCAGATGTACGCAGG
>CAYQVT010000209.1:2587-6704 GCA_964420885.1 uncultured Gammaproteobacteria bacterium
AACGTTGTTGACGCCGAATTCGAAGAAGTTAAAGACGAAGACGACAATAAAAACGCTTAATCGGCGCTGAGCGATAAAAGCCCGTGCTTGATAAAGTGCGGGCTTTTTTATGAATGCTTAGAGCGTATTGTAGACAAGATTAGTAATAGAGATTTAAACCATGTCCAAACGTGATTATTACGAAGTTCTCGGTGTTGATCGTTCTGCTGGTGATGCAGAATTAAAGAAATCTTACCGTCGCTTAGCGATGAAGCATCACCCAGACCGTAATCCTGATAATGCCGAAGCAGAGGCAAAGTTTAAGGAAGCTAAAGAAGCTTACGATGTACTTTCTAACGCTGAAAAGAAGGCGGCTTACGATCAATTTGGTCATGCTGCCTTTGAAGGCGGTATGGGCGCCGGAGCGGGCGGTTTTGGTGGCCAAGGTGCCGGTGGTTTTGGCGATATTTTTGGCGATATGTTTGGCGACATCTTTGGCGGAGGCCAAGGCGGTGGTGGCCGGCAACGACAGCGCCGAGGTTCGGATCTGCGTTATAACATGGAGTTGACGCTCGAAGAAGCGGTCAGAGGGGTGGAGAAAAATATCACTGTACCTCGAATGTCGGGCTGTAAAACTTGTCATGGTTCTGGCGCCAAAGCTGGCAGCAAACCAAGTCACTGCGGGACGTGTAACGGGCAAGGGCAAGTTCGAATTCAACAAGGTTTCTTTTCGGTTCAACAAACCTGCCCGAAATGCCATGGTAGTGGCACCATTATTACCGACCCTTGCAATGATTGTCATGGCGAAGGCCGAGTACGAGAAAATAAGAAGCTGTCGGTAAAAATACCAGCAGGTGTTGATGAGGGCGATCAAATTCGTCTTTCCGGTGAAGGCGAGAATGGCGGTACCGGTGGCGTCAACGGTGATTTATACGTGTCGGTGAGTTTAAAACCACACCAATTGTTTACTCGAGAAGGCGTCGACTTGCATTGTACTGTGCCGATCAGTTACTCAACGTTGGCGCTCGGTGGTGATCTAGAAGTGCCAACCTTAGACGGCCGGGCGAAGCTAAGAATTCCCGCGGGCACTCAATCTGGCAAAATGTTTCGACTTCGAGGTAAAGGTGTTAAGAATGTTCGTAACGCTGGATTCGTAGGTGATTTATATTGCGAGGTGATGGTCGAGACACCAGTGAACCTGACAAAACGACAAAAAGAACTGTTACAAGAACTAGACGATTCTATTCATACTGGCGGAAGCAAGCACAGCCCGCAAGAGAGTTCATGGGCTGATAAAATAAAATCGTTCCTTGATGATATCGTTACCTAAGGTTTGATGTTAAGAGAGCAGCGCATCTATTTGTGCTGCACAAACAAAGTCATTTTTAGTGATGCCATTAACGGTGTGTGTTTTGTAGCAGACTTTACAACGTTGATAGGTGATCAACATGTCGGGGTGGTGATCTTGATCTTCGGCGATTCTTGCCACCCAATTGGCGAATTCTATGGTGTCTTGATAGCTATCAAAATGGAAGACTCTAGTGAGCACATTGTCGTTGGCACAAAACTGCCATAATGGTGTCAGCGCTCTGAATTTTTCTATATCCGATAGGTTTAATGAACCTTCTTTTTTAGAAACTAAACGACACTGACCGTTGAGCAGTTTATTGATGTCGTCGTTCATAGTATTCTCACCTTTTGAAACATCTCAAAACTATATCACTGTTTTAGGCAGTAGGGAGACGGCGAGTGCCACCACATCATAACGCGTGGGTCTGGATGGACCTAGAAATGACCGGTTTAGATCCCGAAAAAGATCGAATCATCGAGATGGCCACGATCATTACAGATGGTGATTTAAGAACCATTGCCGAAGGCCCTGTTATCGTTATTCATCAACCTCAAGAGTTGATCGATGGAATGGATGAGTGGAATACCCGTACGCATAACAAGACGGGTTTGGTCAATCGTGTCAAAGCGTCTCGTGTCACGGAGCGTCAAGCCGAGATCGAAACCTTAGACTTTATACAACGGCACACATTGAATAATCGAGCACCTTTGTGTGGTAATAGTATTTGCCAAGATCGCCGTTTTTTATACAAGTACATGCCAGAGCTCAGTGATTGGCTGCATTATCGAAATATTGACGTCAGTTCTTTTAAAGAAGTAGCACGCCAATGGTCTCCGAGTATTTTGTCAGGTTTTAATAAACGTGCCTCTCACAAAGCCTTAGATGATATTAAAGAATCAATTGAAGAGTTACGTTATTACAAAGACAATCTCGTTCATTCCGACAGTTATGACGAATACGATGATTTAGGCTGATATTGTCGCGGTCGAGAGTGATTGAAAGTGAGCGATGGATGTCCATCGCATTGCAAGAAGTAGGCGTAAAGGCTTTTCCGCCACCACGCAGTAATCCTAGGATAATGGAGTATCATCAAGGAACCAATATTGCTGGGTACGATGATAAGGCCGCGTGGTGTTCTTCCTTTGTTGATTGGGTATTACGTCGCGCGAATATTACAGGCACTGGTTCAGCACTCGCTCGCTCTTGGTTAGATTGGGGGCAAGCTCTTAAGGCTCCACAGCCGGGGTGTATCGTAGTTCTTGAGCGAGAAGGCCCTTCAACTTGGAAAGGCCACGTCGGTTTTTACCTTAAAACTGAAGGCGATCGTGTTCATTTATTGGGTGGCAACCAACTCGGAGAGGTCAAAGAACATGATTACGACGTATCAACCGTGTTGGCTTATCGTTGGCCCGATGAAGAGCTAGAGTGCCAAACTAAAAATTAGCTTATCTTACTAAGGTAGTTCCGCCGTCAACAGGGATAATTTGCCCAGTAATGAACGCCCCTGCCGTACTTGCTAACATAATTGCGACGCCGCTAATATCCGATTCCGAACCCCAACGGTGCAGTGGCATCATGGCGATCTCGGCCTCATATTGTTCTTTATCCTGACTGGCGTATTCCGTCATCTTGGAGAAGAAACGCCCAGGCGCGATTGCATTCACTCTGATATGTTTATCGCATAAGGCAACGGCTAAATTCCGAGTAAGTTGATGTATGGCCGCTTTACTCGGGGCGTAGCTATAGGTGTCTGTTTCACCGCATATTCCTGCCACTGAGCCAATATTGATGACACTCGCGGTGCTGCCGTGACTGGCGTTGGCGCTCAGTAATGGTATCAATGCTTTGGTAAGAAAAAATGGAGATTTTACGTTAAGGTCCATTACTCTATCCCAGCCAAGTTCAGAAAAATCTTCGAGACTTTCCATCCATCCCGTTCCAGCATTATTAACCAGTACATCGATGTGCGACTCTCGTTCGTTGAGTTCAGCTACTAAGGCGGTAATTTCTTCCACTGATGCAATGTTACCTGGCAAGGCAATACAGTCACCAAATTCCGATAGTTCATTTGCAGCATCAATACAGGCCTGTGCTTTTCGAGCGGTAATATAAACGCGTTTTGCACCGGCACTCAAAAAACCTTTTGCCATGTAATAACCCAAGCCTCGCGACCCTCCGGTAACAACGCACACTTTGCCCGTCATCGAAAACAATTGATCTAACATATTGATTCTCTGTTTTTGTTATAAAAATTAGAGTTTAACAACCTCGGTATGATAGGTGGGTGCAATCATCTGTTGTCGTGTGGATTAGAACCCGACAATTGTGCTAGGGACACCGTAAATCGGGTATCTCAGATTACAAGAAATGCAAAATTCTTTATTTCAGATTGTTTGCTTAGAAATAGATTTATCGTAAGTTTTTCTGATCCATGAATTCATTGGTGCAGAGAAATAGCGCTCTACAATATAGCCCAATAGGCCTGACATTATTACAATACCAATTAGCCAAATGAAGGAATTATTTAGGCTTATTTCGTACTTCCTATATAAGCTAACACCGGTGAGGACGACAAAAACATGAGTTAAATAGACTTCATAACTGAGTCGCCCGTAAATAATTAAAGGTAATAGCAACCTTCGAAGCAGCGGTTGAAGTTCTTGCCTTACAGATGAAACGAGCAGCAGTCCAATACCAATTGAAAGTAATGTTTTAAATAATACTCGCTCAAAATCACTGCTGTCCCGTTAACTTATCCCACTAAAAGTAACTGGTTAGGGTTTACGT